>NZ_JBVHHW010000039.1:0-60116 GCF_055560875.1 Kitasatospora sp. NPDC023118
ACCGCACAGGAGCAGCAACACCCGTGTCGTTCCACTCCTCCAGGAGCAGGCGACGCTCATCCGCGCCCATCACGTCCACAGCGCTCAACCGCGTCCGCTCCGGGGCATCCTCCAGGGCTGCGACCAGATTGCGCAGGCAGGTCTGCAACAGCGACCCCACCTGCTGCGGGTCGATCGAAGCCACCGCGTCGACAGTCAGGCCGAACCCCGTCTGATGGTCGTCGACGGCGATGCTCAGGGGGTAGTTGGTCAGGTCCCGCGTGGAGAGCATGCCGACGCCCTCGAAGTCGGAGTCGAAGTTCCGCGCGGCGGCCTGGATGTGCCGGTAGTTGAAGATCGAGGTGAACAGCGGGCTGCCGCCCGTCATCCCGCTCGCCTGCTGCGCCAGCGACAGCGGCGCGTGCTCGTGCACCAGCAGCCCCGCCAACTGGTGCCGCATCCCGGACAGCGCCCCGCTCACGCTCTGCGCGTCCAACCGCACGCGCACCGGCAGCGTGTTGAGGAACAGACCCGGCACCCGATCGGCACCCGCCCCGGAGTTCATCCGGCCGAACAGCACCGTGCCGAAGACCACGTCGTCACGGCCGCTGATCACTCCCAGCACCCGAGCCCACGCCAGGTGGAGGAGGGTGGCCGCACTGACGCCCTCGCGCCGCGCCAACTCACGAACCCGGTAGGACAGTTCATCGTCCACCAGAAGGCGTGCCTGACGGGTGGTACTGCCGTCGCCGTACGCGTCCAGCACACCGAAGGGCGCCGTCGTCTCGGTGACGTCGCCGAGCAGCTCGGCGAAGTACCGCTCGTGCTCCTCGCGCGGCGTACCGAGGCGGGCCTGGGCGACGAACTCGCGGAACGGCAGCGGCGCCGGCAACGCGTCGCCCCGACCGGAGATGAACGCCCGAAGCTCCCCGAACAGCACGTCCACCGAGGTGTGGTCCTGCACCAGGTGGTGGGTTCGCAGCAGTGCCAGCCAGCGGTCACCGCCGGGCTCCGCCGCGATGTGGACCGTCATCAGGGGCGCCCGGGTCAGATCCATCCGCGATCCGCCGATCGCCAGCAACTGCTCGACCGGGTCGGGGCCCTGCGGGTCCAGCACGACCTCCTGGACCGGCAGCTCCACCCGGCGCGACACCACCTGCACCGGCTCGCGCAACCCCTCCCACACGAACGCGGTGCGGTAGACGTCGTGCCGGTCGATCACCGCTCGCAGCGCGTCCAGGAACGCGTCCACCCGCTCCCGCGAGTCGAATCCCAGCACCGCCGGCCGCATGTAGACATCCGTCTCGGATGCCTGATCCGCCATCATGTGGTGGAAGAGCATGCCCTCCTGGAGCGGGGCCAGCGGGTAGACGTCCGCCACATTGGCCGCGCCGCCCTCGACCGTGGCCACGATCCGCTCGATCTCGGTGGCGTCCAACTCCACCAGCGGCAGCATCTCCGGCGTGATCTCCCGCGCGTCGGCGGGAATGGCGTTCGCCGGCACCACGACCCCCTCGGAGGCCTGTGCGGCTGCCAGCCCGGCCACCGTCGGCGTCTCGAAGAGCGCCCGCACCGCCACGGACACACCCCGCACTCGCAGACGTTCCACCAGGGCCACCGCGAGCAGCGAATGGCCGCCCAGCGTGAAGAAGTCGTCATCGACCCCGACCGCCGGCAAGCCGAGGACCTCGGCGAACGCCTCGCAGAGGATCTCCTCCCGCACACCGGCCGGCGCACGGCCCCCACCCGTCGTGTGCTCCGGAACGGGCAGGGCCTTGCGGTCCAGCTTGCCGTTGACCGTCACCGGCAGCGCGTCCAGCAGCACGACCGCCGACGGAACCATGTAGGACGGCACCCGCTCACCCGCGAACTCCCGCAACAGGGACACGAGTTCGTCCGACGGCGTGTCCGAGCCGGCCGGAACGGCGTACGCCACCAGGCGGATGTCACCCGGGACGTCCTCGCGAGCGACGACCGCGGCCTGGGCCACGGCAGGGTGGGCGGCCAAGACGGCCTGGACCTCGCCGGGCTCGATCCGGAAACCGCGGATCTTCACCTGCTCGTCCGCACGACCCAGATACACCAGCTGGCCATCGGCGCTCCAGCGGACCCGGTCACCCGTGCGGTACATCCTCCCGCCCTCGGCGAACGGGCAGGCCACGAACCGCTCCGCCGTCAGACCGGCACGCCCCACGTACCCGCGCGCCAACTGCACACCCGCCAGGTACAACTCACCCTCGACACCCACCGGCACCGGGGACAGTGAGGCGTCCAGCACGTACACCCGGGTATTGGCCACCGGTTCACCGATCGGCACCACCGCACCGTCGCTGACGGCACAGCGCGCCGCGGTCACGTCCACGGACGCCTCCGTGGGCCCGTACAGGTTGAACAGCGGTACACCGTCCAGCAGTTCGAGGAACCGGTCCCGCAACGGCGCCGGCAGCGCCTCACCACTGCAGAACACCGCCCGCAGCCCGGCACAGTCGGCAGCCGCCGGCTCACGCAGGAACGCCTCCAGCATCGACGGCACGAAGTGCGTCACCGTGATGTTCTCGCCCTGGATCAACTCGGCCAGGTAGGCGGGTTCCCGGTGCCCACCCGGACGGGCGAGCACCAGCGCCGCGCCCTGCACCAGCGGCCAGAAGAACTCCCAGACGCTGACGTCGAACCCGAACGGCGTCTTCTGCAGCACCCGATCCCCGACACCGATGGCCACGCCAGGGAGCTTCTGCATCCAGGCAAGCCGGTTCACGATCCCCGCATGCGGCACCGCAACGCCCTTCGGACGCCCGGTGGAGCCCGACGTGAAGATCACATACGCCGGATGCGCAGGCAGCACCCCCACCACGGGAGCCTGCGCCGACAGACCCGCCAACTCCGCAACCACCGCGGGATCGTCCACTGCAACCCGGGCCACGCCATCCGGCACCACCCCGGTCAGCGCGGTCGTGCTGAGCACGCACACCGGCCCGGCATCGGCGAGGACGGCCTCGATACGACCGGCCGGATACTCCGGATCCACCGGCAGATACGCGCCACCGGCCTTCAGCACCGCCAGCAGCGACACCACCAGCTCCACGCCGCGCTCCATCAGCACCGCGACCACCGACTCCGGGCCCACGCCACGCCCGATCAGCAACCGCGCCAACCGGTTCGCCCGCGCATCCAACTCCGCGTACGACAGCTCGACGCCCTCGAAGACCAGCGCCACCGCATTCGGGGTCCGCGCTACCTGCGCCGCGAACAACCCCGGCAACGTCGACGGCTCGACCTCGACCGCCGTGTCGTTCCACTTCTCCACCACCAGTCGGCGCTCATCCGCACCCAGCACGTCGAGCGCCGCGAACCGCGCCTGCGGATCCTCCTCCAATGCGGTCACGAGCTGGAGGAGGCAGGTGTGCAGCATCGTGCCCACCTGCTCCGCATCGGCCGGCGCCACCGCCTCGATGGTCAGGCTGAACCCGTTCCCGTCATCATCGACATTCGCGACCAGGGGGTAGTTGGTGCCCCCTTCGGCGGCAAGGATCCGCACTTCCTCCAACCCGGTACCCAGGCCCGCGCCGGGCTCCGTCGCACCGCCGCGGCCGTTGCGGTAGTTGAAGAGGGCGGTGAACAGCGGGCTGCCGCCGGCCACACCGCTCGCCTGCTGCGCGAGCACCAGCGGCGCGTGCTCGTGCACCAGCAGCTCGGCCAACTGCCGCCGCATGCCGGCCAGCGCCTCGCCCACCGCAACGGTGCCGACCCGCACCCGCACCGGAAGCGTGTTGAGGCACGGACCCTGGAGCCGGTCGGCACCCGCCCCGGCGTTCATCCGGCCGAACAGCACCGTGCCGAACACCACGTCCTCACGACCGCTCACCGCGGCCAGCACCCGCGCCCACGCCAGGTGGAACACCGTCGCCGGACTCACGGCCATCCGGCGCGCGATTGCCCGCAGTCGAAGCGTGAGCTCAGCCTCCACCGAGGAACGCGCCGATACTGCGGTCGCGCCGTCTCCGTGCACGTCCAGCAGGCCGAACGGTGCGGTGGTCTCGGTGACGTCGCCCAGCAGCCCGGCGAAGTACCGCTCATGCTCCTCGCGCGGCACACCGAGGCGGGCCTGGACGACGAAGTCGCGGAACGGCAGCCCCTTGGACAGCGACTCACCCCGCCCGGTCAAGAAGGCACGCACCTCCCCCAGCAGCGCCTCCGTCGTTGTGTCATCCCGCACCAGGTGGTGGACACGCAGCAGGGCCAGCCAGCCGTCGCCATCCGGTTCGGCGGCGATGTGCACGTCCATCAGCGGGGCACGGTCCAGCTCCATCCAGGCGCCGCCGACGGACAGCAACTGCTCCGCCGCGTCCGCACCCTGCGGGTCCAGCACGACTTCCCGGACCGGCAGTTCGGCGTGTCGGGCCACGACCTGGACCGGCTCGCGCAGACCCTCCCACACGATCGCCGTGCGGTACACGTCGTGCCGGTCGATCACCCGCTGCAGCGCCTTCAGGAACGAGTCGAGCCGCATGCGGGAGTCGAACCCGAGCACCGTCGGCCCGGCATACACATCCCGCTCACCCTCACGCCCGGCCTTCATCAAGTGGTGGAAGAGGATCCCCTCCTGGATCGGGGCCAGCGGGTAGACGTCCGCGACGTTCGCAGCACCACCGGGCACCTTCGCCACGATCGACTCGAGCTCGGCCTCGGTCAGCTCCACCAGCGGCAGCATCTCCGGGGTGATCTGCGTGGCGTCCTCGGGGATGAGGTTCGCCGGCACCACCACCTGCTCCGAACCCGCCTCGACCGCCAAGCCCGCCGGGGTCGACGTCTGGAACAACGCCTTCACCGACACCGAGACCCCACGCACCCGCAACATCTCCACCAACGACACCGCCAGCAGCGAATGCCCGCCCAACGCGAAGAAGTCGTCATCGACGCCGACGCTCTCCAGCCCGAGGACCTCGGCGAACGCCTCGCACAGGATCTCCTCCTGCACCGATGCCGGCCCACGACTCGACACCCCACCCGCCGCCGCGAAGTCCGGCGTGGGCAGCGCCTTGCGGTCCAGCTTCCCGTTGCCCGTCAGCGGCAGGGCGTCCAACACCACCACCGCGGAGGGCACCATGTGCTCCGGCAACCGGGCAGCGACGAAGGTCCGCACCCCGTCCGCGAGCGTGTCGTCCACATCATCCGGGTCGTCCGCGACCACATAGGCGACCAGGCGCTTGTCCCCCGGGGTGTCCTCGCGGGCGATCACGGCCGCCTGGGCGATCAGCGGGTGAGCCGTCAGGGCACTGGCCACCTCACCCGGCTCGATCCGGAAACCACGGATCTTCACCTGCTCGTCCGCACGGCCCAGGAACACGATCTCGCCATCACCCGACCACTTCGCGCGGTCACCCGTGCGGTACATCCGTCCGCCGCCTTCGGCCGGGGGGACCTCCATGCCGCTGCCGAACGGGCACGCCACGAACCGCTCCGCGGTCAGGCCAGGACGGCGCACATAGCCGCGCGCCAGCTGCGCACCCGCCACATACAACTCGCCCTCCACACCCACCGGCACCGGGTTGAGACGCTCGTCCAGCACGTAGAAGCGGGTGTTGGCCACCGGCGAACCCACCGGCACCACCCCACCCGGCGTCAGACGGGTGGTCGCCACGCCGATCGTGGTTTCCGTCGGACCGTAATGGTTGAACACCCGCCGCTCGCCTGCGGCGGCCAGGAGTTCATCGACCCACCCCGGCGAGGCGGCCTCACCACCCAGCACCACCGATCGGCCCGGCAGCACCCGCTCCAAACCACCTACCGCACCCAGCGCCGCCAGGTGCGAGGGCACCACCTTCAAGAAGTCGATCCCGTGCTCGGCCAGGTAGTCGCCCACCAGGCGCGGATCGGTGACCGCCTCCTCGTCCAGGACATGCAGCTCACCACCCGACAGCAGGCTCGCGAACAGCACCGTGTTCCCCAGGTCGGTCGCCTGCGCCTGCAACAGCGCATACTTCCCACCCTCGAAACCGATCCGGGCCGGCACCGAGGAGACGTAGTTCGCCAGGCCCCCATGCGTAACGGCCACGCCCTTCGGACGACCCGTCGAACCGGAGGTGTAGATCACGTACGCCAGCGACCGCGGATCCACCGCCACGCCGGGCGAGGTGGTCGGCGCCGCCGCCAACTGCATCGCCGTCAACGTGCCATCCACCGCAACCAGACGCACACCCACCGACGGCAGGTCCTCCAGCACCTCATCGGTGGTCAACACCAACTGCGCCCGCGAATCCTTCACCGTGAACGCGACCCGCTCGGCCGGCTGGGACACGTCCACCGGCAGATACCCGGCCCCCGCCTTCCACACCGCCAGAATCCCCGCGATCATCTCCACACCGCGCGGCAACGCCAACCCCACCACCGACTCCGGACCAACACCCTGGCTGACCAGATAGTGGGCAAGGCGGTTCGCCCGCGCATCCAACTCCGCATACGACACCGACACGCCACCGGACACCACGGCCACCGCCTCCGGCGTCCGCGCCACCTGCGCCTCGAACACCTGCGGAACCATCAACCCGGATCCGGCCGCAGCGGTGTCGTTCCACTCCGACAGCACCCGGCGACGCTCATCCGCACCCAGCACGTCCACCGCGTCGACCCGGGTCTGCGGGTCATCGGCCATCGCCGTCAGCACCCGCACCAGAGAGCCCGCGACCCGACCCGCGACACCCTCATCGAACAGATCCGCCGCCGCCGTCAGCATGCCCCGGATCCCCGCCGGCGCGCCCTGCGCACCGAACACCTCACCCACGATCACATCAAGGTCGAACTTCGCCATCGCCCGACCCAACAACAACGGTTCAGCCACCAGGCCGGGCAGGTCAAGCGCACCGCCATCCGCTACCAAGCCGGTGTTCTGAAGGGTCAGGACGACCTGGAACAGCGGGTGCCGAGCCAGCGAACGCGCCGGCGCCAACTCCTCCACCAGCTTCTCGAACGGCACATCCTGGTTCTCCAGCGCGCTCAACCCCGCCTCGCGCACCCGCCCGAGAACCTCCTCGAACGTCGGATCTCCCGACAGATCCGTCCGCACGACAACCGTGTTGACGAAGCACCCGACCAGATCGTTCAACGCCTCATCCGTACGCCCGGCGATCGCCGACCCGATCGGGATGTCGGCCCCGGCACCCAGCCGGCTGAGCGTCACCGCAACAGCCGCCTGCAGCACCATGAACATGGTCACCCCACGCTCACGCGCCAACTCCACCAAACGTCCGTGCAGTTCGGCCGGAACATCCAACTCCACGGTGTGGGCACGGTGCGACGCAACCGCCGGACGCGGCCGATCGAACGGCAGCGGCAGCTCCTCCGGAGCCCCCGCCAACGCCCCACGCCAGTACTCCACCTGCCGCGACAGCACACTTGTCGAATCCCGCTCGTCGCCCAGCAACTCCCGCTGCCACAGAGCGAAATCCGCATACTGCACCGGCAGCGACTCCCACACCGGGGCCGCGCCATCCAACCGCGCCGCATACGCCGCCGACAGATCCCGCACCAGCGGAGCACTCGACCAGCCGTCCATGGCGATGTGGTGCGACAGCAGCACCAGCACATGCTCGACCGAACTCACCGCGAACAGCGTCGCCCGCAACGGAATCTCGGACGAGAAGTCGAACGCATACCGGCCCGCCTCAGCCAGTGCGTCCTCCAGCCCCTCCGACGCCACCTCGACCACCGAGAGCTCGAACCCGCACTCCTCCACACCGAGAACCCGCTGGTACGGCTCACCATCGACTGCCGGGAACACCGTCCGCAGCACCTCGTGCCGCCCGATGACATCCCGCAGCGCCCCCGCGAGGGCCTCCCGGTTCACCTCCCCGGACAAGCGCAAAGCCATCGGAGTGTTGTAGGTCGCGCTTGCGCCCTCCAACTCACCGAGGAACCACAAACGGCGCTGCGCGAACGACAACCGCACCCGCTCCGGACGCTCCATCGCACGCAGTGCCAACCGGCCCTCACGGGCCTGCCCAAGCCGTCCCGCCAGACTCGCCGGCGTCGGCGCCTCGAACAGCTCACGGACCGCCAACTCCACACCCAGCACCGAACGGATCCGACTCAGCAGCCGCATCGCCAGCAACGAGTGTCCACCCAGCGCGAAGAAGTCGTCATCCACCCCCACCGCCGACAGACCCAGAATCTGCGCGAACGCCTGGCACAGAAGCTCCTCCTGCACCGTCGCCGGCGCCCGACCCGCACCCGCCGCATACTCCGGTGCGGGCAGGGCCTTGCGGTCCACCTTGCCGTTCACCGTCAGCGGCAGCTCCTCCAGCACCACCACAGCCGACGGAGCCATGTACGCCGGCAGCCGCTCAGCAACGAACTCACGGACGGATGAGGTGAGTTCGGCACTGTCGCCGTCCGCGATGACGTACGCCACCAGGCGCTTGTCACCCGGCACGTCCTCACGGACCATCACCACGGCCTGCTCCAGGCCCGGGTGTGCGGCCAGGACGGCCTGCACCTCACCAGGCTCGATCCGGAAACCGCGGATCTTCACCTGCTCATCCGCACGCCCCGCGAACACCAACTCGCCGTCGCCCGACCACTTCGCGCGGTCACCGGTGCGGTACAGCCGCCCGCCCGGCACCCCGAACGGCGAGGCCACGAACCGCTCGGCTGTCAGTCCAGGACGGCCCAGGTACCCCCGCGCCAACTGCCCACCCGCGACATACATCTCACCCGTCACACCCACCGGCACCGGCCGCAGGAACTCGTCCAGCACGAAGACACCCAGACCCGGGATTCCGCGCCCGATCACGCTGTCCAGCCCAGCCTCACCCGAGGCCAGCTCGCGGAAAGTGACATGCACCGTCGTCTCGGTGATGCCGTACATGTTCACCAGCCGCGGACCACCATCACCATGACGCCGCCACCAGCCGTCCAGGCGGCCCGGATCCAGCGCCTCGCCACCGAACACCACCGCACGCAGCGACGCCCCCGCCCCGGGCCGCTGCTCCTCCACAGCCGCCAACTGGTAGAACGCCGACGGGGTCTGGCTCAGCACCGTCACCCGCTCGCGCTCGATCAGCGCCAGGAACTCCTGCGGCGAGCGCGACACCCCGTACGGGACGACCACCACCCGGCCGCCGTGCAGCAGCGCACCCCACAACTCCCACACCGAGAAGTCGAACGCAAACGAGTGGAAGCACGACCACACGTCATCCGCCCCGAACCCGCCGAACAGCGGCCCGGTCTGCGCGAACAACCCGGTCACACTGCCATGCGTCACCACCACACCCTTGGGCCGGCCCGTCGACCCGGACGTGTAGATCACATACGCCGGATGTCCCGGCGACACCACACACTCCACCGTCCCGCCGTCGAGCGCCGCCAACTCCCCCACCAGCGACGGCTCGTCCAACGCCGCCACCTCGACACCGAACCCACCCAGCCGACCAGCCAGTTCAGCCGAGGTCAGCACCAGACGCGCACCCGCATCACCCAGCGTGTACTCGATCCGGTCATCCGGATACGCCGGATCGATCGGCAGATACGCACCCCCCGCCTTCACCACCGCCAGCAGCGACACCACCAGCTCCACGCCGCGCTCCATCAGCACCGCGACCACCGACTCCGGGCCCACACCACGCCCGATCAGCAACCGCGCCAACCGGTTCGCCCGCGCATCCAACTCCGCGTACGACAGCTCGACGCCCTCGAAGACCAGCGCCACCGCATCCGGCGTCCGCGCCACCTGCGCCGCGAACAACCCCGGCAACGTCGACGGCTCGACCTCGACCGCCGCATCGTTCCACTCCTCCAGGAGCAGGCGGCGCTCAGCCGGATCGAGCAGGTCGATCCGCCCGATCCGCAGCTGCAGATCCTCCACCACCGTCTCCAGGACCTGGAGCAGCCAGCCCGCGATCCGCCGCACGGTCTGCGCATCGAACAGGTCCGCCGCCGCCAGGAGCACACCCCGCAAGCCGGCCGGCGCACCGTCGGCGTCGAACGTCTCGCTCAGGTTCAGGTCCAGGTCGAACTTGCCGAGCACCAGACCGGTCGACACCCGTTCGGCACGCAGACCGGGCAGCTCCAGCCGTGCCGACCCCGTGTTCTGCAGGGTGAGCATGACCTGGAACAGCGGGTGGCGTGCCATCGACCGGGCCGGCGCCAGCTCCTCGACCAGCCTCTCGAACGGCACGTCCTGGTGCGCGAACGCCCCAAGACTGGCCTCCCGGACCCGCTCCAGCACCTCGTCGAAGGTCGGGTCACCGGACAGGTCGGTCCGCACCACCAAGGTATTGACGAAGAACCCGACCAGGTCGTTCAGTGCCTCGTCGGTGCGCCCGGCGACCGGCGACCCGATCGGGATGTCCGCGCCCGCACCGATCCGGTTCAGGGTGACCGCCAACGCCGCCTGCAGCACCATGAACAGGGTCACCCCCCGCTCCCGCGCCACCTCCAGCATCCGCGCATGCAGCTCGGCCGGGGCATCCAGCAGCGCCTCGTGCCCACGGTACGAGGCGACCGCCGGGCGCCGGCGATCGGTCGGCAGCTCCAACTCCTCCGGTGCCCCCGCCAACGCCTCCCGCCAGTACGCCACCTGCCCGGACAGCACGCTGTCCGGGTCCTGCTCGTCGCCGAGCAACTCCCGCTGCCACAACGCGTAGTCCGCGTACTGCACCGGCAACGGCTCCCACACCGGCGCCGCACCGCCCAGCCGTGCCGCGTACGCCACCGAGACATCCCGCAGCATCGGGCCCGTCGACCAACCATCACCCGCGATGTGGTGCATCAGCACCACCAGCACATGCTCCTGCGGCGCCACCGCGAAGACCGTCGCCCGCAGCGGGATCTCCGCCGACAGGTCGAACGCGTGACCTGAGGCCTCGGCCACCGCACCGTCCAGCTCTTGCGGCGTCACCTCGACCACCGCAAGTTCGAACCCGCACGCCTCCACCGGCAGGACACACTGATACGGCTCACCGTCCACCGCCGGCAGGACCGTGCGCAGTACCTCGTGCCGCCCGATCACGTCCTCGAACGCGGCCGCCAGTGCCTGCTGGTCCAACTCTCCGCTCAGTCGCAGCGCCACCGAGGCGTTGTAGGTGACGCTCGGACCCTCCAGCTGCCCCAGGAACCACAGGCGGCGCTGCGCGAACGACAGCGGCACCCGCTCCGGCCGCTCCGCCGGCACCAGCGCCGCACGCCCTTCGGTGACCGCCGATTCGGCCAGCCAGGCCGCGACCCCGGCCGGCGACGGCACCTCGAAGAACACCTGGATCGGCAACTCGACGTTCAGGACCGTCCGGATCCGGCTGATCAGCCGGATCGCCAGCAGCGAGTGGCCGCCCAGAGCGAAGAAGTCGTCGTCGACGCCGACCCTCGCCACCCCCAGCACCTGCGCGAACACACCGCAGAGGATCTCCTCGTGCACCGTCGCCGGACCGCGGCCGACGGCCTTGGCGGTGGCGGACAGATAGTCCGGAGCAGGCAGTCCGGCGCGGTTCAGCTTGCCGTTGGCCGTCAACGGCAGCGCGTCCAGCACCACCACCGCGGAGGGCACCAGGTACCCCGGCAGCCGCTCGGCCAGGAACACGAACACGAGCTCGCTCAGTCGCGTGGCGTCAGCCGTCTGCGCGGCGGCGGCGGGAACGACGTAGGCGACCAGGCGCTTGTCGCCCGGGACGTCCTCGCGGACGATGACGGCGGCCTGTGCCACCGACTCGTTCGCGGCCAGCACCTCTTGCACCTCACCCGGCTCCACGCGGAAGCCGCGCACCTTCACCTGCTCGTCCGTACGGCCCAGGTGCACCAGTTCGCCGTCGGTGGTCCACCGCACCAGGTCGCCCGTCGCGTACATCCGCTCGCCGGCCGGGCCGAACGGGCAGGCCACGAACCGCTGCGCGGTCAGGCCCGAGCGCCCCACATACCCGCGCGCCACCTGCGGACCGGCCACGTACAACTCACCCGCCGCACCGACCGGAACGGGGCTCAGCGACCCGTCCAGCACGTAGGCACGGGTGTTGGCCACCGGCACCCCGAGCGGCACCACGCCCGCGGCAACCGACTTCCGGTCGAGTCGGCCGGCTACCACGCCGATGGTCGTCTCAGTGGGCCCGTAGTGGTTGAACACACCACGGTCACCGGCCACTTCGAGCAGTCCGGCGACCAGCGTCGGCGACGCCGCCTCGCCGCCCAGCACCAGCGCCCCGGCCGGCATCAGGGCGGCCAGGCCGGCTGCCGCGCCCAGCGCCGCCAGGTGCGAGGGCACCACCTTCACGAAGTCGATGCGGTTCTCCGCCAGGTACTGGGCCACGGCTGACGGATCGGTCACCGCGCCCTCCTGCAGGATGTGCAGTTCACCGCCGGTCGTCAGGCTCGCGAACACCACGGTGTTACCGAGGTCCGTCACCGTGGGCTGCAGCAGCGCATACCTACCGCCCGGCGTACCGAAGCCGACGTGTCCTGGCACCGAGGCCACGTAGTTCGCGAGCCCGCGGTGCGTCACAGCCACGCCCTTGGGCTTGCCGGTCGAGCCGGAGGTGTAGATCACATAGGCCAACTGGTCTGCCATCACGTCGAGTTCTGGCGCAACGGCGGGTCGTGCGACCAGCTCGGCCAGCACCGTCGGGTCATCCAGGGCGATCGAGCGCACACCCTGGGCTGCCAGCTCCCCGATCAGCGCCGCTTCGCCCAGCACATGCCCGGCCCCGCTGTCGGTCAGCAGCTCGCCGAGCCGCTGCGCCGGGTACCCCGGGTCCAGCGGCAGGTACGCCGCCCCCGCCTTCCACACCGCCAGGATCGCCTCGATCGCCTGCAGGCCGCGTGGCAGGCACAGACCCACCAGCGACTGCGCGCCGACTCCCTGGGCGAGGAGGTGGTGCGCCAACCGATTGGCTCGCGCGTCCAGTTCGGCGTAGCTCACCGCCGCGCCGTCGGCCACCACGGCAACCGCCTGCGGCGTCGCGGCCACCTGGGCCGCGAACCGCTGCGGTACCGGCAGGGCCTCGCCGGGTACCACGGTGTCGTTCCAGGTCTCCAGCACCCGCCGTCGCTCAGCCGGGTCGAGCAGGTCGACGGTGCTGACGCAGGCGGTGGCCGGAGCACTGCTGAGCCAGTCCAGCACGGCCAGGAACCGGCGACTCACCGACGACGCCGCTTCGGCGTCGTAGTACTCGCGGTTCATCTCGATGAGGGTCTGCACACCGCCCTCGGCCGCGTCACCGAGCACATCGATCTTCATGCCTTCGGCAGGCCCGCTTGCCAGGCCGGTCCGGGTGATCGCGCAGTCGCCGAAACCGATCCGGCGGTCGGCCACCATGACGTCGACGATCATGTCGTACAGCGGGGTGCCGCCGACCCGCTTCAGGTCCCTGAGCAGGTCCGGGTACTGGTAGCGCTGGTGACGCAGACCGCTCTGGACCGCTCGCTGCGTCTGCCGGGCGAGCTCCTCGACGGACATGCCCGGACGGACCCTGAGCCTGATCGGCATGATGTTCGCGGTCATGCCGGGGATGCCCACCTCACGCATGCTCGTGCGGCCGCTGGCCGACACTCCGAGCACGACGTCCCGCGCCCCGGTGGACCGGTGCTGGTAGACGGCCGACGCGGCGATCACCAGACCGGCGAAGCTGACCCGAAGCCGCTTCGCGGTAGCCCGCAGCCGAGCGGTCGCGTCGACTCCGAGATCCTGCTGGTGGGTCACCGACCGGCCGGCGAGACGCCGCCCCTGCGGCCCCTCGGACGCCGTCTCCTCCTCGTGATCCGAGAACGCCTCCAGCCAGAACCGCCGGTCCCGGTCACGCTCCTGCGAATCCCGGTAGGCCTCGTCGGTCTCGATCAGCTCCGACACCGACCGCAAAGCGCTCTCGGCCGGATCCCCACCCGCCCGAAGCACCCCGTACACCTGGGACAGCCGCTCAGCGAACTGCGACAGACCATTACCGTCGAGAACGATGTGGTGAGCACGCTGGTACCACAGGAAGCGATCCGACCCGAGCACGAAGAACGCATGTCCCGACAGCGCCCCACCCACCAGCTCCACCGGCGTGTCCAGATCAGCCTGGATCCACTCCTGCGCCACCGCACGCGGATCAGCCTCGCCCCGCAGATCCGCCACGTGGACCGGAACCTCCCCGGCCTCCCCCAGAAACTGCCGCGGCGTCCCGCCCTCCACACACAGGCGCAGACGGAAAGCCTCCGCCTCCTGCACCGTGCGGCGCAGCGCACGCACGAAGAGATCCGCGTCGAGTTCGCCGTGGATCTCCGTGCAGTCACCGATGTTGTACGCCGGATTGTCAGGCGCGAGCTGCTGCGCGTACCAGACCCCCAGCTGGCCGGACATCAGATCCCACGGACCCTGTGCGGAGGCACCCATTTCTCGTATCCCTCAATCGATCGACGCACTCTGGAAGAACAAAGGCAGGAGACGCTGAACCACGGCACCGGGACCGCGCGAATCCCCCGAACCGACCCAGGACCCCGTCGGACCCCACCGCCGGCAGACAAACGTGCACTAAGAGCCCTGCGGGCCTTGAAGGCCCGGAAGGCCCGTCAGGCCGACGGCAGTTCGGCCACCAGGCCGGCCAGGTGAATGGTCAGAGCCGCGACCGTGTCGACGTCCCACACCAGGGTCGGCTCGACGGTCACACCCAACTTGTCCTCGATGTCCCCGCACAACGCGAAGGCGTACACCGACTCCAACCCGTACTCGGCGAGCGAGACACCCGGATCGATCTCCCCCACCGGCGTCTCCAGGTAATAGGACACCCGCTCCATCAACCACCGCTCGATGTCCTCACCGGACACCCGCTCACCCACTACCTGATCAGTCATCGAACTCCCTCTCTCATCCATAAACATGACGTGCGGACAGGTCGAAGAGCCGCCCGTCCTGGAAGCGCTCGACAGCGATGTCGAACAGCGCCTGCTCGGCACTCGCGCGCTCGTCCGGAGTGAGCACCGGGGCGCCACCGAGGCGTCCGGAGAGCCGGTCGAGGATCCCGAGGAGCGCCGCCTCCTGCTGACGGTCATCGCTGCGCCAGACCGCGAGCGCGGCGGCGGCGGCGAGCAGCACCGTGTACCGGTCGGCCACCGCGTAGGCCTCCGGAGAGGCCCCGATCGTGAGGTCCGAGGGAGCCAGTGCGGCGCACTGGTCGCGCAGCGCGAGCACCTCGTCCCTGAAGCGCACCGCGAACCGACCGACCGGGCTCCCGGCCGACTCGCGCTCGGCGGTCTCGGCCAGCACGCCGATCAGCCCGTCACCGGACAGCATGCCGACGGCGAGCCGGTCGAAGTCCAGCGGCGGCAGATCCGCGCCGAGGTCGAACAGCTGCTGAGCGGCGGCCGGGTCGGCCAGCCAGGACTTCCGAGCCAGCCGGGGCAGTTGCGGCAGGATCAGCACCAGGCAGGCGGAGCGCGAGATGTGGGCGAAGGTGGCCGGAGCGGCGTCCCTGACGAGCTTCTGGAACATCGCGTAGGAGCCCTCGCGGACGTAGCCCTGGGCGCCCATGACCGCACGCAGATCCTCGAAGGCGTCCAGTACGATCCGTGACGTCAGGTACTTCATCGCCGGTGCGTAGAGCAGCGTGGCCTCCGGGGCCAGGTGCAGCGCCCGGAGTCCGACGCCGCCGAAGGCGTCTACGGCCAGCAGGTCGGCGTAGGCGCGTGCGAGGGCGGCGCGCACATAGGGCAGGTCGGCGGCGAAGCCACCGTAGAGGCGCCGCTCGTGCACGCACTCCATCGCCAGACGCAGCGCGGTGTCCAACGGCCCGACGAGGATGGCTGGGAGCACCACTCGGCTGAGCTGGTAGGCGCGCAGGGCGTTCTCGATGCCCTGGCCGGGTCGGCCGAGCATTGCGTCGCCGGGGATCGGGCAGTCGGAGAACCGCAGTCCGCCGAGTTGCACTCCGTTCATTCCGGAGCTGGGGAACCGCGGCAGATCCAGCACGCGGTCGGCCGGCAACTCGGCCCGGGTGACGAAGAACTGGCTGTGGCTGCGGCTGCCGGCGGCCTCGCTGGTCCGGGCGAAGAGCACCATGGCCTCGGCACGGCGCAGATTGGTGACGATCTCCTTGCGCCCGGTCAGCAGCCAGCCGTCCTCGCTCGGAGAGGCGGCGCACTCGGCGTGCGCGAAGTCGTTGCCGTGGTCGAGCTCGTGGAAGGCGGCCGCGATCCGGCCGCCCCCCAGCAGGATCTCGGCTGCCTTCGTGCGCTGCTCGTGCGTGCCGGCGGACCAGATGTTGACCGATCCGAGCAGGGAGCTGAAGCCGTAGCCGAGGCCGAGGCAGGGGTCGCGTCGCCACAGCGCTCGCTGTACTTCGGCAAGCCGGTCGGCCCGCACCAGCCGGCCACCGTACGCGGCGGGCACGAACTCGGCGTTCATGCCGTAGGCGTCCAGCAGGCGTTCGCCCTCGGCGAGCATCTCGTGCCGCTCATCGGCGGCGAGGATGGCGGCGTAGCCGACCGGGTTGTCCGCATCCCGTGGGTTGCCGAACAGTGCGTCCAGTTTCTCAGCGCTCACGCGAGTCCTTCCCCAGCTGAAACGATCGCGGCGCCGGCGCCCCGAACGGGGTGACGGGGGCACCGGTGGTCGCGGCGTCGACGATGAGACGGGCCAGCGCGCCGTCGAGCCGGTCGTCGCCGGGCGCGGCATCCGGCAGCGGCACCCGCAGTACCGCGGCGAGCCTGGCCAGCAGGGCGCGCAGCGCCGCCCGCACCCAGAGGCCGTCCTGCCACAGCGGCTCCGCCGCGTGCTCGGATTCACCCGCGGCCCACAGGTGCAGGCAGGCCGCACCCGCGTAGCAGAGTTCATAGGCGGCGGCCAGCTCGTAGGCGGCCATGGCGGGACGGGCGGCGGGCGCCACCTCGGCCATCCGGCCGTGCAAGTACTCGGCCATGGCGCGCAGTGCGACGGCCTGGTCGGCGAGGCCGGTGGGAGCGGGCCGGCTGCCGATCGACTCGACGAGTGCGGGCAGTGCTTGCACGACCGAGCATCCCTGCCGGGACACCATGGTCAGTGCGCCGCGGTCGACGGGTCGGACCGGGGCGCCGACCGACACGGCTTCGGCCAGTCCGCCCGCATCGACGGTGCCGCCGGCGAAGCCACGGACCAACTTGGGGAACTGCTGCACCAGGGCGGCGCGGTTCACCGGGGTACTGCCGTCGAACACCGCCACGACCTGGTGGTCGCGCCACACCTTCTGGAACGCGCCGTACTCGTAGACGTCGGAGAGGAAGGAACGTGCGCCGAGCAGTTCGGCGAGCTCCCCGAGCGTGTCGTCGACCAGGGTGGGCGCGAGTGCCTTGGCGACCGCCGAGGTCACGCTCATCTCCGCAGTGAGGCTGTGGATCGAACGGCCGGCGACCATCGAGGTCGCTTCGGCAGCCGTCAGCAGCGCAGCGCTGCGGGCCAGGACCGAGGCGGGGAAGGGCCGTTCGGCCAGCGGGCGCTTCTGGATGACGCGCGCCGCGGTGAACCGGGCGGCCAGTCGCAGCGCGTGCTCACCGGCGCCGAGGGAGAGTGCGGTGCACATCGTCCGGGTGAACTGGAGCGCGAGCAGCACCGTCTCCAGGCCGCTTCCCTCCGGTCCGATCAATGCGTCGGCCGGCAGCAGCGCACCGTCGAACTCGATGCCGGAGATGTCGATCCCGCGGATGCCGTGCGTCAGTACCTTCGGCAGCGTCCGCCAAGTACCGGGCCGCAGCACCGACTTGTCGACGAGGAAGAGGCTCTGGCCACGCCCGGAGCCGTCCCGGCCGGTGCGCGCGAGCAGAGTGAGGTGGCTCGACCGGGTGGCGTTGTTGATCGGCCACTTCACGCCGTCGACGCGGTAGCCGTCAGGCTCCGCCGTGGCGGTGACGGAACCGCTCAACAGGTCGGCGCCGTGCTCCGGTTCGGACAGCGCCCACGCCACCGGGAAACCTGACAGCACCGCGTCGGCGGTGGCCCGGGCCTGCTCCGGGCTTCCGGCGATCCACACCGGGGCCACGCCCAGGTACGTCTTGGCGTGGGCCGTCACTGCACTGATGTCACGGCGAGCGGCGGTGCGCCAGAGCCGGATCAGTTCCTCGTGGTCGGACAACGCGCCGCCCCACTCGGTCGGCACGTAGTGGGCCGGCAGGCCGAACCCATCGAGGCGGGAACAGAAGTCCGCGGGAAACTGCTCGTTCTCATCGAGTTCCACGGACCGGCGAGCCGTCTCGTCGAGCATGCCCAGGGCTTCGTCGAGGGCCGCCTCGATCCCGGCGCCCGTGCGGGTGGCGGTCACGTGAGGTCTCCCGCCGCCAGGCGCCGCACCCTGGGGTCCAGTTCGCGCGACGGGGTGAGCCGCACCGGCTCCGTGAAGCTGAGGCTCTCGTTGTCTTCCTCGGCAGTGCCACGGGAGACGGTGAGAGCGGCTTTCTCCGGGTGACGCGCGATCCGCGCGTCGAAGGCAGCGCCCAGGCTATGGTAGCCGCCGAGATCGAAATCCATGCTGTTCCCCTAGGCTGCTGCTCCGTCAGTCACTGTTGTTCCGGGGGTGCGGCGCACCGTTCCGACTCCTACCTCAGCCGAGATGCGGCCGCCTCGCGTCGCCGTCCAGGCCGGACTACTCGCGACGCGCATCATCGGCATCGGTTGCGTCGGCATTAAGGATCATGGCGAGGCCGCCGACCACTATGCCCCAACCCTCGTCGCTCGGTAAGTGGCAAAGTGCACGCTGGCCCTGAACACCCAGCTGGTGCAGGGTGCTGGAATGCAAGGGTGTGCGGTCCCGGACGAGTGCGCGCGGGTGTCCAACTGCCGCACACCATCGGTTGAACATCCGGTCGCCGGCGAGCGGGACCGCATCGCTCGAGCCGATGCCAAGCCATCACTCGTGAACAACCCTGCTTTGACGGACCGTTGCTATCGAATCCGTGGGTGACCGCCCGACTCGGAGGTGCTCTTCGAAGCTCAGGCTCGACCGTCCGGCATGAACGGTCTAGTCTGTTCCATCTTTCTGACAACGCCTTGCGGCTGTCGCATGACTGGTCGACCGGGGCATCAATCGGTCAACTCTTCTGCACGAGAGCCTCCTTGAGGGAACGGGTTTAGCCTGGATAGGCTGATTCATCCCACTTGTGTGGCGACGTCACCGTCGTTCAATGGCGCTCTGCCAACAGGATGTAGAGGCCGGTCTCGCGGTACTCGCTAACCTGCCGCACCTCGGTCCGCCTCCCATGGCTCTTGAACAGCTCGTCGACGACGGCGAGTTGTCCGCCCGTGCCGACCGAGCTCCGCCGACCGGGCCAATCGGGCTCGGTGACGTACGCGTCGTACGTGAGTTGCGCGCCTCGCGCGAGTTGGGGATTCCGGCGGAGCGGACCCGGCCGTTCCTCGAATGCCTGGCCTCCGGGGCCGCGGCGGTGGACGACTGCCCGTCCTCGATGGCCGAGTACCGCACGGCGATCGACGAACTCATCGTGCGAATTGAGGGTTGACCACTCGGCGGGCCCAGCTGACCGCTCGCCTCAACACGGCCGCCTACCGCGGTCGAACGGTTGCCGGGCCGCCCGCTGCCGGCGATCACACTGACGGCCACCAGCGGCGACCGGGTGCCGCTGGACGGGCTGGGCGCCGGCCAGTCGGTCTCTACCTCTACCCGTTGAGCGGCCGCCCGGACGTGAACCTGCCGTAGGGTTGGGAGAGCATCCCGGGCGCTCGCGGCTGCACCGCCGAGGCGTGCGGCTTCCGCGACCACCACCGCGAACTCGTCGACGCCGGCGCCACGACCGTGTACGGCCTGTCCTGCCAGGACACCGCCTACCAGCACGAGGTGGTCAAGCGGTTGCGGCCGCCGTTCGCGCTGCTCTCCGATCCCTGCCTGGAGCTGGCGGCCGCCCTCGGCCTGCCGACCTTCGAGGCCGGCGGGACGCAGCTGTACTCGCGGCTCACGCTGATCGTCCACGACGGCATGATCGAGCACGTGTTCCACCCGATCGACGAGCCCGGTGAACACGCCGGGCAGGTACTGGCATGGCTGAAGGCAACCACATGACCCAGCGGACGGCAGCGCGGGTGACGCGGACTACGACACGGTCGGCGGATCCTACTCCGCCTACCGGCAGCCCGAACCGCAGATCGCCACGCTGATCGAGGGGGCTCTCGCTAGCGCCCGCACCATCGTCAGCGTGGGCGCCGGGGCAAGCTCCTACGAGTTGACGGCCTTCGACGTAACCCCGGTGGAGCTGTCGGCCTCGATGCGCGCCCAGCGGCCCGCGCACCTCCCCGAAGCGGTCGACGCGGTCGCCGAGAGCCTCCCGTTCGCGGACAACACCTTCGACGCCGCGATGACCACGTTCAGCGTGCACCAGTGGAGCGACCTGAAAGCCGGGCTACGGGAGATGCGCCGATTCGCCCGCGGCCCGGTCGTCGCCCTCACCTGCGACCCCGACCTGGTCCGCGACTTCTGGCTGTACGAGTACGCGCCGCTGGTGCTCGACATCGAAGCACCCCGATATCCGGCGATCCGCGACATCACCGAAGCCCTGGGCGGCCGCACCGAGGTCACCACGGTGCCGATCCCCACGGACTGCGCCGACGGCTTCAACGAGGCGTACTACGCCCACCCGGCGCTCCTCCTCGACCCGGCTGCCCTGCAGTCCTGCTCGGCATGGAGCTTCGCCGAGCCGGAGCTGGCGCAGCAGTGCACCGAGCGGCTCCGACAGGACCTTGCCTCCGGCAGCTGGGACGAGCGGCACGGCCACCTGCGGCAACAGCCCTACCTCAACGGGTCGCTCGTCCTGATCCGCGCCGCATGACAGCAGCGCCCCATCGGCTGCCCTGCCGGTCTGTGCCGGGCCCGCGTGCGACCGCCACGACGGGCCCGGCACTACTCGGTCAGCCGGTCGCGGCCTGGTCCACCGCGCGAACCCGCTCGTCCAGTTGCTGCGCGAACTCCAGCCAGGTCTCGGCGCACTGCCGGGCAAGGTCCACCACCAGGGCGCCGCAGTGCGTGGGCACGACCTCAGTGAGCTCGGACCATTCCTTGGCCCCCATCGCGTTCTGCTGCAGCAGGCGCAGCAGTTGGCGGCCTTCCTCCTTGTGGCGCAGCGACGGGTCGCGCAGTAGTTTCTCCAGCACCATGGCCGGGTCGGACCGCATCAGCCGCATATGCTGGGCCGCGGTCGCTTGGGTCCGCTGGGCCGGGAGCACCACGCCCATGGCGCCGTCGCCCGCCTGCTCGGTGGCCGACGCCTCCCCGGCCGCCAGCCGGCGCCGGACATCGCTGACCGTCGCCGGGGAGAGCCCGGCCAGCCTGGCGACCTCGCGCAGCGAGGCCTCCGGGCGCTCGGCCAGCAGCTCCGCGGCCCGACGGCGCCCTTCCAGGCTGTTCAGCGGACGGACCTTGCCGTCCCGACCGACCCTCACCTGCAACTGCGGTCCATCCGCGGTCTCAGCCACCCGGCGGCGAATCGCCGCCACCGCCTTGGCACCCAGCCCCGCGGTCCGCGCGATCGCCCGGTCGGAAAGGTGCGGGTGCGAGGTCACGATCCGCTCGGCTGCTGCCCGCCGGTCGGCCAGGGAGAGTGGCAGACCATGGGCGACATTCGCCTCGACCGCCTTCAGGAAGGCATCCGCACTGCTGCCGTCGAAGAACTCAACCTCGATGGCCAGTTGGCCTTTGGAAACCGCGGCCAGCAGCCGGTGGGCCCCGTCGATCACACGCATGGTGTTCCGCTCGACCAGGATCGGCGGAAGCGGGCCGTCCAGCTCCGCCAACCTGGCGATGTGCTCCTCGTCCCAGCCGTCGGTGCGCGGTGACTCTCCCAACTGCAACACGGCGGCCGGCACCACAACGGTCGATTTTAGGTCTCTAACAGTCCGCCTCACGTGCTCCCCCTGATTGTTATCGGCTCCGAGCTGGGCCCAGGCGCGTGTCGATACTCCACAGGGGCGTCCCGGCGAGGCGCCTACCAGTCCCGAAGGCTCGCTCCGCGAATCACCGCAAAGGTTCGAAGCCGGCCCTCAAGGACAGGTCCCAGCCAAATTCCAGTGCTTCGATCATGACTTCCGCCCCATGAACTGTCGAGGGGTCACAACCAGTGAGCTGTGTACGGCTCGTCAATTGACTTGAATCTCCCACTGAATGACCATCATTCCTTCACCCAGCCCGTGGCCCCCTTCCGTGACACCAGTCCGCGCCGGCGCGGGCAATGGAC
Organism: Kitasatospora sp. NPDC023118; assembly: GCF_055560875.1. Lineage (NCBI taxonomy): Bacteria > Bacillati > Actinomycetota > Actinomycetes > Kitasatosporales > Streptomycetaceae > Kitasatospora > Kitasatospora sp. NPDC023118. The sequence goes on from NZ_JBVHHW010000039.1 coordinate 22,135, forward strand.
CCACCCATGGCGTTTTGAGCAACGCGACTACACCCTGAATGGTGTAACGAACGACACACTGATGGAGCATCAGCCGTCTTATCCGATCGAGTGTCCTCTGCGAATCGTTCCGCCCGTTCCCTGCGGCACCCTTGGCGAGTTCGTCCTCCAGCTCGGTGAACTCCGCCTCGCTCAGCAAGCGCTGCACCGATCTGGCGTGCACTCGCAGTCGCCTGGCGATCACCGCATTCTCCTCTCCCCGGGCGAACCCCTCGGCCGCCGTCCTTCGTATCTACCCCCGGAATACCCGCCGCCCTTCGCTCAGGCCTCCTCCCTGCACATACCTCACAGACAGGAGGTATAGCGCTCGAAACGGTTGAAGGCACACATTCAGCGACATCACGCGTTCAACGCGACCTGCAGAAGGCGGGGTGCCCGCCGATTCCCGAGCGCATCCGACCCAGCGAAGCACGGTAGGCGTTTCGGTCAAGTACTCTGAGTCACAGGGAAGTTCTTTTGATCTCTGATTGTGTGGTGCAACATGAAAGGGTGCGGGGTCATGGCGTCACCGCGCCGAGCACAGTGGCGAGGACTACGCCTTCCTTCACGTGAATGACACGGAGGGTCCCGGGTCGCAACTGCTCGCCGACTTGCGGGGTGGGAGTAGAACCGCCCCAGCGTGCGAATCGCGACCTGGCGCAACACGACCCCACCCGCGAACACCGTCACCGGGACCAGCAGCAGCGGCGACCAGGTCCACTGACTGGCCGGCTTGCCTCAGGTGCATCACCAGCCAGGTGCCGGTCGGGAGCACGGCGATGGCGAACAACAGCCGCGGTGCCCGCGCCGCCCAGGACGAGCCTGCCTCCACCGTCGGTTCCACCGTGCTCACTTGGCCGCGCTCCGCTTCAGGTACCTGGCGCGGCTGGGGGTGTGGACGACGATCTCGCACCGTCCGTGCCACTCGCCGCTCTCCGCGCCCACCACCTCGCACCCGTACGCCGCACACCGGCCGCACGCCGGTGCGAACTCCCATCCCAGTTCCAGGGGCACCGCCGTCGGCAGGTCCGCGTTCTGCATGAAATCAGCACGCAACAGAACTGACGTTCATCGGCCTGGTCATGTGCCTGGTTCAGCATCAAAACGGTTACTCCCGAGCGGCAACGCCGGGAACGGCCCTCACGTGCTGTTCAGCGGCGGCTGCTCACTCGGCGAACGCCGCCGACTCCACCGAGCGGACCGCTCATCCAGCTTCTGCGCGAACTCCCGCCAGCTCTCGGCACACTGGCAAGCGAGACCACCACCAGCGCGCCGCAGTGCGGTGGGACGGCTGCCATCGGCTCGACCGCCCCTCGGCACCGATCACGTTCTGCCCCAGCAGACAGAGCAGCAGCCCCTCATCCTTGAGACGCAGCGGCGGGTCGCGCGCAGCAGCGTCACCAGCACGGATACCGGGTCCGGCTGTACCAGCCGGGGCCGCCGCCCGCCACGCTGCTTGGGAGCCCGACCGGCGTCAGGGCCTCGCAGTTCGAGCCGGCCCCATCGGGGCTGCTCTCGGTATCCACCGCGGGCGCACCGAGCTGATGCCGCTTGCGCACGTCGCTGACCGTCGCTGCCGAGACCACGGCGAGCCGGGCGATCTCACGCAACGTGGCCTGCGGGCGCTCGGCGATGGGTTCCGCGGCCCCTGCCGACTCGCTCCGCTGTTGAGCGGGCGCACCTTGCCATCCCGGCCGACTCGTGCGTTCAACTGCGGCACCGCCTCAGCTGAACATCGCGGACCGGCCGCGACGGCCTTCGCCCCCAACCCCGCGGTCTACGCGATCGCCCCGTCCGACATATGCGGGTGGGACTCGACTATCCGGCTCGCCTGGTCCGACGGCTTCGTCTGCCGTCTCTCCTGCTTCACCTTCATCGCCCTTACCATCTACGCTCAGGCGCGGCTGGCCCGGCGGGCGTGAGCGCCGCCACGGCGAGCGCGATGCTGCTGGTCGCCGTCGTCGCCGGAGTGACCGGCTGAGCCGTCCTTCCGGTCCTGGCCTGGCCTGGTCTGGATCGCGGAAACCTCGGTGGGCTGGTCACCGCCACCGCCGTCGGCCTGCACATCCACCGACCCACCCCGGCTTTCCTGCTGGCCACCGCCCTCACCCTGATCGGCCTGCCGGTCAGGGTGACACTCCGTCAGGGCATCGCCACGGCACCACTCGACGCCGGACTCCCCACGGCCGGCGACGAATGGCTCCTGAACGGCCTTGCCGACAACCTGGTTTGATGACCAGCGCGCCGCGGTGCCAAGGTGGGTGTAGCGGAGCCGTATCGGCGGGCCTCCTCCACCTCGATTCCCTCTCCCTCAGGAGTCCCAACGCCATGCCCCAGGTGAGCACCAACGGCATCCGCCTCTCGTACCAGCGCTCGGGCCAGGGTGAACCCGTCCTGTTCATCATGGGTTCGGGGGCCGCGGGCCGTGTCTGGACGATGCACCAGACTCCGGCCGTCATCCAGGCCGGCTACCAGGCGGTCGTCTTCGACAACCGGGGCATCGGCGGCTCGGACGCACCGGAGGGCAAGTACTCGCTGGCCGACATGGTGGCTGACACCAAGGGGCTGATCGAGGCGCTGGACCTCGGCCCGTGCCGGATCGTCGGGTACTCCATGGGCGCCATGATCGCCCAGGAACTGGCCATCGAGGCACCTCATCTGGTGCGCTCGGCGGTCCTGATGGCGACCAGGGCCCGGTCTGACGCGATGCGCCGGGCGATGCTGGAGAGCGACCAGCTGATGCGGGAGAATCGCGTCCAACTGCCGCCCAAGTACGAGGCGGTCCGCACCGTCCTGGAGATGCTCTCCCCCGCCTCGCTGAACGACGACGACGCCATCCGCTCCTGGCTGGATATCTTCGAACTGACCGGCAGCGGCAGCAACACCGCCGACGGCCAGGCTTGGGTCACCCAGACCGGCGACCGACGCAAGGCGCTGCGCGCGATCACGGTGCCGTGCCGCGCGATCAGTTTCGCCGACGACCTGATCTGCCCGCCCCACCTGGTCTCGGAGGTGGCCGACGCCATCCCCGGCTGCGACTTCGTCAAGATCCCCGATGCCGGACACCTGGGGCACCTGGAGCGACCGGAGGCGGTCAACGCCGCGATCACCGAGTTCCTCGGCAAGTACTGACGGGCACCCCTGACAACACGGAGACCTCGCATGAGCCTGCTCGCCCGCCTGGCCGTCGACCCGGGCGCCCATGCCGGGCGCTGGAGCAGCGAACACCATTAAGATATCTGGGAGTTGACGGCAACCTACGGTGCCGTGCTGGTACGCGGACTGTCGCTGCCCAACCGGGCCGCGGCGGTCCGCGCGGTCATCGGCGACGGCATGGCCGAGCGCGAGGGCTTCGCCCCGCGCGACTGCCACGCACTGGCCCGCCGACCAACCGCAGGCCTGCCTCGGTCAGCATCACGATGCGCACCAGGTCGATGGTGCTGGTGTGATCCAGCTCCTGGCGGATCAACGGGGCCGGGCTCGCTGTAGACGACCCGACGGGTGCGCGGGCCCAGGGCGGCGGTGAGGAGTCCGGTGATCGTCATGAGGCGCTCCCGGCGGTCGTGGTGCCGGCGAAGCGGGTGATGGTGCCGGGGACGTCGTCTTAGCCGCGGCGGTCCCAGGCGAACCTGGTCCAGGTCCCCTCGGCCTTGTCGGGCGCCTCGACCGGCAACGGCTCGGTGGGCCGCTCGGCCGGGGTCAGCAGCAGGCCCTGCTCAGCCAGCCAGGCGCCGTCGTGGACCGAGGCCAGGTAGCGGTAGCCCTCGTCCGGGAGCATCACCATGCAGGTGCGGTCCGGGTTGTGCTCGGCCCACCACTTGGCGACCAGGTAGGCGGCGCCGCTGGCGGGGCCTTGGAAGAGGGCGTGCCGGGCATGCAGTTCGCGGGTGGCCTCGGTGTCGGAGCACCAGTGGCCTCGTCGAAGACGGTGTAGTCGAGGTTGGCGGGCCACAGGCTATTACCGATGCCGCGCAGCTGCCGCGGCCCGTCGGGCTGGCCGAGCAGCAGGCTGCGGTGGCTGTCCACACCGATCGCCCGGGTCTGCGGGGTGTGCTCGCGCAGTGCCCGGCTGGTGCCGCGCATCGAGCCGCCAGAGCCGACCGGACCGACCAAGCAGTCCATGGTGCCGAGTTGGTCGGCGAGCAGCTCGGCGATCACCGGTAGGAGGCCGGGTTGTCCGGATTGCTGTACTGCTCGGGGCAGAAGCTGTCCGGCAGTCGGACCGGATCTCGGCCAGCCGGCGTAGCCGGGCCTCCTGGAAGTCGCCGACCTCGGCCGGCTCGGGGCAAATCTCCACCTCGGCACCGAGGTCGGTCAGCCGGCGGTACAGGTTGTCGTCGATCGCCGGGTCGCTCACCGAGATCAGCAGACGGGCCATTCGGGGCCGTTTGCATGGCCAGGGCGAGCCCGAAGGTCCCCGCAGTGGTCTCCACGACCACGGTGTCCGGTCCTCACTCGCCGCGCTCCTCGGCGCGTCGCAGGATATGGCAGGCGGGGAGCAGCTTCAGCAGGGCGAATGACGCCCCGTACAGCCTGGGGCTGAGCCTGATCAGCTTGGGCAGAAGCAGCGCCTCGGTGATCGACTAGCAGGTGCGGGTGGGCGCCGGCATGGGTAGCTCCCTCGGGGTTCGGGCGCGGACGGCTCAGCCGCGGGCCGTCTGGGACTGGGACTTGATGAAGTCCGCCAACCGCTTGGTCCCGTCGGCTATCTCCTGGTGCGTCAGATAGCTGACGGACAGCCGGACGGCGTGCTCGCCACCGCCGTCCGGATAGAAGTAGGACATCGGGGTCCAGATCACACCGAACTCCTCGGCCGAGCGGATCAGCGCCGCGTTGTCGGCCTGGAACGGCACGGTGAGGCTGAGGAAGAAGCCGCCGGTGGGCTCGTTCCAGCGCACCCCGAGGGCCTCCCGCTCGGCGGCCGGGAACTGCTTGGCGAGCTCCTCCAGGGTGACCCGCATCGCGTCGCCGTAGTAGGCGGCGGTCTCGCTGTTCAGCGCGGAGGTCCGACCGTCGGCCGCGAGCAGCATGCCCGCTACCACGGCCTGGCTGACGGCCGAGGTATTCACCGTGATCATGCTCTTGATCTTGGTGAGCTCGTCGGCCAGCAGGCCGGTGCGGCCGTCGGCATCCACCACCGTCTGGTCGGCCACCACGTAGCCGACCCGGGCGCCGGGGAAGAGCGTCTTGGAGAGCGATCCCAACTGCACCACCCGCCGGTGGCGGTCCAGGGACTTCAGCGTGGGCAACTGCTGCCCCGGGCTGACCATCCGGTACGGGCTGTCCTCCAGCAGCAGGATGTCGTGCCGCTGCGCCACGTCGAGCAGGTCGAGCCGGGTCTGCAGCGGCATCGTGGTGCCGGACGGGTTGGAGTGGTCGGGGATCACGTAGAACACCCGGGGACGGCGGCCGCGGGCCCGCTCGGCCAGGATCGCCGCTTCCAGGTCCGCGCAGTCGAAGCCGGACTCGCGCTCGGCCACGGCGGTCGGGGTGACGTCCAACAGTCGGGCCGCGCCGGTGATCCCCACGTAGCAGGGGCTGGAGACCAGCAGCACGTCCTCGGGGCCGGCGATCAGCGCCCGCACCGCGAGGAACATTGCCTCCTGGCAGCCCACCGTGACCACGATGGACTCGGGGGCGACGTCGGTGTTCTCGTCTTTGCGCAGCGAGTCCGCGATCAGCTCGCGGATCTGGCCGCTGGTCGGGCCGTACTGGAAGAGCGCGGAGCGGACCTGCTCGGGGGAGGCTCCCTGCGCCTCCAGGTGGTCCAGGTAGCGGCGCAGGTAGGTGAAGATCTGCTCGGTGTCGAAGAAACCGTCGTAGGGGCGGCCGGGGGCGAACGAGACCGCCTGCGGGTAGCGGGTGGTGACCTCGTTGAGGAAGTTCATGGTGTCCAGCACCGGGTCGCTGACGCTGCCGTGCAGCTCGGCCTTGTGCAGCTCGGCCTTGTGCAGGTCGGTGGGCGGCGCGGCCGGTGCGGGGCTCGGCGCGGCCGCGGTGGGCTCGGCGCCGACCAGCTCCGGGCCCGTCTCGGCGACCGAAGGGGTTCCGGTGAGTGCCATCGCTTCGACCAACTCCTCAGTGATCAGCTCCAGTAGGCGCGCCGCGCCGTGCTCCCCGCCCACCGCGAGGCCGTGCAGCACCGGCCGGCCCAGCAGCACCGCGACCGCGCCGAGCGCCAGGGCGGCCAGCACGTCGGCGCCGCGCCGGATGCCGCCGTCGACCAGCACCGGGCAGGCCCCGCCGGTCGCCGCCACGACCTCGGGAAACACGTCGAGCGTGGCCGGAGCGCCATCCAGCTGGCGGCCGCCGTGGTTGGAGACCACGATGCCGTCGACTCCGGCGCGCACCGCCGCGCGGGCGTCGGCCGCGGTCAGAACTCCCTTGACCAGCACGGGGAGTGAGCTGATCTCACGCAGCCAGCCGATCACCGACCAGTCCAGCGCGGGATCGAACTCGGTGAGCGCATGCGCGCTCGGGGAGGCGTAGTCGCCACCGGTGAGGTTGGCGGGCACCATCCCGTCCGGCAGTCGGAAGCCGTTGCGCAGGTCGCGCAGCCGGCGGCCGAGCCGGGGCGCGTCGACGGTGAGGACCAGCGCCTCAAAGCCGGCCCGCTCGGCCCGCTCCACCAGCTGCCTGGTGGTGGCCCGGTCGCGGAAGCAGTACACCTGCAGCCAGAGCGGAGCGGTGGCGGCCTCGGCGATGGACTCGAAGGTCCGGCCGGCGAAGGTGCTCACCACCACCGGCAAGCCGGCCCGGCCGGCGGCCCGCGCGGTGGCGACCTCGCCCTCCGGGTCGGCCAGGGTGTGGTAGGCCATCGGTGCCACCCCGATCGGGGCGGACCAGGTGCGGCCGAACAGGGTGGTCTTGGTCTCCGGCACACCACTGCCGGTCAGCACCCGGGGCCGCAGCCGCACCCGGTCAAAGGCCGCCAGGTTGGCCGCCAGGGTGCGCTCTTGGCCGGACCCGCCGGCGATGAAGTCCCAACTCCCCTGGTCGAAACGTCCCTTGGCGGCCGCCTCGTAGTCTTCCAGGGTGAACAGGCCGGCGGCCTCCGGGTGTTCGACACTCATCCGGCGGTCATCCGATCGCGCTCCACCGCTTCGTAGAGGGCACGGATGTTGGCGCTGCCGAAGCCGCGCGAGCCGTTGCGCTGGATGAGCTCGAAGAAGAGCGTGTTGCGCGGGTAGGGCGAGCGGGTGAAGAGCTGCAGCAGGTCGCCCCACTCGTCACGGTCCGCCAGCACCTTGGTCTCGCGCAGCTCCTCGATCTCCACGCGGAGGCCCGGAAGCCGCTCGCCGAGCACGTCGTAGTAGCTGTCCGGGGTGTCGAGGAACACCACGCCCCGGTCCCGGCACTCGTGCACGGCCGGGATGATCTCCCCGGTCCGGAAGGCCAGGTGCTGCACTCCCTCACCGCCGTTGCGCTCCAGGAAGTTGTCGAGCTGCCCGGGCTCCTTGCCGGGATCCGGCGCGACCAGGGTGAAGATGGCGCTACCCGAGTTGCTGCGCACCACGATGGAGTCCATCGCCTGGTCGCCGACGGCGACGTACTCGGAGGAGTAGCGGGAGAAGTCGAAGGCCTCGCGGTAGAAGTCGGCGTACTTCTCCAGGGCGCCGCCCTCGACGCAGACCGCGATGTGGTCCAGGCCGGTGATCCGGCCGGTCGCCGCCGCCGGGCTGGCCCCGGGGGTGGGAACCCAACTGCGGCCTGCGGGAAGGCCGTTCGCCAGTGCGTCGACCGGCAGCAGGGTGTGCGCGACGTCCCCGAAGCCGGACACGACCGGCAGGCCCTGCGCGGAGCGTGTCACCGTGGCGCCGGCCGCGGCGGCCGCCGAAGCGGTCGCCGCCACACCGTCACAGGTCAGCGCGACGTCGGCGATGCCGTCACCGTGCTGCTCCAGGAACCGCCAGATCCCCCGCCCGGAGGTGACCACCAGGCGGACCCCACCCTGCTGAAGCAGCACCGAACTCTGCTCCGTCTCAACCGAGTCCGCCACCCGGGTGAACCCCATGGCGGACTCGAAGTAGTCGACGGCCGACACTTTGTCCTTCGTGTACAGCTCGACATAGGCAATATCGTGCACAGCCATGGGAGTACCTCCTGAAGGGTGCTGCGGCCGGATGTCGGTGAAAGGGTCCGCCTGGGGGCTTCGGTCAGGCTCGGCCTGCTACCAGCGCCACTCCTGCTGCTTGAACAGGTGGCCGGCCGGGATGTCGCGCTCCTTGCACCAGCCGAGGAACTCCTCGATCTGCTTGATCTGGTACGTGTCCGGCGTGTAGGTGGTGGCCATCACGTGGCCCAGCCAGTCCTCCTCGCCCATCGCGTAGATGTAGGCCTCCTTGGCGCCCAGCTCGACCATGATGGCGGCGGCCTGCTCCGCGTTGGAGCCGGACAGCTTGCGGGAGTTGCTCATCTTCTTGGTGACCGGGATGGTCAGCAGCGCCTGGTAGAGCCAGGTCAGCGGGGCGCCGTCGCACTCCATGCCGAGGAAGGCGAAGTCGGCGGTGCCCAGGTTGCCCTTGATGTAGCGGTAGAGCTTCGGGTCGATGCCGGAGGAGTCGGCACCGATGAAGATCTTCTTGCCCGCCAGCTCGGCCCAGTAGGTCGACTTGGCGCGGATGTCCAGGTCGCAGTGCTCGCCGAGGAACGGGGTGGCGGTGATCTTGCCGCCGGGGAACTCGACCTCGTCGAAGTCGTCGACCTCGACCACGTCGAAGCCCTGGTGCTTGAGCATCAGCGCGATCGACGGGTCGGCCAGGTTGCCGCGGGAGTAGCGCGGGCAGACGATCTTGCCGACCCGGCCGCGCAGCTGCAGCAGGGTCTCCATGACGATGTGGTCCTGGTGGCCGTGGGTGATCAGCACCAGGTCGATGTAGTCCGGCAGGTCGTCCAGGGTGTAGCGGTCGCCGGCGTCGCTGTCCGCGCTGATGAACGGGTCGGTGACGATGGCCGCTTCGGGCGTCTGCAGCACCAGGCAGGCGTGGCCGAAGTAGCGGATCCGGCCGCCGGACTCGATGTGGCGGTCCTCGTTGAGGGCCGGCGTCTCGCTCAGCATGGTGCGCAGAACGGCCGCCTGCTCGTCGTTCAGCTCCAGCGCCTCTTGCAGGTGGGCCAGCGTGGTCGGCTTGACGCGGGCCTTGAACAGCTCGGTCAGACCGGGGTGCCGGAACGGGATGTCCAGCTCCAGCACGTCGTCCGAGGGCAGCCGCGGAGTGCTCAGGATGAACGGGCGCTCGATGCCAGTCTCGAAGGAGAGTTGCACCGACTGGCGCGACTCCTGGTAGTACGGGCTGTGGTAGAGCACCGGTTCCATGAAGCGCAGCTGCGCCTGGTTGTCGGTGTCGTAGGCCAGCTCAACCAGACCGCCCAGCTCGTCCGGCAGTTTCGGGTAGAGCGGGGTCAGGTCGAAGCCGGTGGCGTTGGCCCGCAGCAGCTCCTGGCCGGCGGCGATCGCCTCGGCGAACTTCAGCATGTCGGCCCGGTCCCGCTTGATGGTGGCGAGCAGCTCGCGCACCTCGTCGGCGCGCTCCTCCGGGATGTTGATGAAATAGCCGCCGCGCAGCTCCGGATTGTTGCTGGCCGCGACATGCACCTGCGGGGACTGCAGGTACGACTCGAGCAGCGGGACATGCAGGAACGCCAGGTTCATCGCCGCCTGCACCGGCGCCATGGTGTGCGGCTGGGCGACAAACCTGTCCACCAGCGGCTCGATTATGACCTTGGACCGCAGAAACAACTGCTCATCAGTCATCTGCACCCCTCCTTACCCAGGGAAGACGACACCATCAACAGGGCAGCCGACGATTCGGCGCACCTTAGCCCGGCATAATTCCATCCGGCCAGGGAACATAGCCTCCCAGCGCTGAAGAGATCAACATGCCTCAATGACTCGGGACACCGCTCGGCAGCGGTGTTCAAGTGCGCTTTTGCGGCACTTGAACAGGCCGCTCGGACGACCTGGAGCGGGCGGCTCGGCAAGCCTTGACGCTGTGCGAAACAGCATGCCACCGTGAAATCAACCCTTAGACCCCTGCGAGGCATCGCGTGCAAAGCAAGCCGATCGAGCCGCCACCGCTTATCAACCTGGTCGATCCAGCACTCTATTCACATGGCGACCCTTTTGTGCAGTGGCGGTGGCTGCGCGCCAACGACCCGGCCCACTGGCACGAACCGGCCGAACTGCCCGGCTACTGGTCGCTGACCAGGTACGAGGACGTGCGAACCGCCTACCGCGATCACGAGACCTTCAGCTCCGCACACGGAATCCTGCTGCGGCCCGCCGACCACGGAGTCGACCCCGGGGGCGGCCGCACCCTGGCCCTCACCGATCCGCCGCGCCACCGCCAACTGCGCGGCGTGGTGGACGAGTGGTTCACCGTCCGGTCGGTCCGGACACTCGAGGAGGAAATGCGGGACATTGCCCGCGCCGTGGTCGTCGGCGCCTTGGCCCAGGAGTCCTGCGACTTCGTCGCAGAAATCGCCGCGCGCATTCCGCTGTATGTCATCTGCAAGATGATGGGCATCCCAGAGTCGGACTGGCAGTATCTGTACGATCTCACCAGCAAGGCATTCGCCGATGGCGACCCACTGACCCGCCGATTCGCCCACCTCGACATCATGGGGTACTTCGAGAAGCTCCAGGAGGAGAAGGCGGCGAATCCGGGCGACGACCTGGTGAGCGCACTCGCCACCGCCGTCATCGACGGTGATCGGCTCAGCCCGGACGACATCATCCTGAACTGCGACAACCTGCTCGTCGGCGGCACCGAGAACACCCGGATCTCAGCGGCCGGCGGTATGCTCGCCTTCCTCCAGCACCCCGAGCAGTGGGACATCCTGCGGGCGGACCCGAGCCTGCTGCCGTCCGCCGTCGAGGAAGTGCTGCGCTGGACCTCGACCGCTACCCACATCATGCGCACCGCGACCAGGCCGATCGGGATCCACGGCAAACGGATCGAGCCCGGCGACCGCGTGGTGTTCTGGCTCCCGTCGGCCAACCGCGACGAGACGGTGTTCGACGATCCGGACCGCTTCGATGTGCTGCGCAAGCCGAACCGGCATCTGGCGCTGGGCTTCGGCGAGCACTTCTGCCTCGGCAGCGTGCTGGCCAAGTCCGAACTCCGTCTTATTTTCGGCGAGTTGCTCAACAGCAGGGTCGGCATCGAGCTGGCCGGAGAGCCGAAACTGCTGGAATCGATCGTCGTCAACGGCCCCGAGTCCCTGCCGGTCCGCCTGACGCCGCGGGGCGCGTGACCCGATGTCCACGACAGAGTCCACCTCATTGTCCGGGGACCGCCGCGACCGGCCGACCTCGGTCCTGGACGGCCTCGGCACCTGCCTGCCCAGCACCGAGATTGACAACGCCGCGCTGGTGGCCCAGCTGGACACCACCGACGAGTGGATCCGCTGTCGCACCGGCATCGCCGCACGGCGCCGGGCGGCCCCGGGGTGTCAATGCGCGACCTGGCCTGCGAGGCCGGCGCCAACGCGCTGAGCTCGGCGGGCCTGCGAACGGTCGGTGTCGTGGTGCTGGCCACCACGACACCGGACCGCCCGTGCCCGGCCGCAGCGCCCGAGGTCGCCCACCACCTCGGCCTGGGCCAGGTCCCGGCGTTCGACATCTCCGCCGTGTGCAGCGGGTTCGTCTACGCCACCGCGGTGGCCAACGGCCTGATCACCAGCGGCGTCGTCGACAGCGTCCTGATCGTGGCGTCAGAAATCTACTCCCGGATCGTCGACCCGACGGACCGCGGCACAGCCGTGATCTTCGGCGACGGCGCGGGTGCGGTGGTGCTGGAACGGGCGGTCGTCTCGACCAAGGGGGTCACCGGCCATCTGCTGGGTGCCGCCGGGGCGGTCGAGGCCGGACTCACCGCCCTGTCGATCGCCCATGGGGTGGTCCCACCCACCGCTAACTTCGGCTCCGCCGGCCCGGACGCCGCCGACATCGACATCGTCCACGGTGCTGCCCGGCAGGTTCCGGTGCCGCTGGCCGTGAGCAACTCGTTCGGCTTCGGCGGCCAGAACGCCGTCGTCGTCCTGGGGAGCGTCTGACCTGGTGCGCCTCGGCGGCTCAGGAGCCGCTCAGGCGTACCAGACCAGTCTCATAGGCGTAGATCGTCGCCTGGGGATCCGACCCCTGATGTTCAACTTGCCCAGGACCCGGCTCACATGCGTGGTAGCCGCCGGCTGACCGGCAGCGCCCGGTAAGCCACCCGGCGGCGGTGGGATCCAGCCCGCCGCCGCCTCCCTCTCAGGAATCTGGAGGTATGGATGTCCGTCGCACCCGAGGAGTTCACCCGGACCATGGCGCGGGTGCCGGGCCCGGTCGTGGTGGTCACCACGGTCGACCGCACGGGGCGTCGCTGGGGGTTCACCGCCAGCTCGTTCAGCTCCCTGTCGATCGCTCCGCCGCTCGTACTGGTCTGCCTGGGCAAGTCCGCCAGCACCCATGTGGCCTTCGCAAGCGCAGACCATTTCATGATCAACGTACTTGCGGAAGGGCAGGCCGACATCGCCCGGCGCTTCGCCTGTTCCGGAGCGGACCGTTTCGCGGCCGGGGACACGCTGCCGATGGAGCTTGGACTCCCGGGTGTTCCGGACGCGGCGGCCCGAGTGGCCTGCTCCATGGACCGCGTCGTCGACGGTGGGGACCACTCCGTCCTGATCGGCCGGGTCGAGGCGGCCTTCGCAGGGGAGGACGCCCCGCTCGTCTACTGCGACCGCTCCTTCCAACGACCGGAGGCCTTGGAGGTGGCCAGGTAGGTCTGACTGGGTGTTTTGGCATGGCTGATCCTGTAAATGGCATGTGGTCATGTCGCTTTCCGGCGCCCGATGGGCCCTCATCGAGCCGATTCTGATGGCATGGAGAAAGGCCCGGCTCGACCGCCGGCCGACCGGCCAACCTGGCGAGGGTCGACCCGCGCGACGTCTTCAACGCGACCCTCTACGTCAACCGCACCGGAATCCCCTGGAATTACCTCCCGCACGCCTTCCCCAACCACGGCGCCGTCTACTCGCCGAGAGGGCCGCGCGGGAGCGGATCCGGTTGCAGGCCGTGGAACGCTTCGAGTCGGGGCAGAAGAACAGGGAGATCGCCGCCGTGCTGCGGGTGAGCGAGCGGTCGGTGGAGCAGTGGCGCCGGGCCTGGCGCGAGCGCGGAGAGGCCGGCGTCCAGTCGAAGGGCTCGCCGGGGCGCCCGAGGCTCGGCCATGGCCAGCTCGCCAGGCTGGAAAGGGAGTTGGAGCGCGGCCCGCTCGCCCACGGGTGGGCGGACCAGCGGTGGACGCTCGCGCGGATCAAGACGCTGATCGGCCGCCTGTTCCACGTCTCCTACACGGTCGAGGGCACCTGGCAGCTCCTCAAGCGCCACGGCTGGTCGTGGCAGCAGCCGGCCCGGCGCGCGATCGAACGCGACTACGGGGCCGTTGAGGTGTGGCGGGAGGAGACCTGGCCGCGGGTAAGAGCATCGCGGCGGAGCGGGACGCGTGGCTGATCTTCGAGGACGCAGCCGGGCAGTCGATGACTCCGCCGCGTGGCAGGACCTGGGGCCGGATCGGCCGGACCCCGGTCGTGCGGGTGCGGGTGCGGGCCCGGGGCTCCGGGCGGCTGTCGATGGCGGGGATGACCTGTTACAAGCCGGGCGAGCGGTCCCGGCTGATCTACGCGGCGCGCGAGTCCCGGGGCCGCAAGGACGAGCCGAAGGGCTTCGGCTGGCGGGACTTCCGGGACCTGATCGTCCGCGCCCGCATCCAGCTGGGCGGCCCGATCGTCCTGGTCTGGGACAACCTCCGCCTCCACCTGACCAGCGGGCCGAGGGAGTTCATCGCCGCGAACTCCGACTGGCTCACCGTCTTCCAACTGCCTACCTACGCCCCGGACCTCAATCCGACCGAGGGCATCTGGTCGATGGTCAAACGCGCCATCGGCAACCTCGCCGCCGCCGACCTCGCCCAGATCAGCCGGGCCGTGAAGCGCAGACTCAATCGGATCCAGTACCGACCCGACCTGGTCGACGGATGCCTCGCCGGCACCGGCCTCATCCTGGACGGCCGACCGACATCACGCTTTCAAGTTCAGTAATCCCCCCGAATGAACCAACAGATGGGTGGCTTCAAAAGCTGACGACACTGGCACGCTCCGCCGCGGCCACCTTGGCACCATGCGCGACGTGGATCAAGACCGACCGCAGATGGTGCGAAGTATCCTGTTCAACCGGCGCCAGGCCGCAGTTAGACGGATAGTCGGGGCCACGGCGTGCTCGGTGCGGCGGTTGTTTGACTCCGACTCGGCACCCTGGGCCATAGTGGGCCGCAGTGGGACCGGACGGTCCACATCTTGCCCGCAGGAAGGACGACGTGATGACGAACCCGTTCGAGGACCCTGACGCGAACTACCTGGTCCTGGTCAACGACGAGGGCCAGCACTCGCTGTGGCCGGTCTTCATCGAGGTGCCGGCCGGCTGGACCTCGGTGTTCGGCGAGGCTGCGCGGCAGGAGTGCCTTGACTACATCGAGGCGAACTGGACCGACATGCGCCCCAAGAGCCTGATCGCTGCGATGGCCCAGAGCTGATCGGCCTACACCCCCGTCGGCACCCCCGAAGGCCGCTCCCCTCGTGGAAGCGGCCTTCGGGGGTGTCGCGACCGGGCGCCGACTCCTTACGGTTGGCTTCCCACGACCGGCGGGATCCGGCCCGCCGGGTGGTCAGGCGCGGCAACCCGGCGTCCTCCTTCACCCAACTGCACACCACGTGCACACGATCCGGAGACGCGGATGGACTTCAGCCTCTTCTACTTCGCCAACAACGACACCGAGCAGCAGGACTGCTACCGGCTGCTGCTGGAGGGCGCGCGCTTCGCCGACGACCACGGCTTCACCGCGGTGTGGACCCCGGAGCGCCACTTCCACGCCTTCGGCGGGCTCTACCCCAATCCTGCGGTCACGGGCGCCGCGGTCGCCGCGGTGACCAAGCGGGTGGCTGTGCGGGCCGGCAGCGTGGTGGCACCGCTGCACCACCCGATGCGGATCGCCGAGGAGTGGTCTGTCGTCGACAACCTCTCCAACGGGCGGGCGGGGGTGGCGATCGCCTCGGGGTGGCACGCCGCCGACTTCGCGCTGCGCCCGGAGAACTACGAGACCCGCAAGAGCGCGCTGATAGACACGATCGACACGATTCGCCGGCTGTGGCGGCGTGAGTCGGTCGAACTCGTCGACGGCGCGGGCGAGTCGGTGTCGCTGACGATGTTCCCGCCGCCGGTTCAGCCCGAGCTGCCGGTATGGCTGACCACCGGCGGCTCCCCGGCGACCTTCGAACTGGCCGGACGCCACGGCCTTGGCGTCCTCACCCACCTGCTGGGCCAGGAGGTGGGGACGCTGGCACAGCGGATCGCCAAGTACCGGGCGGCATACCAGGAGCACCAGGGCGACGGGGGGCGCGCCCACGTGGCGCTGATGTTGCACACCTTCGTAGGCACTGACCGCGAGGCCGTACGGGAGACCGTGCGCGAGCCGTTCTCCCGCTACCTCGCCAGTTCCTTCGACCTGATAGTCAAGGCTGCCGAGGCCGCGGGAGCCGACGGCGCCGCGATGATGCGGGAGCTGAAGAACGTGAGCGAGGAGGACCGCCGTTTCCTGGTGGCCCAGGCCTTCGACCGGTACTTCGAGACCAGCGGCATGTTCGGGACCGTCGAGGAGTGCATGGCTATGCTCAAGCAGCTCGCCGACGCCGGCGTGGACGAGGTCGCGTGCCTGGTGGACTTCGGCGTGGCGACCGACCAGGTCGTGGACGGCTTCCAGCACCTCGCCCGGCTGCACGACACCTGGCGTGCGCACACCGGGCGCTGAGGGCGCCCGTGGGCCGACACAAATGTCCCGGGGCGTCTGAGAGGCCCCGGGACACTGTGCTGGAGACCGCCCGCCGTTGCAGACGGGGCACGCTGACCGGCAGCCCCCGTGGGAGGCGACGAGATCAATCCGCGACGCCCTGCGTCAGCTCGGCCGTATCCCCCAACCTCACACGCCACCGAGCGGGGAGCCAACCGACGTCTGCGGAAGCTGGCCGCCCTGCGGCCGCCGCAGGTGGGCTTCGCCTTCGTCCGGCCGACCGAGCAGGACGCCGACCCGGCGCTGGTGTTCGTCCCGGAGCGGGTGGAGCCCATCGGCCCGGCCACGGTGGCAGGCGACCACCTGCTGGAGGTCGAGGCGGACGTCTGCGGCGGGCAGCTCTACCTGCGCTGGACGTGCCGCACGGCGCTGCACGACGAGGCGACCGTCCGGCGGTTGCCGGACGAGCAGCTGGCGGAGCTGGACGGGCTGCTGCGCCAGGGGGCGGGCAGCACCGCCGAGCGCTCCGCCCGGCCGCCGCCGACGGGATAGAGCGGTGCTGGCCGAGCACGGGATCCCGGGCGCCAGCCTCGCCTGGATCGAGGACGGGCGGACCGTCGCGGTGCGCGCCTTCGGCTCGGTCGACGCGGCGGGCTCCGAACCGGTCACCCCGGAGACGGCCTTCCTGGCCGGCTCGATCTGACCCGCCGGCTGGTGTTCGAGCCGCTGGGCATGACCGGTTCGAGCTTCGACCCGTGCTGGCCCGACACCGAGGGGCGGCCGTTCGCGCACGGCCACGACGCCGACGGTCGGCAGGTCTCGGCCGGCTACTACGCCAACCCGGAGCCGGCCGCCGGCCGCCTCTGGACCACGGCCGCCGACCTGGCCGCCCTGGCCGCCGAGCTGCGGCGGTGCTACCTGGGCCGGGAGCGCGGGCTGGTGGCGACCGAGCTGGTGCGGGAGATACTCACCCCGCAGTTGGGCCGCGCCTACGGCTGGAGCACCATCCTCGACACCACCGGTGGCGACCTGGAGTTCGGCCACGGCCGCCAGGCGTACGGCTACCAGGCGATGACCTGGGTGCGGGTGCACTCCGGGCCGGGCGCGGCCTGGTGATGCTGAGCAACGCGGTGACCGGCCGGGAGCTGATCAGGCACCTGATCGCCACCGAGCTGTCCGGGCGGACCCGGCTGACCGGTGAGTGGCAGCGGGCCATCGAGGAGGCCGTGGGCCGGGAGCGGGGTGGGACCGCGTAGCCGCCTCCGGTGCCGTCCGTCCGGGGCGGTCGTGACCGAGCACTCGGTCGCGGCCGCCCCGCCGTGCGTCAGGGGTGCGCACGGAGGGGCGGCCGCAGCCCGGACGCCCGCGGCCCGTTACGAGCGGCGCGGGATCCGGGCGGTCTGTGACAGCGACACGCAGATGACGGAGGTGGCGGCCCACACCAGGGGGACTGTCCACGGGCTCCACCACATGAGCGCCAGCGAGACGGCCGCGGCCGTCAGCTGCGTGACGGTGATAGGCAGCACAACGTCGCGCCGGTACCGCCTCAGCTGCTCGCCGAGGACCTCTTCGACGATCTCGGCGACCCGGTCGTCGATGGTGTCCTCGTAGCGCACGAGGAGCTGCTCGATGTCGTCGGTCCTGCCGACCGGGTAGGGGCGGCCGGCGGAGCTCGAGTGTCGATCGGTCATGTCCCCACGATGTCGCGCTGGGCGGCCCCGGGTCGACAGCGTGAACCCACCGGCCGGACGGGGGGTAAACCCTACCCCCCGCTAGTGGGCGCTCCTCGCTGTCGACGGGTGGTCGGGTTGGGTACCGTTCCCTTGTCGAATCGAGGCGCGGACGGTGACCTGGTCGCCGCCCGCACTGCCCACGAGAGCGGGTCTGAAGCAGTTGACCGAGAACATCGCCGGCCGTGCCACCGGCAGAGCCCGGACGGACGCCTGGCCACCCCGCGAGGTGGTGCCGGGCAATCCGCTGCGCGCGATGGCCTCCCCCGTGCTGTGGCGGGCGTCGATCCACCTGGCACTTGACGCTCTGGTGGCGCTGGCGGGACTGGCCGTGCTGGTCGTGCTGGTCGTCGCCGTCTGCCTGGCGCCGGCAGGCCTGGTGGGCCTGCCGCTCACGGTGGCGGCGGGGTGGGCGCTGTTCCGGCTGGCCGCCGTCGAGCGCGCCCGGTTCGCCGTGACCTGCGGGCTGGAGCTCGACGAGCTGCCGGCGCCGGTCTCTTCGTGGCGGTTGGCCAAGTCGCTGCAGTCGCTCATCCACAACCCCTGCACCTGGCGGCTGATCGGCTACTTCGTACTGCTGATGCCGGTGGCGGTGGTGACCGTGGTCGGGGTGGCGCTGATCTGGGCCGTGCCGCTAACCCTGGTGCTGCTTCCGGCCTATTACCGGGGCCTGCCCGGCGGGCAGGCCCAGCTCGGGCCGTTCGTGGTGGATTCCCTGCCCCGGGCGCTGCTGGTCGCGGCGCTGGCGCTGCTGGTCGGCGCGGTCCTCTCCCCACTGATCGTCAAACTCCTGCTGGCGCTGGACACCGCGCTGGCCGTCGCACTGCTCTCCCGGCCCCGCGGTATGGAACTGGAGCAGCGGGTCAACGATCTGACGGAAAGTCGAGCCCGGGTGGTGGACGCCGCCGAGGCGGAGCGCAAACGGATCGAGCGGGATCTGCACGACGGTGCCCAGCAACGGCTGGTGGCGATGTCGATCACCCTGGGCCGGGCCAGCTCGCGGTTGAAGAAGTCCGGTGACCACGAGACCAACAAGCTGGTCGAGGACGCCCGGCGGGAAACCCTCAGCGCCATCGCCGAGTTGCGCAACCTGGCCCGTGGCCTGCACCCGCCGGTGCTGACCGACCGCGGCCTGGAGGCGGCGCTCTCCGCCGTCGCCGCGCTGGCTCCGGTCCCGGTGCGCCTTGACGTCCTGGTGGAGCCGCGCCCCTCCTCCGCCATCGAGGCGGTCGCCTACTTCACGGTGACCGAGGCGCTCACCAATGTGGCCAAACATGCTCATGCGACCCGCGCTTGGGTGGAGATCCGGCGGGAGGGCGCCCGATTGGACGTTAAGGTTGGCGATGACGGGCGTGGCGGAGCCGATCTCGCGGCCGGCACGGGTCTGACCGGTCTGGCGGACCGGGTGTCCGGGGTGGACGGGCGGTTCCGGCTCAGCAGTCCGGTGGGTGGACCGACCGTGATCGAGGTGGAATTGCCATGCGGGTAGTGCTGGCCGAGGACTCCGCGCTGCTGCGCCAGGGCATCGAACTGCTGCTCAGCGAACAGGGGATCGAGGTGGTCGCCGCGGTCGGCGACGGGGAGCAACTCCTGCGCGCGGTGGCCGAACACCGGCCGGACGCCTGTGTGACGGACGTCCGGATGCCGCCCACCTTCCTGGACGAGGGCCTGCGCGCCGCACTGGCGGTACGCGCCCGCTGGCCGGAGACCGGCGTCCTGGTGCTCTCCCACTACGTCGAGGAGCGCTACGCCATCGACCTGGTCAAGACCAATGACAACGGGGTCGGTTACCTGCTCAAGGACCGGGTATCGGATGCCGAGGAGTTCGTGGACGCACTGCGCCGGGTCGCCGCGGGCGAGACGGTCCTCGACCCGGAGGTGGTCAAGCAGTTGCTGGCCGGCAGCCGGCAGCGGGATCCGCTGTCCACCCTGACGCCGCGCGAACGGGAGGTCCTCACGGCCATGGCGGAGGGCCGTTCCAACGCCGGGATCGCAGCCGATCTGGTGATCGGCACGGCGGCGGTGGAGAAGTACATCCGCAGCATCTTCGTGAAATTCGATCTGCAGCAGGAGGCGGGAGACCACCGCCGCGTGCTCGCCGTTTTGCGCTACCTGGGAGCTTGAGATCAGTACCACACCGATGAAGCGCCGCGGATGCCTCCTCATAGGGCTGGCCGTCCTCGTCGCGGTCGTCGCCGTGGCCAGTTGGGTCGTGGTCGCCTCGCTTCCGGTGCACCACCCGTACAGCGGCAACTGGCAGCAGGACGCGGCCGGCGCCAGCCAGGTGACGGTCCAGGCCGACGGACTCGGCGTGACGCTGAGTCAGGACGGCTCCTCGCAGGTCACGGTGGCCATGAGCGGCAGCTACACGGGCCATGTCCCGCAGGTCTCCGTCACCCGGTCCGGGTCGGACGTCACGGTCACCGCCGGCTGCTCCAACGACTGCTCGGCGCACCTGCAGATCACGGTGCCGGCCGGCCTGGCCGCGCAGGTGAGCACCGGGGACGCCGGGATCCAGGCGAAGGGTCTGACCGGCCGGCTGGATCTGACCACCGGGCTGGGCGGGGTCGAGGTGGACCAGTCGTCCGGCCCGCTGACCGTGCGGAGCACGAACGGCGCGGTGACCCTCGCCGACAGCAGCGCCCCGAACGCCGAGGTGATCACCACCGACGGCGCGGTCAGCGCCTCCTTCACGGCGGCACCCGCCTCCCTGAAGGTCACCACGGGCTGGGGCGGGGTCGACCTCAAGGTGCCTCACGACGCCACCTACCACGTCGACGCGCAGAGCTCCTCGTCGTCGCCGAGCGTCTCGCTGCCGAACACCGCCACGGACGCGCCGCACAGCGTGGTGGTGAAGACCACGCGCGGCGGCATCACGGTCCACTGAGCACGCCCGTGCCGCGAACGACGGTGGTCGGCACCCCGCGGTACTCCGCGGCCATCCGGTCCAGCATCCCGGGGATCACCCCGAGCGAGGACCAGCGGTCGTAGGGCGACTCGACGGCCGGGTCGATCAGGATGTCGGAACCCAGCCGCTCGGCCAGCGCCCGCCGCTTGGGCGAGAAGTCGACCGCGACGACCGGGCCGTGGCCGCGCGCCTTGAGCACCGCGACGACGCCCAGGCCGATCGGGCCGAGGCCGAGCACCAGGCCGTTCCGGATGTCGTGCGGGGTGCCGCCGGTGCGGCGCACGATGTCGCTGAACGCCTCGGGGTCGCCGAGGGCATGCAGGTCGGAGCCGCAGATCCCGCAGGCCAGCGTGCGCACCAGCAGGTGCCCGGACTGTGGCACCGGATCGGGGACTTCTTCGACGACGAGCGCCCCCGCTCGGGTGATGGGCGGCACGCACGGCCCGCTCTCCTCTCTGCGGTCTCCCGTGGTCAGGCGCCCTCGGCCGTCTTCTCGATCAGCAGGGCGACCAGTGAGTCGATGGTGGGGTAGTCCCAGGCCAGGGCCGGCTCGACCTCGATGCCCAACTCGTCCTCCACGTCGCCGCACAGGGCGAGGGCATAGACCGACTCCAGGCCGTACTCGACCAGCTTGACGTCGGGCTTGATCTGCTCGGCCGGGATCTCCAGGTAGTAGGCGACCCGTTCGGTCAGCCACTGAGCGAGCTGCTGGACCTCGGGGGCCGATTCCATGGACGTGGTCATGAGGGTTTTCCTTCCGAAACGGGGTGT
Organism: Kitasatospora sp. NPDC023118; assembly: GCF_055560875.1. Taxonomy (NCBI): domain Bacteria; kingdom Bacillati; phylum Actinomycetota; class Actinomycetes; order Kitasatosporales; family Streptomycetaceae; genus Kitasatospora; species Kitasatospora sp. NPDC023118. The sequence continues at coordinate 43,389 of NZ_JBVHHW010000039.1, forward strand.
CGGGGGGTGGGTCACGGATGCCGGGGTGAGTCCAGCGAGGGGGCGAAGCCGGCCAGGTAGAGGGCCGGGACTGGATCCGGGCCCGGTTCAGCGGCGCGGTGAGGTCCCAGTTGCGGTGCAGGTTCCGGTACCAGTTGAGGCCGCCGGTGAAGCCGGTCGCGGCCAGCGCCTCGGCATAGACGGCGATGTCCTGGTCGGTCAGCCACCCGGGAAGCCGGTCCGGCTCCGGGCAGCGGTCGAGGAAGCCGCAGTCCGCTGCCGCCCCGGCCGACACCACCGGCACCACCACCCCGCCCGACGACAACGGCTGGGACTGACAGGGGGGTTATCCCTACCCCGGTTCGGTGGGCTGGCCACGTGTCCGGCCCGGCCGAACTGCTGTTGGCTGGAGGGCAGATGGTCGGTGCGGGGCCGCAGGTGCGTCGCCCCGCAGCGCCACCGCGAACCACCGGTGAAGGCCACCGACCTTCCCGAGAACGAGGAACGGAACGATCAATACCTCAAGCCACACCGCCCGACGGTGCGCCATGACGACCGGCGACGGCGCGGTCGACCTCGCGGTGCCCTCGAGCACCGGCTACCGGATCGGCGCCCACAGCAGCAGCTCCGCGCCGCAGATCGACCTGCCGAACTCCGACGGCGCGTCGGCCTCCCTCACCGTGGCCGCCTCCAACGGCGGCATCCACATCCACTGAGCGGGCACCACCGCCCCACCCCGACGACCAACGTTGGAGAAGAACCATGAGCCACCCCTCCTCACCCCTGCGCGCCCCGTTCGGCAAGGCCGGCATCTGGGCATTTGCGGGCGCCTCGGTCGCGGCCGCGGCCACCGCCTGGTGGGTGACCGACTCCGCGCCGTACCCCTACGCGCAGCACCGACTGCTCGACCTGCCATTGCCGTTCCTGTCCTGGGAGCGGCTGGCCGAGCAGCTCCAGCCGCTGCCGGGCGAGCGGATGCTGGAGATCGGTCCCGGCACCGGGCTGCAGTCGCTCCAGGTGGCGCCCCGGCTCGGCGCCGACGGCCGGCTGGACATCGTCGACATCCAGCAGGAGATGCTCGACCACGTGATGCGCCGGGCCGCCGGATCCGGCCTCGACACCATCGTCCCCACCCTGGCCGACGCGCGCGAACTTCCCTTCGACGACGCCACGTTCGACGCCGCCTACCTGGTCACCACGCTGGGCGAGATCCCCGACGTCCCCGCCGCCCTGAGCGAGCTGCGCCGGGTCCTCAAGCCGACCGGTCGCCTGGTCATCGGCGAGTTCTTCGACCGCCACCAGATCCGCCCGGCGACCCTGGCCCGGCACGCCAACGCCGTCGGCCTGCACGTCATCCGGCAGTCCGGACCGGCCCTGGCCTACTTCGCACTGCTGCGGCCGTGCACCTCGGGCTCCGACGGCCGGCCGCACGCCGGTGCCGCGGACCGGTGTGCGGCCACCATCGACTCCTGATCGGGACTGGAGGACCGTCGTGAACAATCCCGACATCCGGCGCGCGGCCGAGCGCGAGTGGGGCCTGCTCTACCGCCGGGCGCACGCCCGGCTGCGGGCCAGGGGCCCCGCCGCACTGACTCTCGCCGTGGTCTCCAGCTGCCTGGTGCTGCTGTTCGCGGCGGTCGACGAGTTCCCGAGCGGGGCGGCCTTCGTCTCCCGGATAGGCGAGGTCCGGGCCAACGAGCCGTGGGACGTCGCGCTGCTGCGCTTCCCGCTCTCGATATTCGTGCCGGCCCTGGACCTGCCGGTCTGGGGGGCGCTGGCCCAGGTGTTCGTGGTCTTCGCGATCGCCGAGCTGACCCTCGGCCCGTGGCGCACGCTCGCCGTCGGGTACACCTGCTCGCTGGTGGGCACCTGCTACGCGCGCTTCGGGGTGTCCCGGCCGCCCGGCCACCTGCTCCACCTGCCCGCCGCATTCGCCCAGGTCCGGGACACCGGGCCGTCGGTGGCCGTGATCGGGCTGGGCCTGCTGGTCGCCTGGCGGTTCGGGGCGCGCTGGACCGCGCTGGGCGTGGTGCTGCTGACGGCCGCGATCACGGCGGTGGACCCGTCGTTGGCGGGTTACGAACACATGGCCGCGCTGGTGACCGCCGCCGTGCTGCTGCTCTCGGACGGGGTCGCCCGCAGGCTGGCCGCCCGCGGTGCGCACGGCTCCGCCGCCGTGGCACCCCGGCCGCGGTGACCTGACCGGCGACCGGGGCGGCGACGCTCACGCCCGGCCGGCCGGCTCGCCCCGACCGCGCAGGCACCACTCGAGCACCGCCATGGCGCTGTGCAGCTTGTGACCGGCCTGCCAGAACGCGATGCTGGACGCGCCGTCGAGCACATCGGCGGTGACCTCCTCGCCGCGGTCGGCGGGCAGGTCGTGCATGAAGACCGCCGCCGGGTAGCGGGCCATCAGCTCGGCGTTGACCTGGAAGGGCGCGAAGACCTCCCGCCAGTTCGGGTCGGGCTTGCTGGTTCCGGTGGTCTGCCAGCGGGTCGTGTAGACGACGTCGACCCGGTCGGGCAGGTGGGCCAGGTCGTGCCGCTCGGTGACCAACGCACCGTTTCCGGCGGCGAGTTCGCCGGCCCGGTCCAGGTAGTCCGTCGGGAGCCCGTAGCCGGCGGGGGTGCGCAGGTGGAGCTCGGTGCCGGGGAAGCGGCTGAGCGCGAGGGAGAACGCGGTGGCGGTGTTGTTGCCCTCGCCCAGGTAGAGCACCCGCAGACCCTCGATCCGCCCGAAGTGCCACTGCAGGACGGTGAGATCGGTGAGCGCCTGGGTGGGGTGCTCCTCGGTGCTCATGGCTGTTCGGGCACCGGTGTTGCCGGCGACCCGCACGTTGCGGCCCAGCCGCCCGAGCCCGGCCGCACCGGCCCGTACTTCCTGTGGCCGGCCCTCGCCGACCACGCCGACCTGCGCGCCCTCTACGAGGAAAGCGGCATCGGCAACGCCGTCCGCGCGTTTCTGCGGCCCGACCTCGCCTTGCCGGCCCCGGAGGTCGCGCAGCTGGCGCTCACCCTGCCGCCACACCTGCACCATCCCGGCGCCCCCCACATCGACGGCCTCACCCCCACCGAAGACGACGGCCGCCCCGGCCCGTTCACCGTCCTGGCCGGCCTCCTACTCACTGACCAGCGCCAGCGCGACCGCGGCAACCTCTGGGTCTGGCCAGGCACGCGCCTGAGCACGGCAGCGTTGCCCTTGCCGATAACCTCATCCGCCCTGGTAAGAGGCACTGCGCGAGAGTTCACTGGTGTCGACCTCTCCAGTAGAGCCAGCGCTCTGGCAGAGCCGACGACATCCGCGGCATGATGATCGACCGTGCTGCTGTGACTGACCTACCTGGCCGTCACGAACGCGTTCGCGATGCTGCGGCTACTACCGATGAGCGACCGCGAGAAGGACATGGAAATCCTGACCCTGCGCCATCAGATCACCGTGCTACAGCGGCAACTGAACGGACAGCGGGTACGGTTCAAAACAAGCGACCGGGCGTTCCTGGCGGCACTGCTGCGAGGTCTGCCGACGCAGGTGCTGCATCGGATGCGGTTGCCGGTGCGGCCGGACACCGTTCTTCGATGGCACCGCGACCTGGTCGCCCGCCGCCACGCCGCCCGGTCCCGGCCCAAGCGCCCAGGCCGACCGCGCACCGTACGCTCCATCCGCGCCCTGGTCCTGCGTCTGGCCGCCGAGAATCCGGCATGGGGCTACCGGCGCCTGCACGGCGAACTGCTCGTCCTCGGCATCAAGGTCGCCGCGTCCACGGTCTGGCAGATTCTGAAGGAGGCCGGCATCCCGCCGTCACCCGAGCGCGTCTCCAGCACCTGGGCCGACTTCCTGCGCTCCCAAGCGAACGCACTCCTCGCCTGCGACTTATTCGAAACGGTCACCCTGTCCGAAGCCCGACTGCATGTGCTCGCGGTGATCGAGCACGCAACCCGACGGATCCGGATCCTGGGCGCACCCGCTCATCCGACCGCGTCCTGGGTGGCGCAGGCGGCGAAGAACCTCGTCATGGACCTCGAGGACGCCGGCTGCCGGGCGCGCTACATGCTCCGGGACCGGGACGGGAAGTTCCCCGAACTGTTCGACGCCGTCCTCGCCGACGCAGGTATCCAGGTCGTGCTCAGCGGAGTCCGCATGCCGAGGATGAACTCCATCATGGAAAGGTGGGTGCAGACCTGCCGGCGAGAACTGCTGGACCGCACGCTGATCTGGGACCAGCGCCACCTCCTGCACCCGCTACGCGAGTTCGAGAGGTTCTACAACGACCACAGGCCACACCAGGGCATCGCGAACGCCCGACCCCTCCGCCCCCTTCCCGCACCGATCGACAACCCGGAGCAGATCGCCCGCCTCAACATGCGCCGAACCGACCGACTCGGCGGCCTCCTCCACGAATACCGACATGCAGCCTGAACAGGGCGGATGAGGTTTCCGGCAAGGACAACGTCCTCCGGACGCTTGCGCAGTTTCAAAGTGGCGTGCAGTTCACTGAGCAGCTGTTCGACGGCGGGCGGCATGCGCCTCACCCTGTCATCACCATCATCGAAGCTCCACCCATTATCCGACTGGAGGCCCGAGAGGGAGGACGGCGGTGTTCTCGACCGAAGGCTGGGACAAGGTCCTATGCCCCTGATCACCCCTCCCCTGCAGCATCGCGCGCAGCTGATTGGCGATCGGTCGAACGGGCAGCAGCGTCATGGGGTGAAAGGTATCGGGCCACCCCGACAGCACAGGCCGAGTCTGAAGAGAATCCTGATGCACGGGGGTAGGGTTGTCGGCGACAGGTGAAAAGTGGTTCGGTCGCCGCCGACAGAGCAGACCGACTACTACGGACCAGCCCGGCCTCGATCTCCACTCGATCGATTCCCCACGGGCGAAGCCCTGTTGCCAAAACTGTAGGCGCCGACACGCCGAAGCCTGCCGCGACCGTGTCGCAGCAGGCTTCGACGTCGTTGGATCAGAGGTAGACGCTCTTCAGAATGCCTTGCTTGGACTGCGCGGCCCGCCGGAAGAGCTCCGTGACCTCCGCCATCCGGGAGATAACGTCATCCAGGAGCCCTGGCGGTAGTTCCCCGTTGACGTTCTCGGCGAGCACGGCCGCGATCCGACTACGGAGATCATCCGGATCGAGAGCCGCCAGCGCGGTGAAGGCGGCGGCGGTACGCTCCGGGGAGACGAAGACCAGGGTGGTCTCATCATCCGGGAACTGGCCTACGAGGTCCCCACCTGTGATGACGTCACTAAGGCTCGTCGCCGAGTACTGGCGGAGAGACTTCTCCAGGTACAACCACATCTCTTCGAGGTCGAACAGCTCGCCACTCGCCTCGCCTTCGCGGCACTGGTCGGAGGAGAGCCTGCTCGGATAGCGCTCCAGAACCTCATCAGGGCTCAGGTGAGCGACGTCGTTGTCTACACGTCGCAGCAGGAGGTTCATACTTGGTCCATTCGCATTGTTCTGCACGACTGCCTCGCCGCATGCTACGAGGCGCCTGGTCCAGTGTGTGGACTTTGGGTGAAGTCGGCTCACCAGGGACGTCGTGTCTCGATGTATAGCTACTCAGCAGCTGAGGCTGCTCCTCCGGTGAGGATCATCGCAATGGTGCCAGCTATGGCGACTCCGATCGTACTGACGCTGACGTGAGGCATCTTGAGCTCGAACCCCGGCGTAAGGTCAGGGCCCGGCGGATCGAGGATCGTACCCGGCGGCGCCGGGTTCGGGTTCGGCGCGGGCCCAGGAGACGGGTTCGGAACCGGCAGCTTATTCGGTGCTGGCGCGGGAACCGGCGCGGGCTTCGGAGTGAGCCCGAGCGGCCCCGAGGGAGCGTCGTAGATCTTGTATGCAAGGACGCCCTTGCTCACGGTTGACGATCGCGCCGATACCCATTCGGTGGGCCGGTAGGGGTTGATGCCAGCGAAGGACCCCAAGTCAAAGCCGACTTCGACGTTCCGGTGGTCACCGGCGGCCTCCAGCTTCGCCTTCAGGTACTTGACATAGGTCTTCACCTCTTCTTCGCCAGCCTTCTCGGCCGGTCCTCCTGCGTTCTTGGTATCCCAGATGTAGACCGTAGTTTCCGTCCAGTAAATGAGGTCGGCCTTCCCGTTGACCTTGAGGTTTCCCTCATTCTTTCCCTTCGCCGCCCCGGGGATGAAGTTCTCGGGGTCGATCCCCTTTCCAAGGTACGAGAGATCAGTGGTGACCTTTCCGCCCCCGAAAGGCTGCGAGACCCTGAGCTTCATCGCGAAACTCTCAGTGATAAAGTCGTGAGCCGGGCTGTACTTCGCCACGACCTCGCTTGCGAAGCTCCAGACCTCCGAGACCGCTTTTTCGATCTGCTTGGGAAAGTCGTTGAACCAGCTCAGGCCTGTGGGGTCGGTTCGGTTGACCGGGTCGTTGTCGCAGTAGGCGTATCCGTTCCACTGCTGCGGCGCGTCGAGTTTGAGTAGTGGATCGGGGTTGAGGAACCTGCCCGTGGACGGCTGGTACTCACGGGCGCCCAGGTTCACCAGTCCGGTGGCAGGGTCCAGGGTGCCGCCGACGAAGGCTCGCAATCCGAGCCAGCTGCCCGGTGCAGGCTGGTTGCCGCGCTGGTTGCCGAACGGATCCATCGGGCGGCGGACGACGGTCTGGTCAGGGTCGGTGCCGATCTGAACACTGGCCGTGCCGTGCGGATCGGAGGCCTGGTAGACGAGCGTCCCGCCGCCAGTGCTGGTCGTGATCCTGGTGATGGCTAGGCCACCGGGCGAGGGGTAGTAGCGGACGTCCGACATCGCCTTGGTGGCGGTGTTGAGCGTGAGCTCATCCGCCCCGAACAGCAGCGTGGTTGCACCCTGGTTGTAGCGAAGCAGCAGGTTGCCGTCGGCGTCGTAGAGGTAGGTGGTGTCTGCCGCTGATCCCTTCTGTTGAGAAGCCACCGATGCCAGTTTGTTCTCGCCGGTCCACGTCAGGTTCGTGGTTCCTGCGGGGCCGAAGATGGCTGTGGTGTTTCCAGACTTGTCGTACTGGTAGGTACTGGTGGTTGTGCCGCCGCTCGGTGAGCTGGTCGTGGCGGAGATTAGGGCGTGCGGGCCTCCGGAGCCGGTGTTGGGCTGGCCCTGGGTGCCGAACGTCTGCGTTGTGGTGACGTCATTGGCGGCATTTCCGGTGACGTCGTGCTGAACGAGCCTGGTCCGGTTGCCGGTCGCGTCGTATGTGTAGGACTGCCAGTACGGCGCCGGTCCACCGACGCTCGGCGAGGTCCCGCTCGTCACAGGGCCACTTGCGTTGGTGCATCCTCCGATGCCGGGCACCGAGGTGGCGCTTCCAGGGCCGTAGGAGGTACCGGACGAGTCGGTCCATGTGCCAGTAGGCTTCGTGGTGACGGTGCCGGTGTCGGTCCACGCCTGGCTCAGTCGGCCCAGGTAGTCATAAGTGAAGCACTGACGGTCGCTGGCCGCGGCGTTCTGCAGGTCGGTGACCGAGGTGAGCTGGCCGACCGGGTTGTAGGTGTAGGTGGTCTGGTCAAGCGAGGTGGTACCGACCTGTCGGTCCAGGAACGAGGACACAACATGCCCGGTGGCCGGGTCGTACACCTGGGTGGACACGACCTGGGTTCCGTAGTCGCCCAGCGTGGTACGGACGGTGTTACCGAACGCGTCGTACTGGACGTCGTGGACCAGGGTGTCGTTGCCCGCAGAGTTCTGCAGGTTGCCGGTGGTGTCGTAGACGTTGGTGACGGTCTCGGCCGGTAGGCCCCCCATGGCGGGTGAGGTGGCGGTGGCCACCGTGCCCAGGATGTTGTTGTAGGTCTTGCTGGTGGTGTAGGTGCCGGCCAGCGCCCCCTCAGTGGACGGAATCGTCACCGTCGTGCCCTGCGGGCGGTACGCGGTGTCGTAACCGGTGACAGCCTTGGTGTAAGCGGCGCCGTTGGCTCCACCCACGTAGCGGGTTGAGCCAGTCGGCTTTCCCTTGGCCAACGTGTCGTAGCTCCACGAAGCCAGCTGGTTGGCCGGGGCGACCGATCCGTTGTACATCCCAGTCTTACGGCCCAGCAGGTCGTAGGTGTAGGCCAGGGTGTTGCCGTTGGCGTCAGTGGTGTGGTCTACCCGCGAATTGACGTCATAGTATGTGTGAGTTGTACCGGTGTCGGGGTCCGTTGCCACGATCTGACGGCCTCTGAGGTCGTAGTCGTACGACCAGGTATTGCCCGCCGAATCGGTACGGGTAGCCGGTTGTCCGCCTGACGTGTAGGTGTAGCTGGTCACATCGGCGTCTGCGGCGTTGCCGGTCGGTGTTGGCCCGCGGTACTGCCACAGCGCGCTCACGTGCTTGCGCGCGTCGGTGAACATCGAGGTCGGCATGCCGCCCTGTGGCGGGGTGACATCGGTTCGGTCCACCCCGGCGTAGCTTGTGGTCGTCGACCACTGCGGCTGCGCGTACGAGACGAAAGCCGAGTTGGTAATCCGACCCTGGCCGTCGTAGGTGAGCCAGGTCTGCGCCGGGACCTGCGAGTCCTGCGGGAGGAAGATATTGCTGTTCGGGAAGCTGCTCTTCTCGTAGTAGGAGGAGGCCTTCTTGATCGCCCAGCCGTGCGAGTCGTAGACGGTGTCGCTGATCAGTCGACCGGTGGCGGCAGCCGGTGAGGTGCTCTGGGTCTGGCGAAGCCGACCCAGGCCGTCGTACAGCTCGGTCTTGTAGGAATAGGTGCTGTCCTCTCGCAGCGCTTGGCTGGTCACGACCGAGGGGCCGGTGAGGCCGTTGACTGCGTAGGAGTATTTGTAGTTGGGGTTGGCCTTGGTCGATTGTTGCGGCAGCCAGACGGCGGTCAATCGGCCCAGGCCGTCGTACTGCTGGGTTGTGGCGCGACCGTTGGCGTCGGTGCTCACAAGCGGAAGGCTGCGGCCCGGGTCCTGGACCACCGTGGTCGCCCAGGAGGAGCCCATCGGACCGGTGGAGGTGGTCGTGATCGGCAGCGCGCCGGTCGCCGGCGAATACGCGATTGTCGTTGTGGCCGCCGGCGCTGCTGGGTCCGGGCCGGAGAGCTGGTTGCCCTTGTCGTCATAGGTGGAGCCGTCGTTGGCGCTCGACGATGTCGGCCGACCGTAGACGTCGTAGCCGCTGTGTCCGGCGTTGACGAACACGGGCCTGCCGGAACCGTCGTAGTGGTCCAGCTGCTGTGCGCCAGTGATCTCCGCCAAAGAGCCCGCCTGGCCGAAGGGCAGGTTGTCGTACAGAGTGCGTACGTTACTGACGACGGTGGCCCCTGTGGCGGCCGTGCCGCACGGGCCGGTCACCGCCAGTACCTCGCTCGCCAGGCTGAGCAGCATCGGGTTGCCCGGGCTGCTCGCGTAAGACGTGGTGGTGCAGATCTCAGGGGTGACGGCGGTGCCGTCGCTCTTGTCGTCGACCTGCACCTCCCGGTTGCCCCGCGACGGGTCGGTAGTAGTGATCTTCGTCTGGATTCGCCAGTCGCCGCTGGCCAGCCTCTCCTTGGTGACAGCCGTGACCTGCGAGGACGCATACCGTGCGACCAGATCCGGCAGACCGGACTGCTTGTGGGTAGAGGTGGCCTGCTCCCCGTTGGAGGTACTGCCGTTGAGGGAGACCACCGCTCCGCCGGCCTGGTCGTAGACCTGAGTCGCGAGTTTGCGGCCGGCCAACCAGTTGCTGTCGGTGACCACGTCGCCCAGCGGGCTGGTGACCGTCACGCTGCGCGTGCTGCCGTCCGCTTTGACGTCGCCGTCCATACCACGCAGATACGTCACCCGTTGCTGCGTTTTGGGGGCCTCGCCGGTGTAGCCGCTGCCAGTGACGGTGTCGACCGACTGGTAGCCACGGAAGGAGTCCCAGGTGCGAGTCTTGGGGTCGATCAGCTCTGCGTCGTTGCGGTGCCAGGCCGCGCCGCCGTTGTACGTGTAGGAGATCGCGGAGATCACCGATCCAGTCACCGTGTCCTGCTCGCTGACCGAGGTGACCAGATACTTGTTGAACCAGTCGTTGACCGGGGTAGTCGCCGAAGAGCCGGGCAGGTACCACTTCACCGGCCGACAAGCCATGCTGTTGCCATCCTCAGAGAGCGGCATGGTGTTGTTGACCCGGGAGCACTCCGGCTGGCTGTAGCGGACGTCGATCTGTCCACCAGTCTCGGTGGTGATCTGCTGGATGCGCGGCCGGTTGAAGATCGGCGCGGCCGGGACCAATCCGTCGACCCGGTTCGGCAATTCACGCGCGGTGAAGGTCACCGCGGGCGTGCTGACGTTGGGCTGACCATTGGATCCGGTGCGCTGGATCGAGGCCAGCCACAGGGACGGCTTGGTGCCGTCGCCCGGGTCGGGGAAGGTGTGAGTCAGATTCCAGCTGTCCACCGTGCGGTAGTCGGAGTTCACCAGCACCTGGGTGGTGATGCTGGTCAGTCGCTTGGTGGTGAAGTAGGACGGCCCGTTGTTGGTGCAGGTCGAGGAGCCGTCACAGGCCTGGTCCAGCGGCACGTCGGGCCAGGACGAGGCGTTCGCGGTAGTTCGCTGCGAGTCGGCGCAGGTGATCGTCCCGGACGGCAGGCAGCGCTCCGAGGTGGTGAACACCAGTTGGGCGGCCGGTCGAATGGAGCCCTGTGCGGCTACCTGCTCTGGCAGTCGCTGGCCCCAGGCGATCTTGGCCGGAGTCCCGCCACGCACATAGGACGTGGATGTGCCCTTGCCTCCGTTCTGACCCCCGCCACGGTTGTAGCTGTTCGACTCTGCCGCGTATGTGTAGGTGATCAGGTTCTGGTGGGTGTCCACGATGTAGTCGAGGTTCCAGCGCCACCCCATGGAGCACCAGGAGTCCTTCCCGGCAGCCGAGTTGCACGGGTCGCCGCTGTTCGGCGCGTAGACCGGCTCTCCCCAGGCGGAGTTGGTGGCCGGGTCGGTCCCGTCACCGCCCGGCAGGTGGTTGAGGCCGAACCAGTACTGAGTGCCGTCACTCGTGGTGACCCTCCAGTACTCGCCATTGTTCAACCCGTTCGGTGCTCCCGTCAGCTGTTCGACCTTCGAGCCATCGTCGCTCTGTGGGTGCCAGACGCCCGTAGAGTCGTCGCGCACCAGGGCACCCGAATGGCCATTCAGCGTGAGGCTGGCGTTCTGCCCACCCCAGCAGAGGTCGTGCGAACCGCTGATTCCGGCACTTTCGCACGGCTTGTAGGAGCGCTCGATGAAACCGGGCGAGTAGTTCCAGCCGTCACCGATCCAGGACGCCTGCGCATTGGTCGACGAGGTCAGACCGTCCACTGCGGACGAGTCGTAGGAGAGTGCAACCGCGGGAGGCTTGGCACCCAGCCAGCCAGGCAGCTGGATCGGGTATGAATAGGCGAAGTTGCCCATGTTGGATCCGCCACTCCACGCCATCGAGGACGTCAGCGGAGTCGCCGCATAGGTGCCGCCGGCCCCGGATGAGTCCGTGGTGGCGGCCAGCACCGCTGGCGCCGCGCCCGCATCGGCGGCTTGCACGACGCCGGCATCGCCGCGTAGCGATGCCTGGACGACATTCGGAGCCGAGGCCCCCACAGAGGACTTGACATGGCCTGCCGGAGCCGCAGGGAGCGTGATGTCCACTCTGGCCTGGCCGGAGGGAGCGTCCACGGTCGATCGGACCGGAGTCTGCGTGCGGCATTCGGAACGATCGGGAGTGGTCAGCACGCAGGCAGGCATGGCCACGAGCCGCGCTCGGTCGGCCCACAGTCCGCCGCCCAGCGTCTTGAGGTCTACGTCGACGGTGACCTTGCGTTCGCCACCGGAACTGGCGCCCGCGCCTTCGGTGAGCGAGATCAGGGGACCGGCCACGCCGGCTGCAGCACCCATGGCCGGGTCAACGACCTCCACCTTCACTCGGTGTGCGGCCCCCGAGTCGTCGGCCGAAGGCGCGACAGACACCGGGAGGGAGCCCGCACGAACTGGTGAGCGCCCACTGGAGGCTGGCGAGGCGCCGCCTGTGGCGCGGGCCGCCGCTTGCGCTTCCGGGGAACCAGCACCGATCGTGACTTCGGCGGTACCGGTCGGCATCACGGCGGTGGAGGGCTGCCAGTCCGGCGGTACGGGGAAAGCCGGCGGCTGGGCCTTGCCCGGCGGCAGGTCCGCACCTGCCACCGAACTGGTCTGCTTGCCCAAGGGGGTGTTCGGTGGCACCCAGGTTTTTCCGTGTGGCCGCCGATCCGCCCAGGCCTGGGTGGATGGTGCGGCAACGAGGGCGACGATCACCAAAAGTGCCGACAGGCCTCCCAACCATGGATGATGCCGTCTCACCGACCAGCGTCCGAACCGTATTCGGGCACGCCAAGTACCCACACAAGTCTCCTGTCAAAGTCGGTTCATCGAACGATCCGTCACAAGGAAATGTGATGATCGTCTTTGGACCTTAGGGGGATGACGGAGAGTCGAGGTGAGTGGCCCTCATCAAGGTCTCACATTTTGCTGATCATTTACCTGCGCGCGGGCGACATTCCGGACAACTACACACAAGGTCGCACGCAGTTTGACCTGCGGCTTTTCACTCGCGATCGTTCATCTTCGAATGCCCGCTCGACCCCGCGCGGGCCACTTCGGAGGGATCTCCCGTCACAGCATGAGAACAACCCCAACACCGCGGGTCCTCAGGACCCGTCGGCGCAGCAGGTACCTGCTCACCCTGACCACTGCCGCTCTCGTCAGCGTCGGGCTGGCCGCTGTACCCAGCACGAGTGTCGCCGCCCCAAACCCCGCTCCCACACCCACCGCGCAAGCCAGCCCGAGCCCGCAGGCCAAGGCTGTGGCCGATGCGCGAAGCAGGGCAAAGTCAACCGGGAAGCCGGTTTCCGTAGACGTACTGACCACCGAGGCAACCGAGACCACGGTCGACCCTGGCGGCCGACTCGCCACGACCAGCTACGCCCAACCCGTACGGGTGAAGCGCGGCACGGGGTGGACCGCCATCGACACCACACTCCACACCAATCCGGACGGCACGATCAGCCCTGCCGTCACATCTCAGCCGCTCGCTCTCTCCGGTGGCGGCAGCGGCGTACTGGCCACCACAACTACGGGCGACGGAAAGAAGCTGACCGTCGGAAGCCCGTTCACGCTACCCAAGCCTGAACTCAATGGCTCCACCGCCACCTACCGCGGCGTTCTAGGCCCGGATGTGGACCTGCAAGTCACCGCCCGTCCCGACGGCGGCTGGCGGGACGTCATCGTGGTGCGCACAGCCACTGCCGCAGCCGACCCCGCGCTGACCAAACTGCACTTCTCTGTAAATCTGAGCGGCCTGGTCACCCATCAGGACTCGGCTGGCAACCTTTCGTTCACCGACGACAACGGCGCGGTCCGATTGCATGCCCCCACTCCCTTCCAGTGGGACTCGAGCATCTCGCCGGCCCCGAAGGCTGCCGCGCCCGCCGCGGCCCCACGGCTGATGGCGAAGAGCGCAGGTACGGCCGGAGAACCGTCTGCCCCGCCAGCGTCGACGTCGGAGGCTCCGGGCGAGACCGCCGTGGTCGCTCCGATCAATATCACGGCCACTGACAACGGCATCGACCTGATGCCGGACCGGACCAGCTTCGGCAAGGGCACTGGTCCGTGGTACCTCGACCCGACGATCAGCGCCGACAGCGGCATCTGGTCCTCAGCCCAGGTCCAGGAGAACATCCCGACCGCCAAGAACGTCAACACGCTGAACGAGCTGGGCACCGGATACTGCGGATACTCCGACTGCCACGGGTACGGGCGCTACCGCGCCTACTTCCAGATCGGAATCAACTCCGCGATCTGGAACCAGCAGAGCGGCGCCCCAGCGCCTCCCACGGTCTACAACTCGACCCTCTACACCAACGTCACGAGCCAGGCCTCGCCCGGTACCCAGACACCGATGGGCGTGTACGCGACTCCGCGGTTCGACGGTGACACCACCTGGAACCGCCAGCCCTGCTACAGCGACCTGTCCAACTGCGGCAAGGTCACGGGGGCGCTGATCACCGGCACCGGTGGCCTGAACTTCGATGTGACCTCCACGATCCAGCAGCTCGCCGCCGGACACGCCCCCGACTGGACCTTCGCGCTGATTCCGGACAGCGAAACCAACCAGTACTACCGCGTCCATTTCAGCAACAACCCGCACATCACCACCTGGTACGACATCACCCCCAGCACCTGGAACCCGGTCACTTCTCCGACTCCCGGGTTCGCGTCCGACCCGAATCTGAGCAACCCCTGCCAGACACCAGGCACCGGTCACCCCTGGGACAACCCCGGCTGGGTCGGTGCCAACCAGAACATCACTCTGTCGGTCAGCAGTTGGTCTCCTGCCGGGCAGAACCTTCAGTCCGGATTCCATGTCTGGGATGACAATGACGCAAACTGGTCACTTTGGCAGAGCACTGCATGGGCAGGAGCCTGGAACACTCTGAGCCTTCCAGTCGGCTCGCTGGCTGACGGCCACCAATATGGCTGGACGGCCAACTCCACGGACGGCACTCTGACATCGCCCGACACCAACGGGTGCTACTTCAGGGTCGACAAGACCCCTCCATCGGTCACGCTCACGTCGGCCGACTTCCCACCGTCCGGCACGCCCAGCCCGAGTCCGCAGTTCTTTGCGAGCGACCCGACCCACCCGGGCACCTTCACGCTAACGGGAACCGACCCGGCACCCACCGGCGGCAGTGCATCCGGCGTCGCCTGCATCCGCTGGACCACTATCCCCACCAACGCGAGCGTCACTGGCTGGCGATGCGGCACTGGGAGCGGTTCCGGGGAAGGCGTCGTCACAGGCAGCAGCGGAACATTCCAGTACAGCCCCGGCACCTGGGGTACCAACACCATCTGGTTCCAGGCCCAGGACAACGCCGGCAACTACAGCCAGGTCGGCTCGTACACCTTCTATGCTCCCTGGAACAAGAACGCCACCCCGGTGTTCGGCAACGTCAACGGCAGCCGGCGGCCGGACGTCCTCACCCCGGACAGCACCGGCAACCTGCGGGTCATGGAAGCCAACACCGACCCTGGCAACGTCCCGGCCGCCCCGGCCGCCGCCGCCCCCGGCGCTCAGGACCCACTTTTCCAGGGCACCACCTGGTCCAATTACCAGGTCACGCATCGAGGCAGCCTCCAGCGCGGTAGCTTCGTCGATGATGTCCTGGCCCACAACACCACCAGCGGAAGTGAGCTGGCCAAGCACCTCTACAAGGTCAAGAACGACGGGAACGGCCACTTCGACGGCGTCCCGGTGGACATCACCAAGCCGACAGCCTGTTCCAACGCCGACGGCTCGCCGGCGACCGATTGCTCCACGCTGAACTACAGCGCTGCCGACTGGTCACAGGCCAGTCAAATCCTGGCATTGGGGACCCCATCGGGGGAGGTCACGAAGCCGGTCACCCTGCCGGATCCCCAGAACCCCGGGCAGACGGTCACCAAGTACACCATCTCCCAGACCACACTGCTGACTGTCGAGAACGGTGCGCTGTGGCTGTACACGCCGACCGCCGCGGGAACTCTGCAGAGCGCCCGCAAGCTGTCGGCCGACAATGCCTGGAACGGCTACGACTTGATCAACCCCGGCCCGGCCGCTGGAACCACGCAAGCTACCCTGTGGGCTCGCGAGCAGGCGACGGGCAAGGTCCGCTCGTATGCCATCACCGGAGGTAGCTCTCCCGACTACAGCCTGCTGGCAACCCCCGCCAACGGCTTCCTAATCCTGGACGGGAGCGGTACCACCGCAGCCAACTACCCGAAGATCGGTTCCTCCGGCGACCTTGACGGAGACGGACTGCCTGACCTGTGGACCATCGACAACAACGGCCGATTCGCCGTCTGGAAGGGCACCACAACCAACACCACCGCCGGGACGAATCAGGTGACCGGCTTCCAGAATGCGGTGGACATGGGCTACGCCAACACCGCCGTCCACATCAGCTCCAACAACGCCCCGAACCCGTGCCTGGATGCATACGGCGGCCCGGCGGCCGGGCACGCAGTCGACGTCTGGAACTGTTGGGATGGACCGAACCAGCGCTTCACGCTCGCATTCGACGGCACCCTCCAGGCTGGCGGGGTCTGCGTAACACTGGCGGGGAACGCAATCGACAACGGCACCAAGGTGGTGCTCGCCCCATGTGTGTCGGCCACCACAAATGCTGCAACCGCCGCAGCCCAACAGTGGCGCTACAACCCGTCCACCGGCCAGATCACCAGCCCGGCAACCGCGACCGCCCAGAACCCGGCACGCTGTCTGGAGGAACCCGAATGGCAGGGCAGCAATGGCACCCAGATGGGGATCTATGACTGTCTCGGCAGCCACGCCAACCAGTCCTGGAGCCTGGTAGCGCTGGCCAGCGGCTAAGCAGGGGCCACCTGTTGAACAGCTCCACCCTCCGGCGATCAAACCGCTGACCACAAATACCAAGGTGGCCGTGCCGGGCACATCAGTTGTCCGGCACGGCCACCAGTCGTCGCATGTGTCGGCAGGCGGCCACAACCCCCGCATCGGGATTGACGCGGGGAGTAGGCCGTGTCAGCGAGCACCGCGTCCGGGTGCGCACGCGGGCAGCCGATGGGCCCGTTGCCGACGCGGCGCGGCCATGACCTGTTCGAAGGCGGGTACGTAGCAACCTGCCCGAGGGTGAGGACGAAGGCCAGAAGCCGCCTCCGTCGGCAGCGAAGGTGGATCTCAGCTTGGCGTTTAACCTCGCTGTGCTTGGTGTTCCTTGATCGAATCGGCGCGTTTCACGGTCTTTCCGACGTCGTGGTGCTTGGCGCGGTTCTTG
>NZ_JBVHHW010000040.1:0-59596 GCF_055560875.1 Kitasatospora sp. NPDC023118
GCATCGACGTGCTCTTCGCCATGCTCCGAGACGGCACCCTCTATGAACCCCCGGCCGTCACCGCCGCTTGACGAAAACCATAGGGGCACCTTTTCGTACGGAGTCGCCCGCCCGTACGAGGACCCGGCCCGTCGGAGCGGCCCGGATCCGTTCACCGAGGGCCCGCGCCCGGAGCCGTCGGTCCACGGCGGTACGGTTGCGCTCCGACAGCGCACCACGTGCCCGGGCCCGGAACGGACGGCCCGGCCGGCGCGACGACCGCGGCAACCGGAAGGAAGGGCGCGCGATGGCGGCGGAGGACGAGGACCTGACCGGCCCGGACGGGGCCAGGCCCGCACCGGAGCCGGAGGCGTGCCCGGCGCCGCTGGACGAGCACCGGCCCGAGCCGAGGTCCGTCCCCGAACTGCTGCTCGGCCGCCCGCCGATGGCCCGCCCGCTGCCCTCGTTCGACCACGAGGCCGCCCCCGCCGAGCCCGGCCCGCTGTTCGTGGACTGGCTCGCCACCGCCCTGGACGCCGGGGTGCTGGACCCGCAGGCCTTCACCCTCTCCACGGTCGACGCGGACGGCATGCCGGACGCCCGGGTGCTGGTGCTGCGCGACGTCGACGCGGCCGGCACCGGCTGGAACTTCTCCGCCGCCGCCGACAGCCCGAAGGGTCGTCAGCTCGCTGGTCACCCCGCCGCCGCGCTGTCCGTCTACTGGCCGCAGCTGGGCCGCCAGGTGCGGGTCCGCGGCAGCGTTGAGCGGGCCGCCGACCTGGTCGCCGCCGCCGAGTTCGCCACCCGCTCGCCCGCCGCCCGGGTCGGCGCACTGGTCGGGCGGCAGAGCGAGCCGCTGGGCGAGCTCGCCGAGTACGACGAGGCGGTGGCGGTCGCCCGTCGCCGGCTGGAGGCCACCCCGGACGCCGTCGCGCCCGGGCACGCGGTCTACACGCTGTGGGCGCACGAGGTGGAGTTCTGGCAGGGCGACGCCCAGCGCCGGCACGTCCGGCTGCGCTACACCCGCACCGGCCCGGTGCACAGCCCGGAGTGGTCGCGCACCCTGCTCTGGCCGTAGGGCCCTGCGCGCCCTATCGCCGCCCGGCCAGCGTGGCCCCCACGCTGGCCGCCACCACGCAGCCGATCCCCGCCAGCTGCGCCGCGCCCAGCAGCTGGCCGAGCACCACCAGCCCGACCAGCGCGCTGACCGCCGGCTCCAGGCTGACCAGCACGCTGAACACCCGCTGCGGCATCCGGCGCAGCGCCGTCATCTCCAGCGCGTACGGGATCACCGGCAGCAGCAGCGACACCCCGGCCACCGCGGCCAGCAGCACCAGCGGCGAGGCGCCGGGCGCGGTCAGCCCGTCCCAGGCCTCGCCGAGCCCGAACGGCGCCAGGGTCAGCGCGCCGACCGTCATCGACACCGCGAGGCCCTGGAAACCCTGGAAGGCGGCGCCGACCTTGTCGGTGAACAGGATGTACGCCGAGTAGCAGGCTGCCGCCCCGAAGGCGTACAGCAGGCCGACCGGGTCGAGCGAGCCGCCGCCGTCGCCCTCGCCGAGCAGGGTCAGCAGCGCCACCCCGGCCGCCGCGAGCAGTGCCCAGAGCAGGTGGCTGGCGCGCCGGGCGAAGACCAGGGCGACCGCGAGCGGGCCGAGGAACTCGATGGTCGCGGCGGTGCCCATCGGCAGCCGGTCGACCGCCCCGGCGAACAGGAAGGTCATCCCGGCCGAGGCCGTGCCGAGCAGCGCGGCCGCGGCGAGGTCGCGCGGGCGCTTGTCGCGCAGCTCGGGCCGGGTGACGGCGAGCAGGATGGCCGCGGCGAAGCCGAGCCGTAGGAAGGTCGTGCCGCTGACCCCGAGCGGGCCGAAGAGCGGCTTGGACAGCGCGATGCCGGTCTGCACCAGGAACATCGCGGCCAGACAGAGAAGCGGCGCCGGGATCCTCTCCGGGCGCCGCAGGACCTTGCCGAACCGGCCGGTGGATCGGCCGGGGTCCACCCCGGGGGGTGCCGCGGAGCCGGACTCCCCACCTCGTCGCCAGCTGCCCCGCTCGCCGGCAGGCTCGCCCTTGGGGGCGGGCGGCATGGCAAGGGCCTCGGCGACGGCGGCGGCCGAGGTGGGGGTAGCGGTTTCGCTGGTATGGGAGGTGGGCATGCTAAGGAGTTTGCCGTAAGGAGTGCTTGACCGGCAAGCTCGTTACCGGAACCGGGGCGGATGCGGACGGGTGCGCGCGAAAGGGCGGACTCGCGCGGGGCCCGCGGCGTGGCGCGCCGAGTTCACCCACAGCCCCGCCGCCTGGGACCGCCGCGTCCGCCGCCGAGCCACCCGGACCGCCGCCGAGCCACCCGGACCGCCGCCGAGCCACGGACCACCGCCGAGCCGAGCCGGCCACCGCCGAGCCACCCGGGCCCGGCACCGAGGACGGTCGCGCCGGGCCGAGGCGACGGCCGTCGGGAGAAACCGGGGCGAATCAGTGATCCGTGCAACGGGGTCGGGATGCTGACAGCGGGCGGGCGGGGCGGCACAATCGGGCACGTCCGCGCGCATTACCGACCGGTAGGCGCGCCGCGGACGCCGCCAGTGCCGCCAGGTCGAGGAGGACCCGTGTTCAGCACGATGCAGGACGTACCGCTCACCGTCACCCGGATCCTGGAGCACGGGTCCACGATCCACGCCCGCTCCACCGTCACCACCTGGGACGGCACCGGGCCGGTCGTCCGCAGCTACGCCGAGGTGGGCGCCCGCGCCGCGCAGCTCGCGTACGCGCTGCGGGACGAGCTCGGGGTGACCGGGGACGACCGCGTCGCGACCCTGATGTGGAACAACACGGAGTACCTGGAGGCGTACCTCGCCGTGCCCGCGATGGGGGCGGTGCTGCACACGCTCAACCTGCGGCTGGCCGGCCACCAGCTGTCGTTCATCGTCAACCACGCCGCCGACCGCGTGATCATCGTCAACGGCAGCGTGCTGCCGCTGCTCGCCGCCGTGCTGCCGGAGCTCGCGCCCACGCTCAAGCACATCGTGGTGGCCGGCCCCGGCGACCGCTCGCTGCTGGCCGGCTTCGCGGGCGGCATACACGACTACGAGGAGCTGATCGCCGACCGGCCCGTCGACTACCCGTGGCAGCGGGACATCGACGAGCGCCAGGCCGCGGTGCTCTGCTACACCTCGGGCACCACCGGGGACCCGAAGGGCGTGCTCTACAGCCACCGCTCGATCTACCTGCACTGCATGCAGGTCAACACCGGCGACAACTTCGCCTTCACCCCGCGCGACACCGCGCTGCCGGTGGTCCCGATGTTCCACGTGAACGCCTGGGGCATCCCGCACGCCGCCTTCATGTCCGGCGCCAACCTGCTCATGCCGGATCGTTTCCTCCAGCCCAAGCCGATGGCCGAGATGATCGCCGCCGTCCGTCCCACCGTCAGCGCCGCCGTCCCCACCATCTGGAGCGGCCTGCTGGACGAGCTGGACGCGGGCGACTACGACACGTCCAGCCTGCGGATGGTCGTCATCGGCGGCAGCGCCTGCCCGCCCTCGCTGATGAAGGCCTTCGACGAGCGCCACGGCATCCGGGTGCTGCACGCCTGGGGCATGACCGAGACCTCCCCGCTCGGCTCCTTCGCCCAGCCGCCGGGCGGCCTCACCCCCGAGGAGGAATGGCCGTACCGGATCACCCAGGGCCTCTTCCCGGCCTCCGTCGAGGCCCGGCTGATCGGCCCGGGCGGTGAGCGGATGCCGCACGACGGCGTCGCCGCGGGCGAGCTGGAGGTGCGTGGCCCGTGGATCGCCGGGGCGTACTACGGCGGCGCCGGGCAGGACCCGGTCCGCCCGGACGACAAGTTCTCCGAGGACGGCTGGCTGCGCACCGGCGACGTGGGCACCATCACCGCCGACGGCTACCTGACCCTCACCGACCGGGCCAAGGACGTGATCAAGTCCGGCGGTGAGTGGATCTCCTCGGTTCACCTGGAGAACCAGCTGATGGCCCACCCCGAGGTGGCCGAGGCCGCCGTGGTCGCCGTCCCGGACGAGAAGTGGGGCGAGCGCCCGCTGGCCACCGTCGTGCTGCGCCCCGGCGCGACCGTCGGGCTGAAGGAGCTCCGGGCCTTCCTGGCCGAGCGGATCGCCTCCTGGGAGCTGCCGGAGCGCTGGGCGATCGTCGACTCGGTGCCGAAGACCTCG
This sequence comes from Kitasatospora sp. NPDC023118, assembly GCF_055560875.1. Lineage (NCBI taxonomy): Bacteria > Bacillati > Actinomycetota > Actinomycetes > Kitasatosporales > Streptomycetaceae > Kitasatospora > Kitasatospora sp. NPDC023118. Next base: position 4,167 of record NZ_JBVHHW010000040.1, read on the forward strand.
GTCGGCAAGTTCGACAAGAAGGTGATCCGGGCCGGCTACGCGGCCGACGAGCTGGACGTCACGGTGCTCGGCAAGGAGTAGCGAGGAGCGACCGCGCGAGGGCGAGGGCCGGCCACCCCGATCGGGGCGGCCGGCCCTGCGACGTGCTCAGCCCGCGGCGGCGACGCCCGCCTCGCCCATCGCGCCCATCCGTCCGAGCAGGTCGACGATCCGGGACTGGACGTCCTCGTTGGTCGAGCGCTCGGCGAGGAACAGCACCGTCTCGCCGGTGCGCAGCCGGGGCAGTTCGCGCGGGTCGAGGTCCACCGAGGTGTAGACCACCAGCGGGGTGCGGTGCAGCCGGTCGTTGGCGCGCAGCCAGTCCAGCAGGCCGACCCGCCGGCGGCGGATCTGGAACAGGTCCATCACCACCAGGTTGGGCTGCACGCTGGCGGCCCGGGCGACCGCGTCGTTCTCGTCCGTCGCGTGCTCGACGTGCATGCCGCGCCGCTCCAGGCTGCTGATCATGGCGGCGGCGATGTCCGGGTCGCCCTCGACCAGCAGCACGCGCGGGGCGTGGTGCTCGCCGTCGCGCGGCGCGAGGGCGCGCAGCAGCACGGCCGGGTCGGCACCGTACGCGGCGTCCCGGGTGGCTTGGCCGAGGCCCGAGGTGACCAGCACCGGGACCCGGTTGTTGAGCGCTGCGGTGCGCAGCGACTGCAGCGCGGTGCGGGTGATCGGGCCGGTCAGCGGGTCGACGAAGAGCGCCGCCGGGAAGCCGGCGACCTGGGCGTCCACCTCCTCGCGGGAGCGGACGATCACCGGCTGGTAGCCGCGGGCCCGGAGGGCCTGGTTGGTGGCCGGGTCGGGCTCGGGCCAGACCAGCAGTCGGCGGGCGTTGGCCAGCTCACCGGCCGTGGTCTGCGGCTGCTCGGCCGAGGACGCCCCGTCGGCGGGCGGGAGCTCGGCCATCGGGCGCGGCGCGGTCCGGGCCTCGGCCGGTACGGGCGGCTGCGGCGGGACGGCGGGCACCGGCGGGGTGACGAGCGGGCGCGGCGGGGCGAGCTCGGCCAGGCCGCTGCCGACCGGGCGCGGGGCGCTCTGGTCCTCGGCGGCGGGCAGTGCGGGCCGGGCGGGCTCCAGCGCGGTGCCGGGACCCTGAGTGCCCTGAGTGCCCTGAGCGCTCTGGGAGTCCTGGCCGGCAGCGGTCTCCGGCGCGGGGCCGGGCGGCACGGAGAGCCGACGGCGGCGGCCGGTCGGCGCGGCGGCCGGCTCGGCCGGGGCGGGCGCGGGACCGGCGGGCAGGGCGTGCTCGAGGCCCGGGTACACCGGGGCGTCGGTGATCCCGGGCAGCGCGAAGCCGCCCGAGGAGTCCTCGGCGGAGGGCAGGGCGCGGCGTCGGCGCGGCTTGGCCTCGCCACCGTCCTCGGCGGGGGCGGCGGCCGGCTGCGCGGGGGCGTCCGAGGGCGCGGGGCCGAGCGCGAGCGGCTCGCGGTCGCCAGGGCCTGGCCGGCTCTGCCGCGGGCGTCCGCCCTCGACGGGCACGGCGTAGGCGGGGCCGGAGCGGCCGTCGTCCGTGCCCCACGGGTCGCTCTGCCGCGCGTCCGGGCCGGCCAGGCCCTGGCGGCCGTACGCGGGGTCGTTGCCGGTGCCGTTCCACTGCTCGGGGACGGCCCGCTCGACCCGGGCGGGGGCGTTCGGCCACTGGTCGGCCGGGACGGCCGGGGCGATGGTGGCCGCGGGGTCGGTGGGGGCAGCGGTGGCCTGCTCCTCGGGGGCGGGCCTGCCGCGGCGACCGCGCCGCTCGGCCGGGGGCTCCTCGGGGGGAGCCTGCTCCGGCTCCGGGGCCTTGTCGCCGGGCTGCTGGGGAGCGGGAGCGGGAGCGGCGGCGGGGGCGGGGGCGGCCGCGGCCGCCTCGCCGCTGCTGGGCAGCTGCGGGATGCCCGGCAGTTCGGGCAGGACGGCGCTGTCGGTCTCCTTGGGCCGGTCCGAGCGGCCCTCGGCGGCGGCGCGCTCCGCGGCGGCCTTCGCGGCGGCCGGGTCCAGCGGCAGCTCGACGACGTAGGTGGTCCCGGCCTTGCCGGGCAGCTCGTGTGGCTGGAGGACGCCACCGTGGCGCTCGACCACCGCGCGGGCTATCGGCAGGTGGACGGGGCTGCCGCCGATGCCGGGGCCGCGGATCTCGACCCGGGCGACCTCGCCGCGCTGGGCGGCGGCCAGCACCACGGTCGGCGGTTCGGGGGCCGAGACCGGCGCGGTCGGGCCGCCCAGCCCGGAAACGGAGAGGCCGGGGACGGCCAGGCCGGGGGAGGGGGAGGTGGGGGCGTCCAGCGACAGGCCGACGCCGCTGACGTCGGCGACCAGGTGCGCCAGCGCCTGGGCGAGCCGTCGCTCGTCGGCGATCACCTCGACCGCGGCGGCGTGCACCGAGAAGCGCACCCGGCCGGGGCCGACCAGCCCGCCGGCCTCCTCGACGGCCCGGCGGACCACCTTGTCCAGGCCGACCGGCAGCCGCTCCGCGGCCTTCCGTCCGCCCTTGCCGTCCTTCGAGTCCTTGTCGGCCTTGGCGTCCTTGCCCTCCGCCGGGCCGCTCTCGCCGGCCTCGGAGCGCTGGTGTTCGAGCACGCCGTCGATCAGCTTGCCGAACCTGCGGCACTCGTCGGCGAGCCGGCGCAGGGTCCAGTTGGCCTCCGGCCAGAGCTGCCCGGCCGGGTCGGCGGCGAGCGCGTCCAGCCGCTGGTTCAGCGTGGTCAGAGCGCTGCCGAGCTCGCTCTCCAGGACGGCGGTGAGGTGCTCGTTGCGGGCGATCAGGGCGAGCTCGCGGCTGCGGTCGGTGAAGGTCATCACCGCGCCGACCAGCTGGTCACCGTCCCGGACCGGGGCGGTGGTGAGGTCGACGGTGACCGGACGGCCGTCCTTGCGCCACAGCACGGTGCCGCGCACCCGGTGCTTGCGCCCGGAGGTCAGGGTGTCCAGCAGAGCGGACTCCTCCAGTGCCAGCGGGGTGCCGTCGGCCCGGGAGTGCTGGATCAGCGGGTGCAGCTCGCGCCCGCCCAGCTCGCTCGCCCGGTACTCCAGGATGTGCGCGGCGGCCGGGTTGACCAGCACGCAGCGGCCTTCGAGGTCCACGCCGAGCACGCCCTCGGCGGCGGCCCGCAGGATCATCTCGGTCTGCTTGTGCTGGCGGCGCAGCTCGGCCTCGACGCCGAGCCGGCCGGAGAGGTCGCGGACCAGCAGCAGGAGCAGGTCGGAGGAGGACGGCGGGCGCGAGCCCTCGCCGTACGGGTCGTACGGCGCGAGCGGGGAGCGCGCGTAGCCGTCGTCGTCGGCGAAGTCGTTGCCGGAGACCTCGACGGGGAAGGTGGTGCCGTCGGTGCGGTGGGCGGTCATCCGGACCGGACGGTCCAGGGCGTCGCCGTCGCGGGTGGCCGGGCGCATCGAGCCGGGGATCCGGCTGGGGTCGAACTCGGGCAGCAGTCCCAGCACGCCCATGCCGACCAGCGAGGTGCCCGGCGCCTGCAGCGCCTGGACGGCCGCGCTGTTGGCGTCCACGACGGTGCCGTTGCTGTTCACCAGCAACAACGCGTCGGGCAGGGCGTCGAGTATGGCGGCGAGGCGAGCAGCGCCTCGGATCGGCCTGCTGCTCACGTCGACAGGTCTCCTCGGCTCAGGGCAGCTCCTCCGGAGTCGGCAGTATCTCATTCTTCTTTGCGGCGGGGACGACCCGCCTAGTAACGTTGGCGGTGGTTGGTGCCGAACCCCAGGGTTGTGGCATCATCACTGACACACGGAACGGGTCCGCTCGCGCGGGCGTGGTCCATGTGGGGAGGCTTCGCCTAGTCCGGTCTATGGCGCCGCACTGCTAATGCGGTTTCGGGGTTATTCCTGATCGAGGGTTCAAATCCCTCAGCCTCCGCAGCCGGGAGCCCCGTCGACGATCTTGTCGGCGGGGCTCTTCGCATGTACCGGGGCGTGCTCGTCGGCCGGCCCGGAGGTGCCGGATCAATCGATTTCGTCCTACGTCGCAGGTCATGTAATGTTGTCCCCGCAACGCCCCGAGGACAACGTTCACCAGGGCGAGCGCTCATAGCTCAACGGATAGAGCACTTGACTACGGATCAAGAGGTTGCAGGTTCGAATCCTGCTGAGCGCACCAAACTCCGCAAGATCGGGTTCGCCCGTTCCTTGCGCTCATAGCTCAACGGATAGAGCACTTGACTACGGATCAAGAGGTTGCAGGTTCGAATCCTGCTGAGCGCACCAGCGAGAAGCCCCCAGCCACCGGCCGGGGGCTTCTTCGTTCCACGGCGCCGGTCACTCCAGCTCGGTCCGGTTGATCCACGGCACGTTCCGGTGGTCCAGGAACCACTCCGAGCTGGTCAGCGGACGGTTCCGGTTGAAGGTCACCGGTGCCGGGTCGTGCTTGACCAGCCGGGGGTCGGCGCCCAGCGCGAGCAGGAGGTCGGTGAGCTCGGCGACCAGCTCCGGCGGGCCGCTGAGGTGGACCTCCCAGTCGGTGAAGTCGCCGTACCCGAGCAGTGTCTCCCGCAGCAGCGCGGTGGCCCCCTCCGGGCCGGCACAGTGGTCGGGGGCGGCGGTCAGCACCCGCAGCCGCGGATTGCGGGCGAGCAGCCGCCGTACCGTGTCGAGGTCGTACTGCCCGGCCGCCGAGCGGGCCGCCAGCAGGACGGTGGCCGTGCGCTCCGGCTGTTCGGCGGCGAGCTGCTCCACCAGCGCCTTGGTCTGTCCCCAGCCGCTGCCCCCGGCCACCAGCAGCAGCGGCCGGTCCGAGGCGGGCGCGAGCACCGCGTCGCCGAGCGGCGGCCCGAGCCGCAGCAGTTCGCCGGGCATCACGTCCTCCACCAGGACGGGACTCAGCAGCCCGCCGGGCACCCGCCGTACGTGCAGCTCCAGGCTGCCGTCCGGGCGCGGCGCGTTGGCCAGCGAGTACGGCCGCCAGACCCGGGGCATCCGGGGGCTGCTGAGCGTGACGTACTGGCCGGCGGTGAAGGGGTACGGACGCATCGGGGCCAGGGTGAGCACGACCAGGTCGGCCGCGGCCCGGCGGCGGGAGGCGACCTCGGCCTCCCACCAGGCCGGGTGGTGCTCCGGGAGGTCGGCGGCGGCCTCGGTCATCACCTGGGCGATCACGGTGTAGGCCTCGGTCCAGGCCTTCTCGGTCTCGGGCGTCCAGGAGTGGCCGGAGCACTGCCGCAGCGCGGCGATCAGGCTGGCTCCGACCGCCGGGTAGTGCTCGGGCGCGGCCTGGAACTTGCGGTGGTCGCGTCCGAGCGCCCGCAGGTACTCGGTGAGCCGCCCGGGCTCGTCCAGCCGCAGCACGATCCGGGTGAGCGCGGCGAACAGCCGGTCCCGCTGCTCGTGCAGCCGGTCGGGGAAGAGCGGGCGCAGCCCGGGGTTGTGGCTGAACAGGTGGGTGTAGAAGAAGGTGGTCAGGTGGTCGGCGCGGCGCTCGACGACGGCGAAGCTGGCGCGGATGACCGCGGGGTCGTAGGGCACCGCGTCGCTCCCGGCTAGGCCGGCCGGGCTTCGGTGAGCGCCGCGCCCATGGTGTCGCCGACCACCGCGTAGACGGCGGTCCAGGCGGCTTCGGTCTCCTCGGTCCAGGCGTCCCCGGCGTAGTGCGCCAGGGTGGCGAGCAGGCTCGCGCCGACGGCCGGGAAGTGCTCGACCAGCGCGCCGTACCGGGCGTGCCGCGCGCCGAGGTCGCGGAGCAGCCCGAGCACGGTGTCGGTGTCCTCCAGGTGGGTGACGAGCGCGCCGAGCGCGGCGAACAGCCGGTCCCGCTGTTCGTCCAGGTGCTCGGCGAAGAGGCCGCGGACACCGGGATCGTGCTCGAACAGATGCCGGTAGAAGTATTCGGCGACGGCCGGGCCGTGCGGTTCCACGACCGCGAAACTGCGCTTGACGAGTACGGGGTCCACAGTCACGGGGCCCGACTCTACTGAGCGGGCGGGTAATTCGAACAGGGCCTCTCGACGAATGGTCAGCTACCGGACGTCGGTGCCGCCGGATCGGCCGGTGTTGTCCATTCCGGGCGTCCGGTCGGGTCCGGCCGTTCGGGTGGGACCTGTTGCCGCCCAATGGATGAAATGCAGCCCTTCGGGTGCATACCGTCCTGCCGCCCGGACAGCTGCCAAACGGGTGGGACACGGTCAAAAGCGCAGGTGTCGCGGTATGGCCGGTCCGGGGTCGTGATTCCGTTTTGTCGGATCTTGTGCCCGGACTGCCCGACACCCGGCAGCCGACCGTGAAGGAGAGCCGGATGAGCCGACGGTTTCCCCGCACAGCTGCCGCCCTGACCGTTCTCGCGGCTGGGCTGCTGACCGGTTTGAACGCCCCGCTCTCGCTGGCCCAGCAGTCCCCTGACACCTGGTCGGGCGAGCGCCGGGCGGTCCTGCCGTCCGGGCTCTCCGTCCAGTTCGATTTCGCGGCCGTGCCCGGTGCCGCCGTCACCGCCGAGCCGGGTCAATTGGCGGACCGTTCCGGAGGGGGGCATTCCGCCGCGGTGTACACGGACGGAGTGCGTCCGGGGGATCCGGCGCAGACCTTCGGCCCCGTCCCGGACCATCCGCAGACGGACGGTTCCTGGCGCACCGTCGGAACCCTCCGACTGAGTTTCTCCCGACCGGTCCGCAATCCCCGGCTGCACCTCAGCGGACTGGCCGCGGTCGCCACGGGGAAATCCGGCACCACCAGTACCGCGGCCCGGCTGACCCTCACCGGCGGCTCGCCCGCCGCCCCCACCCTGGTCGACCGCACCGACTGGCCCGGCTGGACGGTCGACGGCAACTCCCTCGCCCCCCGCAGCGCTGACGGCTCCACCGACGGCGCGGCCGGATCCGCCGCCGAGGGCACCCTGGAGCTCGCCGGGACCTTCCGCACCGCGGTGTTCCGGGTCGAGCAGCGCTCCACCTCCCGGGCCGGGAGCACCACCGCCCCGCCCGTCCTGCGCCAGGCCTACACCGTCACCGTGGACGAGGACCTCGGCACCGCGCCCCAGGCCTACGGCAACGCCTCGCACGTGGTCTCCGACCTCTTCCTGGGCGCCGACGCGGTCACCCCGTCCCGGCGCGACCGCGGCCGGGCCGCCACCGCCGCCACGGACGACGAGCCGCTGGTCCAGCTCGACCACGGGGCCGCCCGGCGCGCCAACCCCTTCGCCAGCCCGTACGCCGCCCCGACGCCGCCCAAGCGGCAGCCCGGCCGCGGCGAGTACCAGGGCGCGGACCCGTCGATCGGCTTCCCCGCCGAGGCCGCGATCGGCCACTACTACCGGGTCACCGTCCCGGTCGCGGTGAGCGACCAGCCCGCGACCCTGGCCGGCTGGATCGACTTCGACCACAGCGGCCGCTTCGACCCCGCCGAGCGGGTGCAGACCGAGGTCCGGGCCGGCGCCGACACCGCGATCCTGGAGTGGACCGTGCCGTCCGGCGCGGCCCCCGGCGAGACCTGGGCCCGGCTGCGGATCGGCCGCGACACCAGCCAACTCGTCCCCTCCGGCGGCTTCGCCGACTCCGGGCAGGTCTCCGACCAGCGGATCAAGCTGACCGTCGGCGCCGCGCGGCCCGAGATCGCCGAGCCGGTCGACGGCACCGTGCTGGCCGACGCCCGCCCGCAGATCCGCGGCGAGGGCGCGGTGGCCGGCGCCTCGGTGGAGATCCGGGACGGCGACGACCCGCTCTGCAAGGCCCGGGTCGAGCGCGGCGGCACCTGGTCCTGCCGCCCCGGCGGTGCGCTCCCGGCCGGCCCGCACAGCCTCACCCCGGTGGAGACCACCAGCGGAGGGGTGGTGCTGCGCGGTGAGGCCGTCAAGGTCACCGTGAAGACCACGCCACCGGCCGCGCCGGTGCTCACCCTCCCCGCCTACACCAACGACCCGGGGCTCCAGCTCACCGGCGGCGGCGAGGCCGGCAGCACGGTCTCGGTCACCGACCGGTCCACCTCCACCGAACTGTGCAGCAGCGCGGTCCGGTCGGACGGCGGATGGTCCTGCCTGCCGGTCGAGAACCTGGCGGACGGGAGCCACCAGCTCGCCCCGGTCGCGGTCGACGCGGCGGGCAACCGGACGGTGGGGCAGACGGTCACGCTGGTCGTCGACACCGTGCCGCCGGCCAGGCCGGTGCTCACCTCGCCGGCTGCGGGGGAGGTGCTGAAGGTCGGCCGGCCGAAGCTCGGCGGGCGGGCCGAGCCGGGATCCAACGTGCTGGTCACGGCGCGGGCGGGGGCGACGGGTTCGGGTGACCGCACGGTGCTGTGCGGGGCGGCGGTGGCGCAGGACGGAAGCTGGACCTGCACCGCCAACCGGGAGCTGACGGACGGGGAGCAGTGGCTGACCGCCACGGCCACCGACCTGGCGGGGAACGGGACGTCGGTGGACCCGGTGCGGGTCCGGGTCGCCGCTGCGGCGCCGGGTCCGGCGGTGTCGGCTTCGGCGGCGGCCAGTCCGAGCGCTTCCGCCCCGGCGGTGTCCGGCACCGCAACTCCCGCTTCAGCGACGCCCGTTGTGCCGAGCCAGAGCGCGGCGGTGCCGGTGCCGTCCGCTCCGTCCAGGCCCATCACCCCCGCCGTCCCGATCCCCGCGGCTCCCGGGACCCCTGCGCCCCAGGCGACTTCCCCGGCGGCCACCGCGGCCGCCGAGCCCCGGTCGGCCGCTGACCAGGGCAAACCCGAGGTGGGCAGGTCCAGTGCCCGGCCGCAGCCCGTGCCGCCGACCGAGGCGGCGTCGACCGAGGCGGCGTCGACCGGGGCCGCGCAGGGGCCCGTCGGTCAGTCCCGGGAGGCCGGCCGGCACGGCGCGCTCGCCGGGGTGCTGCTGGTACTCACCGGACTGGGGCTGATCATCCGTCGGGTGTTCGCCCGTGGACCAGGTGCCCGACGGCGCTGACCTGCGCCGAACCGCCCCGACCACCCACTCGTGCGCCCAGCTCTCCCCCGGCCTCCGGCCGGGGGTGTCCCACGCTTCGCCCACTCATGTGTCTGCGCGTCAGGTCGGCTTTGGATGATTCGTCAGTAAATGTCGACACACCTCAGCTTAAATGTCGCATTTGATGACGTATGAACCTAGCCTGATTCCGGCACTGCCCGTCAGATCCGGGCCGCCCGTTGCGCGACACACCGACCCAGAGGATCCGTGCATGGACGTCACCCGCGATTCTTCGCAGCGACCCGACAGCCTGCCCGAGGTGCTGCCTCCGGCCTTGCCGGAACGTTCCACCTCCGGCGCCAGCCCGCTGAACAGGGTCTCGACCGTCAAGGCGGACGAGGCCGCCGAGCCGGTCCTCCTGCCGGCCGACCGCGGACCGGCGACCACTCCGCTGGCCGTCGTCCCCGGCCCGTCCCCCGCCAGCCCGGCCGACCTGCGGGATCCGCTGGAGACGGCCGCCCCGGAGACCGTCGAACTCCCCGAGGTCGTCGCCGGCGCGCCCGCCGCCGCCAGCTCGCGCCGCCCCCCGCGGGCCGACCAGGCGCTGCGCGAGCACAAGGCCACCACTCTGCCCGGCTGGGTCGCCCTGCTGGTGGTCCTGCTGGGCCTGGCCGGTGTGGCGTACGTGCTGCTGCGCACCGGAGTCATCCCGCACTGGGACGCGCTGCCCGAACTGCGCGGCTCCGCCGCCAAGGAGAGCGGCCGGGCCGAGGTGGACGCCCAGGCGATCGCCGCGGTCAGCGTGGCCGGCCTGCTGGTGGTGTTCGTGCTCGCCGGCCTGCTGGCGAACGCGGGCGGAGAGACCCGGGTGCTGACCCGCTGGGGCCGCTACCGGGGCACGGTGCGCAGGACCGGGCTGGTGTGGGTCAACCCGCTGCTGCGCCGCCGCCGGGTGGACGTGCGGCTGCGGCACTGGCGCAGCGAGCCGGTCAAGGTGGTCGACCGCACCGGGACCCCGATCGTCGTCCGGCTGCTGATCGTCTGGCGGATCAAGGACACCGCGCGGGCGCTGATGGCGATCGAGGACCACGAGCGCTACCTGCGTGAGCAGGTCCAGGCGGTGCTCACCCGCACCGCGTCCATCCTGCCGTGCGACAGCAACGCGGCGCCCGGGCCCGCGCTGCGCGACGGGCAGTGGTTCGCCGACGAGATGACCCGTGCGCTGGCCGCCGAGGCCGCCCCGGCCGGCCTGGAGGTCTACTCGGTGCAGCCGCTGGCGCTGGACTACGCGCCCGAGGTCGCCGAGTCGATGCGCCGGCGCCGACTGGCCGACCTGGACGCGGGCCTGCGGACCGTGCTGGTCGACGACGCGGTCGAGGTGGCGGCGCTGGCCGTCCGCCGGCTGGAGCGCGCGACCGCGCACGAACTGGACGAGGCCGCCCGCAGCGCGCTGATGGAGCAGCTGCTGGTCGCCTTCGTCGCCCCGGCCGCAGTGGCCGCCTCGGTACCGCCCCCGGCCGCCCGGGCCGGGCGGAAGGAAGGACGACCCGCATGAGGATAGCCACCGGCGCGTACGCCGAACCCGACTTCGACCTCGACGCGGATCCCGGTCTGATCGGCTTCGAGGAGCGCCTCGGCAGCATCCCCGCGATGGCGGATTGCGGCTGCCCGAACTGCGCGGGCCGGCCGCGCACCGCCCGCGCCGCGGCGGCGCCCGGCGGCAGCCGAATACACCGCGCCGTGCGAAGTGCCTGCCTGGCCACCACCGTGCTGGCGAGCGCCGGCGTGGTCGGCCTGACGGCCGGTGCCGGGTCCGCGCACGCCGCGGCCGGCAAGCAGGGCTGGGACGGTTCGAAGTACTGGTTCACGAACAGCGCCGGTGAGTGGCGCTGGACCAGCCACTACGACGTCTACGCCAGCCGCACCGGGCAGCAGCCCGGCGGCGGTTCCGGTGGTTCCGGCGGTTCCGGCGGCTCCGCGGCCAAGGCCGTCTCGAACGGCTCGGCCTCCTCCTGGGGGCTGCGCCAGGGCTGGGACGGTTCGAAGTACTGGTTCGAGAGCGGCAGCGGTGAGTGGCGCTGGACCAGCCACTACGACGTCTACGCCAGCCGCACCGGGCAGTCCGGCGGCGGTTCGGCCCCGGCTCCCAGCCAGCCGTCCTCGGACGGCACGGCGTCCGCCGGGAGCACGGAGGCGGCCATCGACTACGCGCTCGCCCAGCTGGGCAAGCCGTACGTCTGGGGCGGCAACGGCCCGTCCGGCTACGACTGCTCCGGGCTGGTCCAGCAGGCTTACCGGCGCAGCGGGATAAGCCTGCCGCGGGTGGCCGACGACCAGTACGCGGCGACCACGCCGATCAGCGCGGGGCAGCTGCGCCGCGGTGACCTGGTGTTCTGGTCGGACAGCGGCCGGGCCTCGGGGATCCACCACGTGGGGATCTACCTGGGCGACGACACGTTCGTGGAGGCGCCCCGGCCGGGCAAGACCGTCCGGATATCGACGCTCAACTCGGGCTACTACCCGACCCACTTCGGGCGGCCGTAGCCCGGGACACGGCACCGGGCCCCCGACAGCGCTCCGCTGCCGGGGGCCCGGTCGTGTTCACCGGGAGGCGGCGTCCAGCAGGGCGGTCTGCTCCGGGGTGAGCTTCAGCGCGGTGGCGGCCAGCAGCGGGGGGCAGCTGGTCGACGGTGCGGGCGCTGGCGATCGGGGCGGCGACCGTCGGGCGGGCGGCGAGCCAGGCCAGGGCGACGGCGGCGGGGGCCGCGTCGTGCTCGGCGGCGACCGAGTCCAGCGCCTCCAGCTGACCCGGCTGTGGCTTCCGGTCACGTCAGCAGTCAACCCGACTGCCCGGCAGCGAGTTCCGGGAGTTGCGCGCTGTTCACCCGCCCGTCGCACGGGGGAGTGCTGCGGCCGCCGGAGGAGGGGTCCGGGGTGTGCCTGAGGTGGGCTGATTCGTTAGAGTCCGTGCCATGGCTGACAACGACTACGACCCCGCCGGTAGCACCCAGATGTTCCGGGCGTTCGTCGACGAGAGTCCGGCGCGCCAGGCACCGGGCTCCGTCTCCACCTACGGCAGCACCAACAACAAGAGTCGCACCGGCGTCATCGCGCTGGTCGCCGTCGTCGCCCTGGTCGTCCTGGGCGCCGTCGTCTGGCTCGCGGTCAAGTGACCCTCGCGCGGGTGACCCTGGTCCGGGTCACCCGCGCGACGGGAAACGCAGGCCCTAGCAGGGCTTGCGCCAGGCGTTGAGGTCGAGCTTCTTCTGCATCGAACTGAAGCCCAGCGCCTTGGTCTTGGCGCAGAACTGGTCCGTGTCGAGCTTGTACTCGACGTGGAACACCGCCTTGCCCGCCTTGATGAAGGGCGAGACGCGGTCGCACTCGTCGAACTGCGAGCACTCCTCGTTGACCGCGAAGTCGAAGTCCGGCAGCAGCGCGGGGATCTGGTCCAGGTCGTTCTTCAGGCCGATGGCCAGGCCGCGCTCGTGCGCGAGCCGGGCCAGCATGCGGTTGTACGCGAGCTGGTCGTCGGGGGTCAGCGGGAAGCCGCTGTTCTGGTTGTAGGCCTCGATGGTGTCCGGCTCGATGGCGTCGAAGCCCTTGCTCCTGCACATGTCGAAACGGGCCGCCATCAGTGGCTTCAGCTGGTCGAGCTTGCGGATGTCGAACCACTTCTCGCCCTTCCAGCCGGTGTCCGAGCCCTGCAGGGCCTTGGCGAAGGTGTTGGAGTCGGGGCGGAAGTCCTCCCAGGACCCGGCGTTGATGTAGCAGATCACCTTGCGGCCCTTGGCGTGCAGCGCGGCCACCACCGAGGCGTCGTTCTCGAAGCCGTCGATGTCGTAGACCGGGACGTCCACCGACTGGTCCACGGTGCCGCCGAGCTGCCACTGCCAGGCCAGGCCCGGGGTGGGCTGCCAGCGAGCCCCGGCCGGGGCCGGGGCGGTGGTGCCGGGCGGGGTGCTGCTTCCCGGCGGGGTGGCGGGAGCGGTGGTGGCGCCGGGCGTGCCGGGGGTGCTCGGGGTGTCCGTGGCGGACGGGGTGCCGGGGGTGCTCGGCGCGGTGGCCGCGGGAGAGTTGCTCGGGCTGCCGTCGGCCGAGTCCTGGTCGTCCTCCGAACCGGAGCTGCTGCACGAGCTGACCAGCAGGGCGGTGGCGGTGGCGAGGGCCAGGGCGGCCGGCAGGAGCCGGGTACGGCGGTTCACGGTAGTCGAACTCCGGATCGGGTCAGGTCAGTTCAGCGGCGGTCAGACCGTACGGCAGGGTGCGCCAGGGGTTCTCGCCGGCGCCGGGTACGGCGCAGCCGACGCCCGCGCGCCGGGCGGCGATCAGCGCGGAGGCGTCCAGGGCGGCGTCGGCCGGGACGTCGTAGACCAGGTGGCAGAAGCGGGAGGCCGCGTGGCGGCCGGTCCACAGCGGCAGCGTCATGGTGCGGTAGGTGTCCCAGTCGCCCTCGAAGGTGACCAGCAGGTCGGCCAGACCGACCTCGGCGTAGCCCGGGTCCGGGTGCTCGCCGTGGCCGAACACCACGGTGCCGCAGCCGGCCGCCCGGGCGGCCGTGGCCAGTCGCCGGTAATGCGACAACGCGCCCGGGTGGGTGGCGACTTGGTCGAGGTACACGCCGGTGATGCCGTGCCGCTGACGGTACGTCAGGATGTCGGCGACCACGGCCGCGTGCGGCCTGCGGCCGTAGTCGGTGTCGGTGTAGCCGACCAACGGCAGGCCGGCCGCGCGGAGTTCCTCGGCGGCCTCGGCGAAGACGCTGTCCGGTACCTCGCCCGGACCGTCCGCGAGGTTGAGCACCACGGCGGCGATCCGGGCGGGGTCGGCGGCGGCGACCGCCCGCCAGGCCGCCGGGTCCACCGCGGGGTGGACGTACAGCGGCACCAGCAGGCGGCCGTCGGAGGTGATCCCGGTCATGCGACCACCGGGGTCGGGGGGTGCTCGGCGGTGCTGAGCCACAGGTCGCGCAGGGTGTCGGCGAGGTCCGTCTCCGGGTGCCAGCCGAGCTCCCGGGCGGCGGCCGACACATCGGCCTGCTGCCAGGAGACCGCGGCCGAGCGCTCGGAGCCGGCGCCGCTCTCGTCGATCCGGCCGGTGAAGCCGGCCGCCGCGACCAGTCCGTCGGCGATCGCCCGGACCTGACGGGCCCGCCCGGACGCGAGGTTGAGCACCCGGGGGAGCGGACGGTCGGCGGCGACCGCCAGGCCGACCGCCTCGGCGACGTCCCGGGCGTCGACGAAGTCGCGGTAGGCGGAGAGGTCCCCGACCGTGACCACGGCATCGGCGCCCTCGGGCGCCACCCGGCGCAGCTCGGCCGCCAGCCGACCGGGCAGCGAGCCCGCCGGGGCGCCCGGGCCGACCGGGTTGAACACCCGCAGCACCACCGCGTCCAGCGGCGAGCCGGCCACCGCGAGGGAGCCGGCCAGCTTGGTCGCGCCGTACACGCCGACCGGGCGGGCGTCGGCCTCCTCGGACAGCGAGCTGCCCTCGGCGCAGACGCCGTACTCGCCGGCCGAACCGATGTGCACCAGGCGGGCCTTCGAGGCGCCCAGGGAGAGCGCCTCGCAGAGCACCGCCGGGCCGCGGGCGTTCACCTCGGCCAGCTTGACCGCGCTGCCGGCCACCGCGCCGGCGAAGTTGACCACCACGTCGGGGGCCAGTGCGGCCAGTTCCTCGCCGAGCGGGCCGGCCTGGGCGGTGCCCAGGTCCAGCCGGAGGTCGTGGGCGGGGCGTCGGCCCGCGGTCAGCACGGTGGCCCCGGGCAGCGACCGCAGGACGGCGGAGGCGTGACGGCCGAGGAAGCCGTCGCCGCCGAGCAGCAGAATCCTCACGCGGCCCGTCCGTCGCTCTCGGCGCCCGCGGCGGCGGGCTCCTCGACCGTGTCGTCCGCGGCGGTGCGGACGGCCGGGATCGGCAGCTCCGCGACGCCCGGCGCGACGCCGGTCGATTCGAAGGGCATCAGCACCGGGCGGATGCCGGCGAACTCGGCATTGGCCCGGTCGTAGTCGTCCGGGCGGCCGATGTCCAGCCAGTAGCCGCCGAAGTCGTAGGCGGCCGGCGGGGTGTCGGCGGCCAGCAGGTCGAGCACCAGCTCGTCGAAGCCCAGCGGCAGGCCGGGGGTGTACTTGGCGAGCGCCGAGCGCGAGACGCCGTACACGCCCATCGAGACGCGGTAGTCGATGCTGGGCTTCTCCTGGAAGCCGGTGATGGTGCCGGAGTCGGCGGTCAGCACACCGAAGTCGATCTTCACCTGGCGGGCGTACGTGGCGATGGTCAGCGGGGCGCCGGACGCCTCGTGGTGCTTGAGCACCCCGGCGAAGTCCAGGTCGGTGAGGATGTCGCCGTTCATCACCAGGAAGTGCTCGGGCAGGCGGTCCTGCATGGTGAGCAGCGGGCCCATGGTGCCGAGCGGGCTGTCCTCGACGGCGTAGCCGACCCGCAGGCCCCACTGGGAGCCGTTGCCGACGTACGCGCGGATGATGTGGCCGAGGTGGCCGATGGCCAGGGTGACGGTCTTGAAGCCCGCGGCGGCGAGCTGGCGCATCACGATCTCCAGGATCGCGTGCTGGTCGCCGATCGGGACGAGCGGCTTGGGAAGCGCGGTGGTGTAGGGGCGGAGGCGGACGCCCTTACCGCCGGCCAGGATCACTGCGTGCATGGTGTTTCCCCCACGGAAAGGATGTGTAGGACACGAATCCCGGTTGCCAGGACGAGCATGATCGTTCGAGGCGGGTCAGACGTTGTAGATGTCGGTCTTGTAGCGGGCCAGGTTGGCCGGGTCGCGGAAGAACTCGATGGTCTGCTCCAGGCCCTGCTCCAGCGTGAACCGCGGCGCCCATCCGGTGGCCTCGCGCAGCCGGGTGGCGTCCGCGACCAGGCGCATGACCTCGGAGTTGGTCGGACGGATGCGCTGCTCGTCCTCCTTCACCACCAGGTCCACGCCCATCAGCTTGCCGACCAGGGTGACCAGGTCGCCGACCGAGATCTCGCCGCCGGTGCCGGCGTTGAAGGTCCGGCCGACCACGGTCTCGGCGGGCGCGGTGCCGACCGTGCGGAAGGCGTTGGCGGTGTCCTTGACGAACATGAAGTCGCGGGTCGGGCGCAGGTCGCCGAGGGTGATCTCGGTCTGGCCGGCCGCGACCTGGGCGATCACGGTGGGGATGACGGCGCGCATCGACTGGCGCGGGCCGAAGGTGTTGAACGGGCGCAGGGTGACGACCGGGGTCTCGAAGCTGGCGTGGTAGCTGTCGGCCAGCCGGTCCCCGCCGGCCTTGGAGGCGGCGTACGGGGACTGGGTGTTGATCGGGTGGTCCTCGGTGATCGGCACGGTCTGCGCGGTGCCGTAGGTCTCGCTGGTGGAGGTGTGCACCAGGCGCGGGATCTCCAGGTGGCGCACCGCCTCCAGCACGTTCAGGGTGCCGGTGACGTTGGTGTCCACGTACGAGTGGGGGGCGCGGTAGGAGTACGGGATCGCGATCAGGGCGGCCAGGTGGTAGACCGCCTCGGTGCCCTTGACCAGGCCGTTGACCGAGCCCGGGTCCCGGACGTCGCCGAGGATGATCTCGACCGAGTCCAGCACCTCCTCGGAGAGGGTCTCCAGCCAGCCGAAGGAGGAGAAGGAGTTGTACTGGACCATCGCGCGGACGTGGTGCCCGTCGGCGACCAGGGTCTCGACGAGGTGGGAGCCGATGAAGCCCTCGGCTCCGGTAACCGCGACGCTGCTCATGCGGGATTCGCTTTCTCGATGTACGGGGACGGCGCGACGCTCTGTGGTGGTCGGCCGGTGGTGCCTCGGCTGAGGCGGACTTTTCAGCGGTGTTGGGTGGTGCGGCCGAGCGCGGGCCCGGCGATGGCGGTGAGGACGAGTGCGGCCGCCCCGCAGCCGATCAGCTGCAGGACGATCGGGTCCGCACCGGTCAGCAGCCCGACGCTCTCGGCGACCGCGGCGGCCAGACAGATGAGGGCGGTGCTCCAGCTGAACCCGAAGGCGTTCAGCAGCAGCGCCAGCCAGAGCGAGCCGCCCAGGAGCAGCATCGCGCCGAGCTGCGGCACGCCGAGCGAGGGGGCGCCCGGCCACAGCACGGTCGCGGCGGCGTCCAGCGCGGCCACGGTGGTGAGATAGATGAACAGGCAGCCGAGCAGGATCCCGCCGGTACGGCGGGTGAACTGCCCGGTGGTGTGGCTGGTGCGCAGCGCGGCCACGGCCATCGCCCGGTAGCGGAACAGCAGCCACTCGGCCAGGCCGAGACTGAGCGTCAGCGCGACCATGGCCGGGCCGGTCGGGGTGGTCTTCACCTCGTGCGCGGGACGGGCGTGCACGAGCTGCGCCGGGGTGTGCACGACGTGGGAGGCGGCGTGCACGGCCTGGTGGATGGTCTCGCCGAGGCCGGCGATCAGCGTCAGCGCGCCGCAGGCCAGGCCGAACAGCAGGTGCGGGACCTCCTGGCTGATCGCCAGCCTCAGCTCCACGCCGTCCCGTTCGCCGCCGCGCGCGGCGACCAGCAGCTCGCGGACGGCCAGTCCGACCGCCAGCGCCACCGAGGCGAGCAGCACCACCGTACGGACCACCTGCGGGACGTCGACCGCCAGCACCACGCCCGCGCCGACCGAGGCCGGTGCCAGTGCCAGCAGCAGGAACTTCTCCCGCCCGAGCACCAGCAGCGCGGTGGCCGCGCCCAGGTAGCAGGACTGCCCGGCGGCGAACCACAGCGCGCCGAGCGGCCCGCCGACCACGTACGCGGCCGCTGAGGCGAGCAGTGCGCCGACCGGTGCGCCGACGGCCAGGCAGACCGCGGCCTCCCGGCGGCGCAGCCGGCCCAGCCAACGGTACGCGCGGTGCGCCAGCGCCTGGTTGAAGCCCCAGCTGACCAGGGTGGCGATGGACAGCGCGAGCATGCCCGAGGGCAGGCCGAAGCGCATCCGGGTGGTCGCGAACAGGTTGGCCCCGAGCAGGTAGCCGAGCCCGGGCAGGGCGAACACCAGGCCGCGCACCACGCAGCGCCAGGGGTCGGCCCGCCAGGGGTTGGCGAACTCGGAGCTCGGGCCGGGGTAGCGGCGCTCGACCTTCTCGAACAGCTCCTCGGCGACGGTGAACGCGTCGGGGCGGCCGTACAGCAGAGCGGCCTGCTCGTCGGAGAGGCCGTCGGACTCCAGGATGGCCGCGATCTCGTACGGGTGGACGGCATCGGCGCAGATGTCCCGCAGGCGCTCGGCGAGTTCGTCCAGCGGGTCGGCGGAGAGGCCGAGCTGCTCCGTGGGCTCGGGCTCGACGGGCGGGGCGGGGCGGCGGAGCTTCAGCGGCAGGGTGCGCAGCTGCATCGTCCGCTCGGCGCCGCCCTCGTCCGGCACCAGCCTGATCGGACCGCTCATGCGCCCACCTCGCTGCGCTCGGCGGCCGCTTCGCGATACGCGCACCCTTCGATTGTTCGCTCGCTTCGCTCGCTCACGCGCCCACCTCGCGATACGCGCCCCTGTCGATGGTTCGCTCGCTTCGCTCGTTCACGCGCCCACCTCGCTCGGCTGGGGCCGGGCGGCGGCCAACTGCTCGTTCCAGTCGGGGCTGGGGACCTCGTCGGTGACGGCCACCACGCCGCCGGGCATCCAGCGGGAGGTGCCGAGGAGCTCGGTGTAGATGCCCCGGAAGCCGTCGATGTTCTGGCGGAGCGTGAACTGCTCGATGACCCGCAGCCGGGCCCCCTCGCCGAGCCGGGCGCGCCGTTCGGGGTCGCGCAGCAGCTCGATCGCGGCGGCCGCCATCGGCTCGGGCTCGCGCGGCGGGACGACCAGGCCGGTGTCGCCGACGGCCTCGCGCACGCCGCCGACGTCGGTCGAGACGGTCGCGCGGCCGCAGGACATCGCCTCGATCAGGGTGAACGGGAAGCCCTCGCTGATGCTGGAGAGCATCACCACGTTGCCCGCCGCGTACGCGTCGGTGATGTCGGCGACGCGGCCCTCGAAGGCCACCGAGTCGGCGATGCCGAGCTCGGCGGCCAGGGCTATGCAGCCGTCCCGGTACGCCTCGCCGCCCTTGGGAGTGCCCCCGAAGAGCCGCAGCCGCGCCTCGGGGATCTCACGGTGGACGATGGCGAAGGCCCGGATCAGCGTCTCCAGGTCCTTGATCGGATCGACCCGGCCGGCCCAGCTGAGGGTCGGCGTCGCGGGCTCGGGCCCGGCCGGCGGGAAGGCGGCCGGGTCCACCCCGTTGTAGACGGTGCGGATGTGGGCGGACGGCGTGCCGCCGCGCTCCTCCCAGCGCCGGTTGTACCGGTTGCCGGGGGTGACCAGCGCGGCCTGCCGGTAGCTCTCCTCGGCGAGCATCCGGTAGAAGCCGAGCAGCAGCGCCTTGACCGGCCAGCGGTAGGGGCCGGTGCGGTAGCCGAGGTAGCGCTCGCGCAGGTAGATGCCGTGCTCGGTCAGCAGGAACGGTACGCCGTACTGCTGGGCGGCGATCAGCCCGGGCAGGGTGGCCAGGCCGCCGCTGGCCGCGTGGGCGACGCCGTTGGTGGGCGGGTCGACCGAGAGCGGCCGCAGGGCGTGCTCCAGCAGGTCGGTGGCGTTCAGCGCGTCGTGCAGGGTGGGTCGGGAGACGGCGGTGGGCAGGTAGTCACGGGTCCACACGTGCTGGAGGGTGCGCAGGGCGCGCTCGCTGCGCAGCGCCGGGCTGAGCAGCCCGCGCCGGGCGAGGTCGGCGAAGCCGTACAGCTCGGTGCCGAAGTGGGTGGTGTAGACCGGGTCGAGGATGGAGTGCAGGAAGCGCTCGTACGCGTTGAGGAAGCGCCGCATCTCCTTGCCGCGCGGCGGACCCGCCTCCGCGGCCGGGCCCCACAGCGGTGCGGTGGTGACCGACCGTACGTTGGCCGGCAGTTCCCAGGCCAGTGCCTCCTGGCCGGTGCCGGTGACGGCGATGACGTCGAAGTCGACGTCCGGCATGCCTTGAACGAGCTGGTCGCACCAGACGCTCACGCCGCCGTGCTGGTGCGGATACGTCCCCTCGGTGAGCAGGGTGACGCGCATCTCCTGTCCCCCCTCCTGTTCTAGCGTCGGTTGTCCGGCCTGGGTGGCCGGAGCGGGAGCCGTGGCGGGGCCGGGCCGGCTGCCCGGCCCGACCCCGTCAGCGGGTGGTACGGGTTACCGGTTGCCGGAGCGCCCGGTGGTGCTGCCGTGCGAGGCCGTCCCCCCAGAGGCCTTGCCGGACTTGTCACTCTGGCCGCCCTGGCCGTTGGCGCCGTTCTTCCGGGCGTCGCCGCCGTTGGCGACGCCCTTGCCGGGCACCGGGGTTCCGCTGCCGGGGACGAGGGACGCGGCGGGCTTGCGGGTGGTGTCGCTCGGGCCCACCGGGACCGGGGTGGCGACGCCCTGCGGCACGACCTTCTTGTCCGCCGGGGCCGGGGCCGGGACGGACTTGGCCGCGACGCTCGGCGCGACGGCGGCCGGGGCGGCCGGCGCGCTGCCGGAGGGAAGCTGCAGGGCGACGCTGCTCTGCAGGGCGCTCGGGGACACCCAGCCGGAGAGCGTACCGGCGTAGGCCGAACCGAAGGCGGTCGATCCGATGGCCAGCTTCTGAGAAGTTCCGGTCGGCATGGTGGCCTGGATCTGAACACCGGCCGGCGCGCTGACCGTGACGTTGTTGCCGATCTTGTACGCCGTCACCCGGCCGGAGGCGACGGCCGCGTTCCAGGCCGCTCGCTTCTGGAACTCCTGGCCGATCTCGCGCTCACCGAGGTTCACGATCGGGGTGTTGTCGGCGTACAGCGAGCGGTAGGTGCCGAGGATCTTCTCCAGCACCGGGTACAGGATGCGGCCCTCGGAGAGGTTCGACTGGTGCACGAAGTGCGGCCGCGGGTCGTTGCTCAGCACGTGGCCGAGGTCGATCCGGGCCTCCAGCGGCACGATGTACGACTGGTAGCCGGTGGTGGTGTCCAGCGGCTTGGGCAGGCAGGTGGAGTTGGCGTTGTTCTCGCAGACGCCGCTGCCGCCGTTGGCCTTGCTGGTGTAGATCCAGTTGTACTCGTCGGCCTCCTCCTGCGCCGTGCCGGCGTTGTAGAAGACGTTCATCGGGTACCGCGGCACGGTCAGCGTGGACGGGCCGACGGGCCGCTGGGCGGGCTCGCGGGAGGCGTCACTGCCGGTGAACTTGATGCCGTTGGCGGCGAGCGCCGGCGCCAGGTTCGGGTTGTCGCTGGTCTCCTGGGGGGCGGTCAGCAGGCCGGAGTGCTCGCCGGTGACGAGCACCTGCGGGTCGACGTTGAGGCCGTTCTTGGCGGCCCAGTCGAAGTTGTTCTTGATCTGGGTGGAGATGGTGTTCTGGTCGACCCAGACGGTGTTGCCCGAGGCGTCCTTGGTGCAGCGCCACGGCACCACGCTGACGTCCTGCACGCAGCCCAGGTACGGGTGGGTGTAGGTGTGGTTGACCCAGCGGTAGCTGTTCTGGTCGCTGATCATCTGGTTGGCGGTCGGGTCCACCGTGGTCTGGTGGTCGGCCTTCCAGTCCTCGCTGCCGCCGCCGTTGAACACCATGTCCAGCGTGAAGTTGTTGGCGGTCTGCCACTGCTTGAGGTAGTTGGCGTCGTCCGGGGTCATCCGGATCGGGTTGGCGCTGTCCGGGGTGCCGGGCGGGCAGGTGACGTCGCCGGGGGTGCACTTGAGCACCGTGTCCCAGCGGTCGTCGGCCAGGAACACGTCGTCCACGTGGGTGGCGAAGTAGTTGCGGTCGTAGCCGAGGTGGACGCCCTGGGTGATCCAGTCGACCATGCCGCGGGCCAGCAGCCGGAACTGCTGCTGGTACTGGTTGTAGACGAAGGTGACGACCAGTTCCTTGCGGCCGTCGTGGGTGTACTCACCGACCAGCGAACCGCGGGTGGTCGAGTTGGGTATCTGCGCGTCGACCAGCGGGACGAAGGAGGCGCCGGACGGCAGGTTGGCGAGTGGGGTCGCCAGGTAGCCGTAGCTCTCACTGACGTTCGGGTCGTTGTCCTCGAACGGCACGCTGCCCTTGAGGTACCCGAAGGGCCCCGAAGTTCCGGCCGCGGTGGTGGCGGCCTGGAATCCGTCGAGGGTCCCGACGAAACCGGGATTCTGCGCGTAGTTCAGACCGACGGCCGGGCTGGCCCAGGTGTACGCGTCAATCTGCCGCACGTTGAAAGCGGCTTCGTAGGTCGCGATCGCCGTCATCTCGGCGGCACTGTTGGGGAAGGGGTTTTCGTTGGGCAGCACGATGCCCTGGTACTTCCCCCGCGGCTGCCCGTTCAGCGTGTCGCTAAGGAAAGCCGAGTCGATGACGGGGCGGTTGGGGTCATTGAGGCTGACGACCTTGTACGGCGTCCCCTGGCTCTTCAACTCGGCGGTGATCGCCGCGACGGACGGACCCCCGTCGTCGATGACCAGGACGGTGAGGTCGATCCTGGGCGGCGTGGTGTCGCCGTGGGCCAGGGTGGTCTGCAGGCCGCTGGCCAGCAGAACTGCCGCTGCGCAAGCGGCAACTCTTCGGGTCGCTCGACCCATGGTTGATCCTCCCCTTGGGGCCGGCGCAGCGCTGCTCTGCGCTCGCCCGCCCGTGTAGCTGTTCGCGGGCAGCAGGCTGCCCGGCGCCCATCCTGGTCGAGGGTCGACTGTGCGAGGGACCAATTGGGCGAGAGTGCAGCGAACCTGTTACCAACGTTCATGGCGAAGCCATGGAGGCGCTGATTGTGACCGCAACCGGACCGCCCGCGCAAATAATGAATTGAAAATGAAAAAACGGAAGCCGAGCGCTACAGCTGGTTACCGAGTGTGCGGCTCAGGTGGTTCCGCAGGACGCCTACACTGTCGTCGTTGCGCATGACACTCTTGCACATCTCGCCGGTCCGACGGGCAGGTTCATGCAATATCGGGCACCGCTGTGCCATGTGACAGTCTGAATATGCAATGGAGGCGCGCGGGTGACCGATCGACAGATCGAGTCCGAGCGAATCGGAGACGCACGGAATGCGCTCCCGGAGCCGGACGCAGCGGAGCTGGTCGGGCGCAGTCTCGGCCTGCGCGGCGCGGTCAACGCCCGGGATCTGGGCGGCTATCGGACGGCCGACGGGCGGGCGATCCGCGATGGAGTGGCCCTGCGCAGTGATGGCCTGAACCATGTCACCGCCGAGGACCTCGGACCGCTGGGCGCGCTCGGCCTGCGCCGGGTGGTGGACCTGCGCAGCGCCGAGGAGATTCGCGAAACCGGCCCGGACCGTCTTCCGGACAGCGTGACCCTGCACCATCTTCCGCTGCTGGCAACGGACTTCGACATCCACCTGACGCTGCGCAGCGCCCTGTCCGACCGCAGCGCGCGCAAGCAGCGCGCCCTGCTCGGCGGCGGTCGGGCGGCCGCGATGATGACCGGCCTCTACCGCTGGTTCGTCACCGACGCGCAGGCCCGGGAGCGCTTCGCCGACCTGCTGCGGCTGCTGGCCGCGTCGGACGGGGTGCCGCTGCTGTTCCACTGCTCGGCCGGCAAGGACCGCACCGGTTGGGCCGCCGCGCTGGTGCTGACCGCCCTGGGCGTGGACCGCGAGACCGTGCTCGCCGACTACCTGCTCACCAACGAGCGTTCCGCCCCGGTGGTGACGAGGGTGCTGGACGACTTCGGCAGCCGCGGCCTGATGCGCGAGCCCGAGCTCCTCCTGCCGGTCTTCCGGGCCGACCGCGCCTACCTGGACGCGGCCTTCGCGGAGGTCGAGGCCGGCTGGAGCGGCTTCGACGTGTTCTGGCGGGAGGGGCTCGGGCTGGACGAGGGCGTGCTGACCGGGCTGCGGACCAACCTGCTGGACGGCGGCGGCGGTTGAGTCGGCGAGGGGTCAGCTCTCGCTGATCAGCCCCGCGCGGAGCTGGGTGAGCGTCCTGGTGAGCAGCCGGGAGACGTGCATCTGGGAGATCCCGATCTCCTCGCCGATCTGCGACTGGGTGAGGTTGCCGAAGAAGCGCAGCATGATGATCCGGCGCTCGCGCGGCGGCAGCTTGGCCAGCAGGGGCTTGAGTGACTCCCGGTACTCCACGCCCTCCAGCGCGAGGTCCTCGTAGCCGAGCCGCTCGGCCAGCGGCCCCTCGCTGTCCTCCTCGCCGGGGCTGGAGTCCAGCGAGCTCGCGGTATACGCGTTGCCCACCGCGAGGCCCTCGACCACGTCCTCCTCGCTGACGCCCAGGCAGGTGGCCAGCTCGGCGACGGTGGGGGAGCGGTCCAGCCGCTGGGAGAGCTCGTCCCCGGCCTTGGTGAGCGCCAGCCGCAGCTCCTGGAGGCGCCGCGGCACCCGGACCGACCAGCTGGTGTCCCGGAAGAAGCGCTTGATCTCGCCGACCACGGTCGGCATCGCGAAGGTGGGGAACTCCACCCCGCGCTCCGGGTCGAAGCGGTCGATCGCCTTGATCAGGCCGATGGTGCCGACCTGGACGATGTCCTCCATCGGCTCGTTGCGGCTGCGGAAGCGCGCCGAGGCGTACCGGACCAGCGGCAGATTGAGCTCGATCAGGGTGTCGCGGACGTAGGTGTGCTCCGCGCTGCCCGGTTCCAGGGCGGCCAGCCGCAGGAACAGCGAGCGGGAGAGCGTCCGGGTGTCCAGCCCGGAGCCGGGCGGCGTCTCGGGCGGAGCTCCGGGGCCGGGCGTCTCGGCGACGGGCCTTTCGAGAGACGTGGCCCGCTGGTGCGGGATCCGGTCCTCGGTGACCACGGTGCCCTTGGCCTGACCAGCGTGGATCTCCGCAGTGCCCAGCTCTCCGGACATGCACCCACCCCCTTGTGACTGACAGTTGAACGGGGGCCGTCGCGCGGAGGTTCCCGGCGAGGGCCCAACCCCCTGCATACCGGAACACGATCCACGGCAAACCCGAACGTCGCAAGATGTCACGCCGGGGTAACGCGCTGCGATCTCACTCTTCCCAGGAGTTGCCGGTGCGAAGCCTGGTCAGGATCCGCGAGAGCAGCCGGGAGACGTGCATCTGGGACATCCCCAGCTCGGTGCTGATCTGTGACTGGGTGAGGTTGGCGAAGAACCGCAGCATCACGATCCGCCGCTCCCGCTCGGGGAGCTGGACCAGCAGGTGGCGGACCATGTCGCGGTGCTCGACCTCGGCGAGCGCGGAGTCCTCGTAGCCGAGCCGGTCCAGCAGGGCGAGCCCGCCCTCGTGCTCCTGCGCGGCCTCCAGGGACGCCGCGTTGTAGGCCCGTCCGGCGTCCAGGCAGGCCCGGACGTCCTCCTCGGGGATCCGCAGGCTGGCGGCGATCTCGGGCACCTTGGGGGCCCGCCCGTTCAGCACCGTCAGTTCCTCCATGGCGCTGCTGACCTGGACCCACAGCTCCTGGAGCCTGCGCGGGACGTGCATGGTGCGGACGTTGTCCCGGAAGTAGCGCTTGATCTCGCCGAGGATGGTCGGCAGCGCGTAGGTGGGGAACTGGACGCCGCGCTCCGGGTCGAAGCGGTCGATCGCGTTGATCAGGCCGATGGTGCCGACCTGGACGACGTCCTCCATCGGCTCGCTGCGGCTGCGGAAGCGGGTGGCCGCGTAGCGGACCAGCGGGATGTTCACCTCGATCAGGGCGGCCCGGACCCGCTCCCGCTCGGGGGCGTCCGGCGGCAGCTCGGCGAGCCGCTCGAACAGCACCCGGGTCAGCGTCCGTACGTCCACGGCCGGCCGGCCGCCGGCGCCGCGCAGCCCGTCCGGGCGGAGCTCGCCGGCCGGGCTGATGATCGCAGCCAGCACCTCGTCCACGGACACGTCACCCCTCCCAAAGTCGACAACGGCGGGCCCTGCGGATCGGGTGTCGCGGCTGCTTCACCACCTCGCCATGTCCGGCAAAACCGGTCATAGCATCACAAGGTGGGCACAGGTCGGGCAAGCACCCGATGGAGGTGTGTTGGTGGGGCGCCCGGCCTCCACCGGTCCCGTCGCCGAAGCGCCGCAAGGGTTGTTCCTGGACGGAGCAGGACGCCCCGCCCGGAGGCCGGGCGGGGCGGCGCGGGCCGTCCGGGGGACGGCCGGGTGGGGATCAGACCTCGATGTCGGCGATCACCCAGGTGGCGAACTCGCGCCACCGGCCCGCCGCGGCCTGGTGGGCCGGGTGGGTCAGGTAGGCCTGCAGGGACTCGCGGTCCTCGACCAGGCTGTTGATCGCGTAGTCGTACGCGATGTCCCGCTCGGTGGTGTTCCAGCCGCACTCCCACTCGCGGAGCTCGGGGATCAGCGAGCCGAGCTCGGCGAACGCCTTGGCGCCGGCGAGCACGCGCTCTTCGTCCTTGGTGACGCCTTCGTTGAGCTTGAACAGGACCAGGTGCCGGATCACGATTGCCGCTCCTCGCGGACGGGGGTAGAGGGTCCCGCCCACCGTAGCCGGTGTACCCGGGCCGGTCGCGGGCCGTCCGGCTGTCGGGCCGACCGCTACTTGATCAGGCCGGTCATGAAGGTGCCGACGGCCTTGGCCGCGTTCGAGATGCCTTCGAAGCCGAGCTGGACGAGTTCGGCGGAGCGGGCGGGTGAGGTGATGATCGAGTAGAGCACGAAGATGAGCAGGAGGATCATGCCGATCTTCTTCGCCTGCGCCATCGTGACCTTCCTCCCTGCGGTGGGGCCGCCGCCATTCGGGTCCCCGAGCGGCCCTGCAGGGCAGCTTATCCACCGGACGGGCTATCAAGTGTGCGACGCGTTCGTCCGACAGGACGAAGGTCCCCGCGACCGGGGCCTTTCTCCGGGTGCCCGGACGGGACCGGGGCGGCAGGATGGATGGCGTACCGGGGAGCTGGCAGGAATCCCCCGGTGCGTGGATCCGGAGCTCCCCGCTGTGGGACCGGGCGCCGCGACGTCCCCCCGACGCGGCACCGGTTGTGGGACTCCGCCGGGGGAGCGGTCAGTCCCCCCGAGCCGCTCCCCCTCCAGGCTCCGTACGGGCCGGGCAATGGTGGTCATCGGCCCGGAGTGCGGAGCCGTTTCCGCGTCCGAGGGTGCGCGGAAACGCCGAGGGCCCGTCCGGATCGGACGGGCCCTCGGGCTTTCCAGCGGTAGCGGTGGGATTCGAACCCACGGTGGAGTTGCCCCCACACACGCTTTCGAGGCGTGCTCCTTTGGCCGCTCGGACACGCTACCGAGGGGAACTCTACCGGACGGGTGGCGCGGTCACGAAATCCGTTATCGGCGGGACCGTGGCCGAGGGCTCGGCGGGGGTGTCGAAGCTCAGCGGTGGGTGTCGAAGAAGGCGCGCAGCTGCTCGCCGCACTCCCCGGCGAGGACGCCCCAGATCACCTCGGGGCGGTGGTTGAGCCGGCGGTCGCGCATCACGTCGAAGAGCGAGCCGGCCGCGCCGGCCTTCTCGTCGAGGGCGCCGTAGACCACCCGGTCGATCCGGGACAGCACGATGGCGCCGGCGCACATCGTGCAGGGCTCCAGCGTGACGACCAGGGTGCAGCCGCTCAGCCGCCACTCCCCGATCTTCTCCGCCGCCTGCCGGATCGCGACCACCTCGGCGTGCGCGGTCGGGTCGCCGACCGCCTCGCGCTCGTTGTGGCCGCGCCCGAGCACCTCGCCGTCCGGGCCCAGGACGAGCGCCCCGACCGGGACGTCACCAGTGGCCGGCGCCAGGGCGGCCTCGGCGATGGCGAGGCGCATCGGCGCCGCCCAGCGGTCGCGGACCGGGTCGGGGCGGACGGGGGCGGGCAGCGGGGGGACGTACGGGACGGTCAGTGGGGTGGATGCGGGCTGCATGGCATCCAGTGTCGGGCATCCGCCCGCTACCGGACCGCCTCCAGGACCTCGCCGCAGCCCAGGGCCTCGGCGATCTCCTCCAGGGCGTCGCCGGGTACCGCGCCCTCGCCGCTGAGGGCGAGCAGCTCGTCGGCGGCGAGGCCGAACTCGGTGAGCAGGTGGGCGTCGCCGAGCGGGCCGACCGGGACGCCGCCGCGGGCGTCCGCGTCCTCGTCGTCCTGGTCCTCGGCGTCCTCGGCCTCGTCCAGCAGGTGGTCCAGGTCGCCGAACTCGCTCTCGCCGGCCTGGTCGACCAGCTCGTCGGTGAGGACGGAGCCGTAGGAGCTGCGGGCGGCGGCGGCGCCGTCCGACACGAAGATCCGCGGGTCCTCCTCACCGTCCACCCGGACGATGGCGAACCAGGAGTCCTCCTGTTCGATGAAGATCAGGACGCTGTCGTCGTCCTGTGCGCAGTCGCGGGCCAGGTCGGCCAGATCGGCCAGGGTTTCGACGTCGTCGAGTTCCGTCTCGCTCACATCCCACCCGTCCTCGGTGCGAGCAAGCACTGCAGCGAAGTACGCCACCAGGGACACTCCCAAGATCATCGGTCTCGGCTGTCGGCGCGTTCGGGCAACGCGGAAATCTGGCCGCCCCCGCGCCAGAGGCGGTCCGCTTGTTCGGACCGTCCCATCGGAATCGTGACAGAAAGCCCGCCCTTGCGGGGGGTGTTCGGCAGCGCGTCTTTGCAGGTCGTGTCGGAAGGACCAGGTGGCGGACAGCGGAGCCGGGCCGGGAGTGTCCGAACGCGGTCGAAATTTGGTCCGAACGTCCGTCGGGGTCGGGTCGGTCGAGTCGGCGGCCATCGCGGACCCGGGTCGGACCCCGGTCGGACCCGGTTCCGATCCCCGTCGGATCGGCGTCGGCTCCCCGACGGAACCGCGTCAGAGCCGCGTCAGATCCGGAATGTTCGCATCCGCATCGCTTCGCGCATCCGCCGTTCCTTGGTCCGCCTGGGCTGGACCCGCTCCCTCAGCTCGCGGGCCTCGGCGAGCTCGCGCAGAAAGACGGCCCGTCGCCTGCGGCGCTCCGCCTCGGTCTCCGGAGGGTCGTGCGGCGGGCCGGCGCCGAGGGCCGCCCCGCCGACGGGCTCGTCCGCCGAGCCGTCCCCGGCATTCGGGTTGCTCGTCATAAGACGTGACATTCCCAGAACGGGCGGGTTGATACCACAGGAGACGGTTCCGTCCGGACATTCGCGATGTGTCACGGCGTGTCACGGCAGTGTCACCCCGGCTGGTGGGCGGCTGTGGCACGGCGTGTCGTACAGGCGTCCGGGACCGGGCTAACCTCGATACATGCGTCTCCACGTCGTCGACCACCCCCTGGTCGCCCACAAGCTCTCCACCCTGCGCGACGAGCGCACCGACTCGCCGACCTTCCGTCGCCTGACCGACGAGCTGGTGACCCTCCTCGCCTACGAGGCCACCCGGGACGTCCGCACCGACGAGGTGGAGATCACCACGCCCGTGGCGGTCACGCTCGGCACCCGCCTCAGCTACCCCCGTCCGCTGGTCGTGCCGATCCTGCGGGCCGGCCTCGGCATGCTGGACGGGATGACCCGCCTGCTGCCGACCGCCGAGGTGGGCTTCCTCGGCATGGTGCGCAACGAGGAGACCCTGGAGGCCTCCACGTACGCCACCCGGATGCCGGACGACCTCTCCGGCCGCCAGGTCTACGTGCTCGACCCGATGCTGGCCACCGGCGGCACCCTGGTCGTCGCGATCAAGATGCTGATCGAGCGCGGCGCCACCGACGTCACCGCCGTGGTGCTGCTGGCCGCGCCGGAGGGCGTCGAGGTGATGCGCCGCGAGCTGGCCGATCTGCCGGTCACCGTGGTCACCGCGGCCCTGGACGAGCGGCTGAACGAGAACGGCTACATCGTCCCCGGCCTGGGCGACGCGGGCGACCGGCTGTACGGCACCGCGGGCTGAGTCCCCGCTTACGACCGACCTGCTACGACCGGCCTGCTGCGTACGGCCCCCTTCAGGCACGACTCCGAACGACCGAGAGCCCCCGGCACTGCGTCTGCCGGGGGCTCCTGCGTGTCCGTCGGGCCTCAGCAGCTGCCGGTGGCGCTCGGGGTGGGGGAGGGCTTGGTGGCCAGGGCGAGGGCGGCCGCCGCCTGGGTCTCGTCCAGCAGGGCGTTGTAGCTGTCGCCGATCACGAAGTCCACGCTGGCGTCGGTGCGGGCGTCGGCGGTGACGGTGGCCCCGGCGATCTGCGCGCCGACCAGGGTGCCGCCCCCGGCGCCGGCCGGGCCGGCGATCACCTGGGCGGTCCCGGGCACCTTCTTGTCCAGTTCGGCCGGCGCGTTGCCGACCTTGCCGATGGTGAAGCCGCGCTTCTTGAGCTCGTCGGCGGTCCGCCCGGCCAGGCCGGCCTTGGTGGTGGCGTTGTAGACGTTCACCGTGACGGCCGAGGCCTGTGGGATGACGTGCGGGTCGCCGCCGGGGGCCCCGGGGGCGCCGGCTGTGGCGGGGCCGGTGGCGGGGCCGGTGGCGCCGGAGGCCGCGGGGGCGCCCGGCGTGGCGCCCGGCGCCGGGGCGGCCAGCGGCTTGCCGGACGACGTCGCGCAGGCCTGTGCGGAGGCGTTCTTGTCCTTGCCGGTGAAGATGTCGTAGAGCTGCACGCCGCCGAGCGCGATCAGGGCCAGCGCCAGCAGGCCGGCGAGCGCGGCGATCACCTTGCGGCTCTTCTTCGGGGGCCGGCCCAGCCGTGGGTAGGCGTTGCCGGTGATGCGGTACTGCTTCCCCTTGAGGCCTTGGGGAGTCAACATGCTCACGGTTTGTCTCCCCCTCGTGCCAGGGCGGGGTCGGGATGACGGGTGGGCCGGGTAGAGGCGCCACCCACGTGCGGGCGGATCCCCTGGTCGCAGCCGTAGTCAGCAGAGTAGTGCCGTACAGCTGAGAAGGTACTAAACGATCATCATGTGGAGTACGCCGGTACCCGAAAGGAGGTACCCGGGTACGCGTGGACCGCCCTCCGCCGGATGGCGAGGGGGCGGTCCGTGAAGCCTGCGTGGATGCCCCGGGGCCGCTGGCCTGGGGCCGGTGTCCTGGGGGCCGGCGCTCTGAGGTGGGGCGTCGTCAGTCCATCTCGAGGACGCGGGCGTGGAGCACCTGGCGCTGCTGCAGCGCGGCCCGTACGGCCCGGTGCAGCCCGTCCTCCAGGTAGAGGTCGCCGTGCCACTTCACCACGTGGGCGAAGAGGTCCCCGTAGAAGGTCGAGTCCTCGGCCAGCAGGGTTTCCAGGTCGAGTTGGCCCTTGGTGGTCACCAGCTGGTCGAGCCGCACCGGACGTGGGGCGACGTCAGCCCACTGGCGGGTGCTCGTCCGGCCGTGATCCGGGTACGGCCGCCCATTGCCGATGCGCTTGAAGATCACACGGAAAGCCTACCGTTTGGGCGGCGGATGGCGCAGCAGCCGCGACGCCGCCACGCGCGCGGGTGTGAACCGCAGATGGACGAATGCGGCTGTTTGACGGGAAATGTCGCGAACATCGGCCCCGGTTCCGATCGGATTCCGGTCCTGAACGCGAAGTGTCCCGATCCCGTGTCCCGATCCGCCCAGGAGTGTGCCCGATGTCCTCCGCCCTCACCCGCCGGCCGCCCTCACCTGTCCGCCGCCCTCACCCGGCCGTCGCGCGCTCGGCCGGGAAGCAGCTCGGGCAGGAGATCCCGCGCAGGAGATCCTGCGCAGCCGGTTCGGGACGTCCAAGCGGCGGCGGTGCGCCCTCAGCTGGAGAGCGCGGCGCCGATCCGGTCGAGCGAGGACAGCCGCATCAGGCCGTAGTTGTAGAACTCGACCTCGGGGACGCCGAGTCCACGCAGGGTGGCGATCTTGGCGGCGAGGTTCTCCGGGCCGTCGCAGTCCGAGGTCATCGGGCGCAGGATCACCGCCATCCGCTGCGCGCGGACGCCGTGCAGGGCGAAGGCGGCGAGCTTCTCCCGGACGGCCTCCGGAGTCCTGGCGTAGCCGAGGGTCTCGATCTGGTCGGTGGCCCCGGCGAGGGCGGGCAGGTCGATGCCGGACAGCCAGCCCTTGCCGGGGCCGCCGCCGTCCATGAAGCTCAGCCGCATGCCGTGCCGGCGGGCCTGCTCGGTGAGGTCGGCCGCGAGCGCGGTGACGGTGGCGGCGGAGGCGTCCACGTAGGCGGCGAAGGCGCCGTCGGCGAGGGCGCTCAGATCGGCGGGCTCGGCGGCGGCCTCCTGGTCGGCCAGCCGGTGGCGCAGTTCGGTCCGTACCGCCTCGGCGACCTGCTCGGCGGGGACGCCGGCACGGGTGGCGGCGGCGCGGCAGTGCGGGCAGAAGCAGACGCCGAGCAGGGCCTCGGCGGTCGGGCCCAGCTCCTCGAAGTAGCGCTCGTGGTGGTAGCCGTGGCGCAGGCCGTGGAAGTGCAGGGACTCGGCGCGGATCGCGTCCACGCCGTAGCGGGCGAGTTCGTCGACCAGGGTCAGCGCGTACTCGCGGACCTCCGGGTTCGCCGGGCAGAGTTCGGTGAGCTGGCGGTCGCCGAAGGCGTTGGCCGGGGCACAGTCGGGGTGGGCGAAGCAGAGCCGGTCGTTGTGGCAGAACACCGTCCAGGCGTGCAGTTTCAGGCCGCGCCGGCCGGCCTCGGCGGCGGCCTCGGCGAAGGGGTCGCGGTCGCCGATGGCGGTGGACGGGACGGGCGCCAGGCGCCGGCCCTGCCAGCGCGCCGGGTCGGGGCGGAAGTAGGCCGCGCCCGGCTCCAGGTAGCGGATCACCCGGCGGGGATTGTGCGGGAAGACGTCGCGGGCCCCGTGGTAGACCGAGGCCAGGGTGACGCCGCCGACTCCGGCGCGGTCGGTGAGGTTGCCGAAGAAGGTGTCGGCGCCCTCGTCGAGCAGGTCGGTGGCGAAGGCGAGGACGGACGACTCCACGGTGCGGCTCCGGAGCAGGGGAAGACAGGTGCGCGGGCGGGCTGTTCACGCTAGCCGCAGGGGTGGGGTTGGTCTAGACCTGGCTTGGCTCAGAGCCCGAGGTCGTCGAGCTGCTTGAGCAGGGCGGCGTTGGGGCTGTCCGGGGCCGGGGCGGCGGGCGCGGGCTTCGGCTGCGTCTGGTTGCGGAGCAGGACGGCGGCGGCCAGTCCGCCGATCAGCCCGCCGAGGTGGCCCAGCCAGCTGACGCCGTGGGCGATCGGCAGCACCCCGATCAGGATGGTCCAGTAGACCGCGGCGACGGCGATGCCGACGACGGCGTCCAGCACGTTGCGGTCCAGGACGCCGCGCAGCACCACGTAGCCGAGGTAGCCGTAGACCATGCCGCTCGCTCCGGCCGTCACGGTGTTCGGGCTCTCCAGCAGCCAGACCGTCAGCCCGCCGGAGACCGCGATCACCAGGCTGGCCAGCAGGAACGTCCGCATGCCGCGGTAGGCGGCCAGGAAGCCGAGCACGAACAGCGGCCAGGAGTTGGAGATGATGTGGTCCCAGCTGAAGTGCAGGAACGGCATCGTGAACATCTCGGGCAGGTCGCCTACCTGCTCCGAGCGCAGGCCGAACTCCTTGGACAGGTCGTAGTCGTCCAGCCAGTTCACCACCTGGACGGACCAGATGACGGCCTGGATCCCGAGCATGGTGAGCAGCGCGCGGCGGGAATCCGAGAACAGCTGGGCGAGTTTCGAGGCCATGACGTCGACTGTAGGGGTGGCCGGATCGGACGTGCACCCCATTACAGTGACCCGTGTCATTCCGACCGTGAGAGGTGCACCCCATGAGTGTTCGTCCGCCGTTGCCGTACGAGTTCCTGCCGCAGGTGCCGTCCTTCCCGCTGAGCAGCCAGGACTTCGTCGAAGGCGGCACGCTGGGCCGGGAGTTCATCTACTCCGGCGGCAACCTCTCGCCGCAGCTGGCCTGGTCGGGCCTGCCGGAGGGCACCAAGAGCATCGCCGTCACCTGCTACGACCCGGACGCGCCGACCGGCTCCGGCTGGTGGCACTGGCTCGCCCTCAACCTGCCCGCCGACACCGTCGAACTGCCGCGCGGCGCGGGTTCGTCGGACGAGAGCCTGCCGGGCGCGGCCTCCTTCCACGGCCGCACC
Source organism: Kitasatospora sp. NPDC023118 (assembly GCF_055560875.1). Lineage (NCBI taxonomy): Bacteria > Bacillati > Actinomycetota > Actinomycetes > Kitasatosporales > Streptomycetaceae > Kitasatospora > Kitasatospora sp. NPDC023118. The sequence goes on from NZ_JBVHHW010000040.1 coordinate 37,830, forward strand.
GACTTCCCGGGCAACAAGTACGACGGCGCCGCCCCGCCGCCCGGCGCCCCGCACCGGTACGTGTTCGCGGTGCACGCGCTGGACGTGGAGAAGCTGGACGTCACCGCCGACACCCCGGCGGCCCAGGTCGGCTTCAACCTGACCTTCCACACCCTGGGACGGGCGCTGCTGACCGGCGAGTACGGGGTCTGAGGAGCGAGGAGCGGTGTCGACGTCCGATCGTCCGGTCGAGGTCTGGCGGCTGCCCGAGGAGGACTGGCGGGCGGGCCGCCGGGCCGCGACCTGGACGGCTGGGCCGGGTGGGGAGTTGCTGGTCCTGCTGACGGCCGGACCGGAACCGGAACCGCCGTACGACGCCTGTCTGGTGACCGTCGCACGGGCTGGTGAGCGGCGGCTCGATCTGCCGCGGGTCCCGCTCCACCACCCGACGTACCTCGGTCTGCTGCCGGGCGGTCGGCCGCTGGTGGTGGACGGTCGGGCGGAGGAGCTGGCGGACGGCTGGGAGCTCAACGGCCTGGTGTTCGCACCGGACGGCCGGCCGACCCGGCGGCTGCAGCTCGGCGACGACGTCCAGGCACTGGTGACGGACCGTGAAGGCCGGATCTGGCTGGCCTTCGGCGATGAGGGTCGCTACGGAGACAACCCGCTCGCCCGGCGCGGCCTGCTGGGCCTGGACGGCGCCGGGCGGACCGTCTGGGTTCCGGACTTCAAGGACCTGCCCGACGATCCGATGGAGGGCCTCGCCGCCGCCACCGAGGGGCGGCGGGTCTGGTTGGCCTGGTACGGGGAGCGCGCCTTCCTCACCGCCGCCGACCCGGGCGGTGGGCCGCCCCTCAGCATGCGGCTGCCGGTCCGGCAGCCGGTGGGCTTCGCGATCGCCGACGACCGGGCCGTCTTCCTGCAGCCCGACGGCGAGTTGGTCCGGTGCGTACGGGAGAGCCGGAAGGGCTGGCGGGAGGTCCGCCGGGAGCGGCTGGACCTGCCGGGGGAGTTGGACCGGCACCACGCCTACGGCCGGGACGGCGTGCTCCGCTTCCGCTGCGGCAACGGCTGGTACCGGGTCCCGGCCTGAGTCACTGGCCCCGGTCCTGACCCGGCCGGTTCGCCGCGTGGTCGGCCAGGTCCGCGAGCCTGCGCAGGTGCTCGCGCAGCTCCGGCGGCTCGTGCACCTCGACGGGGCAGTCCAGCATCAGCAGCCCCGCCGCCAGCCACCGCAGGGAGTCCGCCCGGGAGCGCAGGCGGCAGCTGTGGTCGTCGATCGGTTCGATCTCGTAGTCCCCGGTCCACGGCATCCAGCCGTCGACCTCGGCGGCGGGCCGGTGGACGGTGGCCACCATGGTGTGCGTCGGCGACTGGCCGCGCAGCCTGCTCGCCACGAACACGGCGGCGTCCTCGGCGGGCAGCGGGCGCGGGGTGAAACGGGCGCCGGTGGCGAAGGGCTCGCTCAGGCGGTCGATCCGGAAGAGCCGCCAGTCCTCGCGGTCCAGGTCGTAGCCGATCAGGTACCAGCGGGGCCGGTCGAGACGAGGCGCTCGGGTTCGACGTTGCGCCGGGTCTCGGCGCCGTCGCGGGCCCGGTAGGAGAAGCGCAGCCGCTCCTTGGCGGTGACGGCGCGGGCGAGCATGGTGAGGTCCTCCGGGTCGACGGTCGGGCCGTCCCCGGTGAGCAGTGGCACGGTGGCGCTGTTGAGCGTGCCCACCCGGTGCCGCAGCCGGGCGGGCAGCACCTGGAGCAGCTTGCCGAGGGCCCGTACCGAGGCCTCCTCGATGCCGACCACCGCGTGTCCGGCCGCCGCCCGGAGTCCGACCGCGATGGCCACCGCCTCCTCGTCGTCCAGCAGCAGCGGCGGCATCGCGGTGCCCGCGACCAGTCGGTAGCCGCCGACCGCGCCCATGGTGGCCTGCACCGGGTAGCCGAGGTCGCGCAGCCGGTCGATGTCGCGCCGGATGGTGCGGGGGCTGACGCCGAGCCGCTCGGCGAGTTCGCTGCCGGGCCACTCGCGCGGGGTCTGCAGCAGGGACAGCAGGTTCAGCAGCCGGGCCGGGGTGTCGGTCATGCCGTCCAGAATGCCGGATGAACTGGGACAGGTCCTGGCCTACATGGCCCCTACCTTCGTGGACGTGCAGCAGAAGAGCGAGGAGTACGGAATGACCACGGCGGGAGCCGACAGGCGGAGGTGGATCGCGCTGGCGATCGTGATGGTCGCCTCCTTCATGGACCTGGTGGACGTGACCATCGTCAACATCGCCATCCCGAGCATCCAGCAGGACACCGGCGCCTCCTTCAGCGCCATCCAGTGGGTCACCGGCGGCTACGCGCTGGCCTTCGCGATCGGGCTGATCACCGGCGGCCGGCTGGGCGACATCCACGGCCGCAAGCGGCTGTTCCTGATCGGGATCGGCGGTTTCACCGTGGCCTCCGCGCTGTGCGGACTGGCCTCCGGTCCGGAGATGCTGGTCGCGATGCGGCTGCTGCAGGGCGGCACGGCGGCGCTGATGGTGCCGCAGGTGCTGTCGATCATCCACGCGACCTTTCCGGCGGAGGAGCGCGGCAAGGTGTTCGGCATGTTCGGCGCGGTGGTCGGACTGGGCGCGGTATCCGGTCCGATGATCGGCGCGCTGCTCACCGAATGGGACCCGCTGGGCCTGGCCTGGCGGCCGATCTTCCTGATCAACCTGCCGGTCGGCATCGCCGGGCTGCTGCTCGGCCGCCGCTACATCGACGAGTCCAAGGCCGAGCACGCGCTGAAGCTGGACCTGGTCGGCGTGGCGCTGGCCAGCCTCGGCCTGCTGATGCTGATCTACCCGCTGACCCACGGCCGGGAGGCCGGCTGGCCGCTCTGGGGCTATCTGTCGATGGCCGGGAGCCTGCCGGTGTTCGCGCTGTTCGTGGTGTACGAGAAGGCCAAGACCCGGCGGGACGGATCGCCGCTGGTGGAGCTGTCGCTGTTCCGGGTGAAGAGCTTCGCGGCCGGGATCTGCGTGCAGCTGGCCTTCGGGGTGGCGCTCGGCATCTTCTTCCTGGTCTGGACGCTCTACATGCAGGTCGGGCTGGGCTGGAGCCCGCTCAAGGCCGGCGCGACCGGCATCCCGTTCTCGCTCGCGGTCTCCACGGCGGCCGGGCTCTCGGTGCAGAAGCTGGTGCCGCGGTTCGGGCGGAAGGTGCTCCAGGCGGGTGCGCTGGTGATGGCGGCGGGCGTGCTCACCTACATCTGGGAGGCGGACCGGTACGGGACGTCGATCGCGCCCTGGCAGATGGCCCTGCCGCTGGTGGTGATGGGCCTCGGGATGGGGCTGATCGTCGCGCCGATCACCGACGCGGTGCTGTCCGAGGTGCCGCGCCGGCACGCCGGGTCGGCCTCCGGGCTGATCAACACCGTGCAGCAGGTGGGGAACGCGCTCGGGCTCGGGCTGGTGTCGGTGGCCTTCTTCGGGGCGATGGACGACGTGGTCGCGTCGGACGCGGTCGGGACGGCCTTCGGCGGGGCGTTCACCAACGCGCTGTGGTGGGTCGCGGGGGTGCTGCTAGCGGTGTTCCTGCTGATGTTCGCGCTGCCGCGGAAGCGGGCGGCGGGGGGTGCCGCCGCTGCGGGGGACGCGGCGGAGGAGCAGGAGCAGCAGCCGGTGCTGGTCTGACGCCCGGCTCGACGAGGGCCTCGGTCGCGCGTGTGTGCGGCCGGGGCCCTCGGCGTATCTCGGACCGCACGCCCGCTACGGGTGCTCGGCTGCCCGGACCCGCTGGTAGCTGCTGCCGTCCTTGGGGCGGGCCAGGTGGCCGGCCTCGACCAGGCCGCGGCGCAGGGCGGGGGCGTCGTCGTGCACGGTGTGCAGGGCGTCGTTGACCTCGGCCTCGGTGTAACTGCGGCCCGGCTCGAACAGGGTCTCGGCGAGATGGGCCAGCAGTTGCTCCCGGCGGGCCGCCTTGCGGGGGACGCCGGTCAGGCGCCCGTCGGAGGTGAAGAACGCGGACACGCTGTGGCGCGCGGGGGTGGATGCGGTCATGCCGGAAGCGTCGCCCGGCGGGGCGGAGCGGGGCAATCGGTTTTCGGCGTCGTCGTCCTCCGGCCGACTCAGCGGGTGCCGGGCACGGCCGCGGCGGTCGCCCGCGAGGTGGTGCGGGGCTTGGTGGCGGCCTTCGCCTCCTTCGCGGCGCGCTTCACTTCCTGCTTGAACTCCCGTACCAGGGTGAGGGAATCGGGGCCGGTGATGTCGGCGACCGAGCGGTGCGAGCCCTCCTCGCCGTACGCGCCGGCCGCCTCGCGCCAGCCCTCCGGCCGTACCCCGTACTGCTTGCCCAGCAGGGCCAGGAAGATCTGCGACTTCTGCTTGCCGAAGCCGGGGAGGGCGTTGAGGCGGCTGAGCAGCTCCTTGCCGGTGCGGGCGTCCTTCCATAGCGCGGCGGCGTTGCCGTCGTACTGCGCGACGAGGAACTGACAGAGCTGCTGCACCCGTTTGGCCATCGCGGCCGGGTAGCGGTGGACGGCCGGTTTCGCGGAGAGGAGGGCGACGAACTCCTCCGGGCTGTAGGTGGCGATCTCGTGGGCGTCGAGGTCGTCCCGGCCGAGGCGCTGGGCGATGGTCAGCGGGCCGGTGAACGCCCATTCCATCGGAACCTGTTGGTCCAGCAGCATGCCGACGAGCGCGGCGAGCGCACTCCGTCCGAGCAGTTCGTCGGCCTCGGGCTGCTGGGCGAGCCGGACGGTGACGTTCATGGGGTTTGCCCTCCTCGGAGTTGACGTCGGGTCGGCGCCCAGTCTGGTGGACGCGGCCGGGGCGGGCGCCGTCAACACGCCCGTAGCGGTGGAAGTCTTGGTACCCCGGCCTTGTCAGGCCTGCATTGTTCGTTGGCGGAACGCTTGTTGGGGGCCCTTCGGAAGGACGCGGAAGAATTTTTGTCCGCGCCTGTCACATCCGCGGCGCGCGCCGGGTCAGTGCTGTGTCCGACCGACCAGCCACCGAACGGGGAGCACACCAATGTCCGTCGCCCACACCATCGTCACCATCCTCGGCGCCCTCATGGTCGGCTTCTCGGCGTACTCGGTCTTCGCCAAGGCCGAGTACGTCGTGGGGCCCCTCGCCGAGTACGGCGTCCCGCGCGCCTGGTGGACCTGGCTCGGCGTCGCCAAGGCCGCCGGCGCCCTCGGCCTCCTGGTCGGCCTCGCCGTCCCGGCCCTCGGCTACGCCGCCGCCGTCGGCGTCATCCTCTACTTCCTCGGCGCCGTCATCACCGTCGTCCGCGCCCGTGCCTACGCCCACATCCCCTTCCCCCTCATCTACATGGCACCCGTCGCCGCCTCCCTGATCCTGGGGCTCGCGGCCTGACGTGGCCACCAGCGCAGGGGCGGACCGCTCGGCGGTCCGCCCCTGTGGTGGTGTTCCAGTGGCGAGTTGGGGGCGGTCGAGGCGGGGTGAGGTGCGCGCGGGGGTGGGTGTGCGCTCGGCCGGGCGGGTGGTCGTGGTGAGGTGCGCGCGGGGGTGAATGCGCTGGTGGGGGCGGCGATCCGGGCCCCGTACGGACGATCCGGGGCTGCTCGATCGCTCGGGCGAGAGTTCGAGTGGAGGTTCGAGCAGGCTGGTCATCTCATATGACTGTTTCTGTTGTGCCGGTGCGGCGACATGACGGCGGGTCATTCTTGGTCCAAACGACGCGTCCAGAAAGGCTCGCCCGCCGTGACCCAGCCGTTCGAACTGCCGTCCTTCTACGTGCCGCACCCGGCGCGCCTCAACCCCCATCTGGACGAGGCACGGGCCCACTCCACCGACTGGGCCCGGGAGATGGGCATGCTGGAGGGATCGGGCATCTGGGATCAGGCCGACCTGGAGGCCCACGACTACGGGCTGCTCTGCTCCTACACCCACCCCGACACCTCCGCCGAGGCGCTGTCGCTGGTCACCGACTGGTACGTCTGGGTCTTCTTCTTCGACGACCACTTCCTCGACATGTACAAGCGCACCAACGACCGCGAGGGCGGCAAGGCGCACCTCGACCGGCTGCCGCTGTTCATGCCGGCCGACCCGACCACCCCGACGCCCGAGCCGGAGAACCCGGTCGAGGCGGGCCTGGCCGACCTGTGGCGGCGCACCGTGCCGGCGATGGGCGAGGACTGGCGGATCCGGTTCGCCGAGAGCACCCGCAACCTGCTCAACGAGTCGTTGTGGGAGCTGTCCAACATCAACGCCGGCCGGGTGGCCAACCCGGTCGAGTACATCGAGATGCGCCGCAAGGTCGGCGGCGCTCCGTGGTCCGCGCAGCTGGTCGAGTACGCGGCCGACGCCGAGGTGCCGAAGGAGGTTTCGGGCTCGCGCGCGCTGCGGGTGCTGATGGACGCCTTCTCCGACGGGGTGCACCTGCGCAACGACATCTTCTCGTACCAGCGCGAGGTCGAGGACGAGGGCGAGCTGAGCAACGGCATCCTGGTGCTGGAGCGCTTCCTGGAGTGCTCCACCCAGGAGGCCGCCGAGGCGGTCAACGACCTGCTCACCTCGCGGCTCCAGCAGTTCGAGAACACCGTGTTCACCGAACTGCCGGTGCTGTTCGCGGAGACCGGGCTCGACGCCGAGGGCCGCGCCCGGGTGACGGCGTACGTCAAGGGCCTGCAGGACTGGCAGGCCGGCGGGCACGAGTGGCACATGCGCTCCAGTCGCTACATGAACGGCGGGGGTGCGGCGGCCGGTTCGGCCGACGAGGTGACACCCGGAACGGGCGGCGGTCTGCCCGCCCTGCCTGGCCTGCCCGGCCTGCCGGGTTCCGGCAACTGGTGGGACCAGTACGCGATCGGCGGCATCGGAACCTCGGCGCTGGACGTCCTGCGCAAGGGAGTTGAGAAGGCGGCGGCCCCCGTCGCCCCCGCCGAGCGGCGGGCGCGCTCGCACGGCCACGTGCCGTTCCAGCCCGTCGGCCCGTCCCGACTGCCCGAGTTCAGGCTGCCGTTCAGCCTGTCGCTGAGCCCGCACCTGGACGGCGCCCGGGAACGGGTGATCGAGTGGGCCGAGCGGGTCGGAATGCTCGCCGGGCACCCCGACGTCCCCGGCTCCGGAATCTGGGACGCCGAGTCGATGCGCGACTACGACCTCCCGCTCTGCGCGGCCGGCATTCACCCGGACGCCACCGCCGACCAACTCGACATCTCCTCGGCCTGGTTGGCCTGGGGCACCTGGGCGGACGACTACTACCCGAAGGTCTTCGGGCGCACCCGTGACCTGGCCGGCGCCAAGGCCGCCAACGCCCGGCTGTCGCTGTTCATGCCGCTGGACGGTGGCCCCGTGCCCGAGCCGGTCAACGCGCTGGAGCGCGGCCTCGCCGACATCTGGGAGCGGACCGCCGGCCCGATGGCCGTCGAGGCCCGGGGCCGGCTGCGCGAGTCGGTCGAGGTGATGACGGCCAGCTGGATCTGGGAGCTCAGTAACCAGATCCAGAACCGGATCCCGGACCCGGTCGACTACCTGGAGATGCGCCGCACCACCTTCGGCTCCGAGCTCACCACACTGCTGGCCCGCCTCGGCCACGGGCGGACCGTGCCGGAGGAGGTGTACCGGCACGGCTCGATGCGCGCGCTGGAGAACTCCGCCATGGACTACGGGTGCATGATCAACGACGTCTTCTCGTACCAGAAGGAGGTCGAGTACGAGGGCGAGCTGCACAACATCGTGCTGGTGGTGCAGAACTTCTTCAACTGCGACTATCCGTCGGCGGTCCGGATCGTCGACGACCTGATGCACTCCCGGCTGGAGCAGTTCCAGCACGTCGCGCAGCGGGAACTCCCGGTGATGTACGAGGACTTCGGACTGGACGCGGCCGCCCGGGAGCTGCTCGGCGGGTACGTCAAGGAGCTGGAGAACTGGCTCGCGGGCGTCCTGAAGTGGCACCAGGACTGCCGCCGTTACCGCACGGAGGACCTGGAACGGCACTTCGGCGCCGAGCGGGATCTCGCGGAGGCGGTCCGGGCGCGGGCGGCGGCCCCCGGGGTGGTGGCTGAGGTGCCTGGAACGCCCGGGGCACCTGAGGTGCCGGTGGCCACGGCCGTCCCGACCGCCCCCGTCCCGCCGGTGCCCGTACCCGTACCCGTACCCGTACCCGCTGCCGCGCCGGACGCCGAGCCGAGCGCCGCCGCCGTGACCGGCGCGGTGCCGCTCGGCCCGACCGGCCTCGGCACGGCCTCGCTGCGCCCGCCGCTGACCGGGGTCGTCCCGGCGAACTGAGGCGGCACACCCGAGGCGCACCCACGCGTGCAAGCCCGCGCGGGTGCGCCTCGTCGTGGCTAGGCTGACGAGTCGGGGGCCGCGCGCCTTCCGACGCGCGCCCGCATCGTCACGGACAAGGGCTGAGAGATGGCTGCGCTACCTGAGGGCACACCCTGCTGGGCCGACGCGATGTTCACCGACGTGGAGGGCGCCAAAGCCTTCTACGGCCACGTCCTCGGCTGGACCTTCGGCGAGAGCTCGTCGGAGTTCGGCACCTACACGACGGCGTACTCGGACGGCAGGGCGGTGGCCGCGCTCGTGCCGCCGATGCCCGGTTACCAGGCGCAGTCCGTCTGGTGCCTGTACCTCGCCTCCCCGGACGCCGCCGCCACCGCCGAGCGGATCCGCACCAACGGCGGCGAGGTGGTCATGGGCCCGGTGGCGATCGGCGACGTCGGCACGATGGTGCTCGCCAAGGACCCGGGCGGGGTCGTGTTCGGTGTCTGGCAGGGCGGGACCCACGAGGGCTTCGAGAAGCAGGGCGCGCCCGGCGCGTACAGCTGGGCCGAGATCGTCACCCGCGAGCCCGGCAAGGCCGACGCCTTCTTCCCGGCGGTCTTCCCGTACGGCACCAAGAAGATGGACTCCGAGCAGGTGGACTACCGGATGTTCCAGGTCGGCGACCGGCCGGTGCTGGGCCGGATGGGGGCGGAGGGCGACTTTCTGCCGCCCGAGGCGCCCTCGTACGTGAGCGTCTACTTCGCCGTGGACGACACCGACGCCGCGATCGAGCGGCTGACGGCCCGCGGCGGCACGGTGTACTTCGGGCCGATGGACAGCCCGTTCGGCCGGTTCGCGGCGGTCGGCGACCAGCAGGGTGCGGCCTTCGGCCTGATCGACCTCGGCCGGACCGTGGGCGAGCAGCCCAGGACCGTGGACGTCTGATGGGGGAGCGGGAGGACCTCGTCGAGACCCTGGACAACCACCGCGGCCTGCTGCGCCGCACCGTCCGGGGCCTGACCGACGAGCAGGCGGCCCGGCAGACCACGGTCAGCGCGCTGTGCCTCGGCGGTCTGATCAAGCACGTGGCCGCGGTCGAGGCGCGCTGGGCGCGGTTCATCACCGGCGGCGCGGAGGCGATGCGCAGCGGCGACGGGGACTGGGCGGCGCAGTTCCGGATGACGGAGAGCGAGACGCTGGCCGGGCTGCTCGACGCGTACGAGGCGGTGGCGCGCGGCACCGACGAACTGGTCCGCAGCCTGCCCGACCTGGACCTCGCCCGCCCGCTGCCGCCGGCGCCCTGGTTCGAGCCGGGGGCGAGCTGGTCGGCCCGGCGGGTGCTGCTGCACCTGATCGCGGAGACCGCGCAGCACGCCGGGCACGCGGACATCATCCGGGAGTCGCTGGACGGGGCGAAGTCGATGGGGTGAGCGGGTTCAGGCCGCCTCGGGGGCTCGGGGGCTCGGGGCACTTCGGGGGCTCAGGACACCTCGACCCCGAGCAGCTCGCGCAGCGCCCGGCCGCCGTCCGGAGTGACCCGCACGGCCCGGCCGGAGCCGATCCGCTCCACCCAGGCGCGGTCCAGGGCGGTGCGGCAGAGCGCCGCGCCCAGCGCCCCGCCGAGGTGGCTGCGGCGCTCCGTCCAGTCCAGGCAGCCGCGCACCACCGGGCGCCCGCCGGGGCGGCCCGCGCGCGGCGGAAGTTCGATCGCCTGCGCGGCCAGCCAGGCGCGGCCGCGCTCGGTGACGGCGAGGCCGGCGTCGTCGCTGACCAGGCCGCGGTCGAGCAGCGCGTCGGCGAGGGCCACGCCGAGGCGGCCGGCCAGGTGGTCGTAGCAGGTCCGGGCGCGGGCCTCGGCGCTCTGCCGGGTGGCCTCGCGGAGGGTGTGGGGCGCCCGGTCCGGCAGCTCGGCGGCCTCGGCGAAGACCGTCTCGGCGAAGACGGTGACGTCCTCGATCAGGGTGGCGACGGCCGGGGTGGCCAGTCGGACGTACCGGTGCCGCCCCTGCCGTTCCTCGGCCAGCAGCCCGCCCGCGATCAACCGGGAGAGGTGCTCGCTGGCGGTGGACGGCGCGACCCCTGCGGTCCGGGCCAGCTCGCCGGCCGTCCAGGCGCGGCCGTCGAGCAGCGCGGAGCAGAACTCGGCGCGGGTGGGGTCGGCGAGCAGGGCGGCGAGGGCGGCGAGCGCGGAGCCCCGGTGGTCCAGCGGCATGCGTCCATGGTCGGGCATACCGCCATGGTCGCCCCGGCACAGTTCGGCCGGGACCGAAACGAGCCGGGGCCACGATGGCCGCATGAGCGAGCGCAGTGAGCGAATCACCGAGAGGTGCGCGTGGGCGAATGCCCTCGCCGAGCGAAGCGAGGTGGGCGCATGAGCGATCCCACGGTGATCCGGATCGACTTCTCCCGGTACGAGGACGTGACCGCGGCCCTGGCCGACCCGGCGCTGGTCCCGCCGCCCGCGACGCCCGGCCCGTACGGCACGGTGGCCTGGCTGCGGGCCGCCGTCGCCCGGTTCAGCGCGGGCGGGCCGCACGCCCGGCGGCGGGCGCTGGTGCTGGCCGACCTGGAACGGCTGGACCCGGCCGCGCTGCGGGTCGCGGCGGCGGGCGGCTACGGGACGGACGTCCGGCTGCGGGTGGTCCGGGTGCTGGCGGCGGCGCTCGGGCTGGCCGAGCCGGAGGCCGTCGCGCGGGACGTGACGGTGGTGTCCCGGGCGTACTTCGAGCCGGCTCCGGACGACCCGGAGGCGGACGCGGCGGTCGCCCGGCTGCTGCCCGCGATGGGGGACGCCGACGAGGAGACTGCGGCCAACCGGATCGGCCTGCTCGTCCAGGCCTGTGACGCCACGGCCGCCCTGGTCGAGCACGCCCGGCGGCACCCCGACGGCCTGGCCGGCGCCCTGCGGGAGGACTCGCCCGTCCGGACGATGCTCCGCTTCGCCGCCCGGGCGACCGAGGTCGGCGGGGTCGCCGTACCCGCCGGGGCGCACGTCCTGCTGGACGTCGCGGCCGCCCAGCAGCCGGACCGCGAGCCGCTGGCCTTCGGCGCCGAGCCCCGGCTCTGCCCGGGCCGCTCGCACGCGCTGGTCATCGCCGAGGGCATCCTGTACGGCTCCTCGGACCCGGCGGACGACTCGGTGCCGCCCTCGCGGGACGTCGATCAGGCCGAACTCGCCGTGCTGATCCCGGAGATGATGGATCACGTCCTCGGTCTCGCCGCCACCTGGACGACCTGGGACGGGCGCCCGATCGTGAACGCGGACGGGCGGACCTACACCCCGCACAAGGTGGTTCGCCGGGTCGCCGACCATCTCCTGGACCACCTGGCCGAGTTGGAGGCCCGACTGGCCGGCGAGCCGGCCGAGCCCGACCACTGGCACGCCTCCAACGTCACCACCCCGGCCGACCTCGCGCCGTTCACCGTCGCCGACCTGGACGAGGCCCGCAGCCGGCTCACCCGGCTCGGGCGGATCTGGTCCCAGCGGGTCGCCGCGCTGCCGGAGGATCACCTGGACGACTCGCCGGTGCGGGCTGGAGCTTCCGTCAGATCGTCTGCCACCTCGCCCGGGCGTCCGGCTACTACGCGGACTCCGTCGGCGAGTTGAACCCGGAGGTGGAGCGATGACCCCCTTGGCCGCACTGCACCCGATGACCCCGTTCGCCGCACTGCACCACCGGCCCGGCCGCCCGCTGCTGCTGCCGAACGCCTGGGACCACGCCTCGGCCGTCGCCCTCGCCGCCGAGGGCTACCCGGCGATCGGCACCACCAGCCTGGGCGTGGCGGCCGCCGCCGGTCTGCCGGACGGTGCCGCCGCCACCCGCGCGGAGACCGTACGGCTGGCCCGCCGGCTCGGCCGCGACGACTTCCTGCTCAGCGTCGACGTGGAGTCCGGCTTCAGCGACGACCCGGACGAAGTCGCGGAGCTGGCCGTGGAGTTGGCGCAGGCCGGGGTGGTCGGCATCAACCTGGAGGACGGCCGGGCGGACGGCACGCTGACACCGGCCGCCGTCCACGCGGCGAAGGTTGCGGCGGTGAAGGCGGCCGTGCCGGAGCTGTTCGTGAACGCCCGCACCGACACCTACTGGTGCGGGCAGGACGACCCCGAGCCGGAGGCCGTCCGGCGGCTGGAGGTCTACCAGCGGGCGGGCGCGGACGGCGTGTTCGTCCCCGGGGTGACCGAACCGGCGGTGATCGCCCGGCTGGTCGGCCGGGTCGCCGTCCCGCTCAACATCCTGCTGACGCCGACCGGCCCTGGCCTCGCCGAACTGGCCGAACTCGGGGTGGCCCGGGTCAGCCTGGGTTCGCTGCTCTACCGGGCGGCGCTGGCGGCGGCGGTGGCCACGGCGGCGGCCGTCGCTTCGGGCGGGCCGGTCGGGCCGGTGCCGGGGTACGCCGATGTGCAGGCGCTGAGCGGGAGTTGAGCGTCAGCAGGCAGTGAGCGACGGTGATCGACGGTGATCGACGGCCCGGGCGGGTGCGGTGCACCCGCCCGGGCTCCGCCGTGGCGGCGAGGCACGAGATAGCCGTGGTGGCCGAGTGACGGCTGCCGCCGCGCTCAGCGCGCGACCGGCCGGTCGGTGATCGCCGGACGGACCACGGTGAGCATCAGGTCGAGGAACTGGTCGGGGTGGCGGAAGCCCGCGAAGTGGCTGGCGTTCCGGATCAGCGCGAACTCCTTGACCGGCGCGGTGACCTCGTCGAAGAAGCGCTTGGCCGGCTCGGGCGGGGTGAGGACGTCGCTGTCGCCCTGGAATACGAAGAACGGGATCCGGAACTCCGTCCCCTCGGCGCGCTCGTCGAAGGCCGCGGCCTCCAGCTGGAGGCGCTCGGAGAACTCCATGGCCTTCAGGTACGACCGCAGGCCGCGCAGGGTGTGCAGGGGCGAGAACCAGAGTGAGCGCACCACCACGGTCTTCATGGTGTCGAAGGAGAGCGGGTCGCTGGTGAGGACCAGCTTGTTGTACTCGCCGACGTCCTTGGTGGTCCACGTCGACCGGTCGGCGCCCATCGCCAGGGCGGTGGCCAGCTCCTTCTCCTTCTTGCGGCCCGCCGCGCGCAGTCGGCCCACGAGCGCGTCGTAGGCCGAGCGCTCCCGGCCGCCGTCGATGATGTTCTGGTCGGTGCCGACGTAACCCGAGTACAGCTCGGGGTGGTTGCGGGCCAGCCGCAGGCCGAGGACGGTGCCGAAGGAGTTGGCGACCAGCAGCAGCCGGTCGACACCGAGCCGGGTCCGCAGGTGCTCGGTGACCTCCAGGGCGTCGTGGTACAGCCGCTCGAAGCTCAGCTCGCCCTGCCCCTCCGGGCCGGTGGCGGCGAAGGTGAAGCCGGCGCCGCGCATGTCCCAGCGCACGATCGTGAAGTGCTTCTCCCAGCCCCGGGTGCGGGGGATGAAGACCAGGTTGGAGGAGCCGGGGCCGCCCAGGATCTCCAGGATCACCGGGTTGTCGCGGTCCTCGCCGCGGATGGAGACCCACTGGTCGATGCCGCCGATCCGGACGAAGCCCGCCTCCTCGATCCCCTTCGGGCCGGTGATCCGCAGCCGCTCGGCGAACGCGGCGCGCTTGAGCTGCCGGTAGCCCAGCAGTCCGGCGACGGGAGCGGTGAGAGCGGCGGCGGAGAGGGTGGCGATGGTGGCAAGCACGGCGTGTCTCCCAAACTGTTTATCGCGTCAGCAGATGCGTTTAAGGTATATACAGTTCTGGGCGGTGTCAACGGGCACCGCGGAACACCAGCTGAGAGGGAGCGTCGGATGGCCAGGGAGAAGGCGCGTGACCTGCGCGCGGGCATCGCACTGCTGTGGGGCGAGCAGGACCAGCCGACCCGGGGGCCCAAGCCGAGCCTGACCCCCCAGCGCATCGCCGCGGCCGCGGTGGTGATCGCCGACGCCGAGGGGCTGGACGCCGTCTCGATGAACAAGGTCGCCGCCGAGTTCGGCGTGTCGGCGATGGCGCTCTACCGCTACGTGCCCGGCAAGGCCGAACTGATCGAGCTGATGGTCGAGTCCGTCCTCGCCGAGGCCCCTGACCCGTCGACGGCCGGGACCGGCTGGCGGGAGCGGATCACCGACTGGGCCCGCCGGTCCGCGGCGACCCACCGCGCCCACCCCTGGCTACTGGCCGCCACCGCCATGCGCCGTCAGCTGATGGGCCCCAACCAGCTCGGCTGGCTCGACGCGGCCCTCGCCGCCCTGGAGCCCAGCGGGCTGACCGCGGCCGAGCAGCACCGGGTCTTCGTGCTGGTCGCGGGCCTGGTCCGTACGCTCGTCCAGCAGGACCTCGACTTCGACGAGCAGCACAGCCGGGAGTGGAACCGCCTCACCGGCGAGCTCCTGGAGCGCCACGCCGACCGCTTCCCCACTCTCACCCGCGCCATCGCCGCCGGCGCCTTCGCCCCCGACCCGGTCGACCCCTTGGAGTTCGGCCTCGCCCGGATCCTCGACGGCGTCCAGCTGCTGGTCGACCAGCCCTCCTAGCGGACCGGCCCGCTCAGGCGACGCGCCGGCCCGAGGCCGCGGTGGGGGCCGGCCGCCCCCGCTAGGCGGTCGGGCGGCTGGCGGCCAGGAGGTCGTGGAGGAGGGGCAACAGCTCCTCGGGCTCGGCCTTGGCGAGTTCGGTGAAGGCTCCGCTGGAGCGGGCCAGGATGATCCCGGCGAAGGCGGCCGCCGCGAGTTCGGCCCGCAGCTGGGGGCGGTCCACGTGTTCGGCGGCGAAGCGGCGGTGCAGCGGCTCGACCATCCGTTCGTGGAGGTAGGTGCGCGCGGACTGCTGGACCTCGGTGTTGTCGCCGGGCAGGACCGCGGCCATGAAGGAGGGGCCGGGGCCGCGGCGGGTGAGCCGCTCCACCAGGGTGCGCAGGCGGTCGTCGTCCAGCAGGTCGGCCGGTGCCGAGTCGCCCAGCTCCATGCGCACGGTGGCCAGGTAGAGCTGGGTCTTGCCGCCGAAGTAGCGGGCGATCAGCGCCGGGTCGACGCCGGCCCGGTCGCCGATCTCCCGGATGGTGGTGCGCTCGAAGCCGCGGTCGGCGAAGAGTTCCATCGCCGCCCGGATCAGGAGCTCCCGGCTGCGGGCGGCGTCCCGGCGCCGTGGGGTCGCGGGTTCCGGCTGTCCGCCGTCCGCGACGGTGGGCCCGTCGGCCCCGGGGGCCGCCTCGGTCACCGCTCGGCTCCGGCCCGCAGCACGGGCACCTCGCCCTCGCCGGCCACGCCGTCGGCGATGCTCTCTTCCACCATCAGCTCCTCGTCCACGCGGGCACCCTTGCGGGCGGCGGTCGCGGCACTGAGCCGCGGCAGGACGATCGTAGTCAGCCCGATCACCACCCACACCGCGCAGCCGATCAGCGCCGCGTCCCGGTAGCCGCTGTCGGCGGGCAGCAGCTGCCCCGGCGCGGTGCGCGCCTGGAGGACGGCGCCGCACAACGCGCTGCCGGTGGAGTAGCCGACGGTGCGCAGCAGCTGGTTGAAGCTGACCGCGCTGCCGACCTCGTCGGCGGGCACCGCGTTGACGATCAGCCCCGGCATCACGGCGAAGGTGCAGCCGACGCCGAGCCCGGCGATCCCCATCACCACCAGGAGCTCCCACAGGTGGTCACGGGCGAACAGGAAGACCAGCACCGAGACCAGTGAGACCGCGCAGCCGAGCGGCAGCACCAGGGCGGACGAGGTGCGCCGGGCCAGGGCCGGGACCACCTTGCTGGACAGCAGGCTGAGCGCCGAGAACGGCAGCAGCACCAGGCCGGCCACCACGACCGAGGCGCCCAGGCCGTAGCCGGTGCTGGCCGGGGTCTGGACGTAGCGGATCACCAGCGAGAACAGCAGGTACATCCCGACGCCCGCGACCAGGGCGGCCACGTCCGCGGTCAGCACCACGGGGTTGGTCAGGCTGCGCAGCTCCACCAGGGGGTGGGCGGCGCGCAGCTCGTGCCACACCCAGCCGACCAGCAGCAGCACCGAGACGCCCGCCACCGTCCACAGCCGAGCGCTGGCCCAGCCCCAGCTCTCGCCCTCGCTGAGCACCAGCAGCAGTCCGACCAGCGCCAGCCCGATCAGCGCCGCGCCGAGCGCGTCCAGCGGTCGTCGTTCGCGGTCCGTCGTCGGGGGCAGCACCAGGACGGCCAGCGCCAGGGCGAGCGCGCTGATCACGGCGCCGAACCAGAAGGCCGCGTAGAGGCCGAAGGACTGGGCGATCAAGCCGGTGATCGGGTAGCCGAGGCCGACGCCGGCGACGGTGGTGATGGAGAGCAGGGCGACCGCCGAGCGGGAGGCCGGGCCGGGCAGCGCGTCCCGCGCGGTGGCGATGGCCAGCGGGGTCAGCCCGACCCCGACCCCCTGCAGGGCGCGCCCGGCGATCAGCGAGTCGAAGCCGAGCGGCAGCGCGGCCAGCACGCTGCCGACCACCACCATGGCGGCGGCGGCGAGGGTGGCCGTACGCCGGGCCGGCCCGTCGCCCAGCCGTCCGAGCACCGGGGTGGCGACCGCCCCGACCAGCATCGTGATGGTCAGCGACCACTGTGCCTCGGCGAGCGACACGTGGTCGACGGCCGCGATGGTCGGGATCATCGGCGCACCGAGGCTGCTGATCACCGCCACCACGCCACTGAGGAACACCAGCACGGGCACCAGGGCCCGCTCACGTCGCGTCGACAGGCCCGTTCGGGTCTCCATGGACGCGCCCTCCCTTGTCGGAGATCGAGTGTCTGACGGCTGTCATCATGCGATGTCATCAGACGATGTCATCGCATGATGACATACCCGACCCGTCGAGTAGAAGCCCGGATCGACAGGGGATCGCCGCCGCCGCGCCGGGCTCAGCGCCTTCGCCGCCGCGACGCCCGGTGGTCGGTGTGCCGTGGCGACGGGCGGCGGGGACGAGAGGCCGCTGCGAGCTGACGCACCAACTGGTGCAAGCAGACGGCCGAGGTGATCGGCGGCAGGCCCGCGACGACGATGTCGAGCGGATCGAGAGACGTCCGGTACACCTCGAAGGAACACAGCCCCGTCGCGATGCCGGAGAAGACGACCACCACGACCCACGCGTGCACCAGCCTGCGTGATTCCAGCGTGCTGCGCAGCGTCGAGAGGCTGCCCACCAGCCACGGCCCGTAGATGATCACCGGCCACAGGTGGTCCATTCCGTGCGGCACCCGGGGTCCGGCGAGGTCGCGCAGCGGGTTGTAGCAGAGCAGCCAGTCCAGCACGCAGACGGCGGTGACCGTTACGGCCGTCAGCACCCCGAACAGCTTGCGGAAGACCAGCGGCCACGATGTCACCGACTGTTCGCGGCGGTGCCGGACGGCCGGAGCGGGCTCCCGCGTCGCCTGGTGCGGCACGGTGTCGAGCAGGCTGAGGTCGTCCAGCGACGCGTAGGCGTGGCGCGGCCCGGGCTGCCCGCTCTCCCAATTGACCCACCCCTCGGTGGTCGGAGCGCCGAGGACACTGGCCCCGGTCCTGAACCAGGCGGAGGACTCGCCCATCGGGTCGTACATCGCCAACTCCCAACGTTGTGCCGTCCGCTGCCCTGCTCGCCCGTCGCCGAGTCGCGCGGGTCAGCATTCGGCCGGGGCCGAGGAGCCGGCACGCTGGGCGTGGCTCTCCTGGAGGTGGCGGATCGTACGCAGGAAGTCGGCCAGCAGTCGGGAGCAGTGCGCCAGGACGACGCGCTCCCCGTTGCGTGCCAGGTAGCCGCACTGCACGTCTCCTGCGGCATTTCGACGATCGGGCACAAAAAGCCAGGTGCCGACGCTGCATACGGGGTCCCGGTCTGCCGGGGGCAAATTTTGCCATTGATGAATTACACCCATGCCCCGGTCAACGACGGGGATGGCCCATCGAATATCCGCAATCCGGGCGACCTTTAATAGCTCATTTCCTGCATGCTACCTGGAATTCCTCGGTCGATCCACCCGGGCTGCCGGATTAAAGATTCCGTATGGTGCTCCCGAAAATTCCCCACCCGTCGGGGCAGTGGTCATATGTTCATAACCGCTCGCACCCGCTTGGTGATTCTCCCCGGGTGGCGCGATGGGGTGGCGCACGCGGAGGGGTCACGTCCTCCCCGGAATTCTCAACGAATCAGTGGTGTAGACATCCTGCCCGCTTCGCATCTTCCGGAGACTCATGTAAGGTCTTTGGCTCGTTGGAAGAATCCGCCATCCACGTGCACCCGGCATGATTTTTTAGCCGGTTTCGGCAAGGGGACTGGAATGCTCGCCAGGAAGGAATATCTGGAGATGCGGGAGCTGCATCTCCAGGGCTGGTCGATCTCGGCGATCGCCCGGCATCTGGGGCGCGATCGCAAAACGGTGCGGTCCTATCTCGGCGGCGGCCGGGTCGCGGGCGTGCGCAGTGCGACGCCGGACGTGTTCCTGCTCTTCCTGCCCTACTGCCGGCAGCGGCTGGCCGATGACCCGCACCTCCTGGCGACCCGGCTGTTCGCGGAGGTGGTCGAGCTCGGCTACCCCGGCGCCTATTCCACCTTCACCCGGGCGCTGCGTCGGCACCTGCTGCGCCCGCCCTGTGCGCACTGCCCGCCCGGTGGGTATCCGGGCGGGCCGGCGGACGCGCCACGAGGCGGCCAGGAGATCCGGTTCGACTGGCTCCGGTTGCCCGCCCCACCGGCGTGGTGGGGGTGCGGTACCCACGCGCAGCTGCTGATCGGCACCCTCACCACCTCCGGTCGCTGGCGCGGCGTGCTGAGCGACGGCGACGACCTCCCGCACCTGGTGGAGGCGATCGACCGGGTACTGCGCCGGTTCGGTGGCACCCCCGGATGCTGGCGGCTCGGCCGGACGCCGGTCGCGTGCACCGCCGCGACCGGCCAGCCGAAGCCGGCCTTCACGCGGGTGGCCCGCTACTACGGAGCGGCAGTCCAGCTCGGTCCGGCCGACCACGTCGACCCGCCGGACGAGGCCAGGGGCGCGGTGCTGCGCGACTGGTGGCACGGCTCCGCGCGTGACATCTGGCTGACCGGTGCCCAGGAGGAGCTGGATCGGCTCGCGCTGTGCCAGGACGCCCAGGACGGCCACCGGCTGCCGGCCCTGCCGGCCACCCCGTTCCCCGCGCGATTGTGCACGCACCGGGTCGTCGGCGCTCAGGGGCTGGTGCCGTACCGCGACAGCTTCTACGCGGTTCAGCCCGACCTCGCCGGCGCGTTGGTGACGGTCCACCACCGGCTGGACGAGCCGTACCTGTCGATCGCGACCCCCACAGGCGCCGTCATCGCCCGCCACCGGCTCGCGCCGCCCGGGTCGGCCCGGAGCATGGCCGACGGCGCCGGAACGAGCGTCCTGGAGCGCCCCGCCCGCCTGGCGCGCCCCCAGGTCCCCGCCTGCCGGGACGGCTGGCGGCGCAAGCCGCTCTCACGGCAGGCCTTGGCCGAGGCGCAGGCGCTGCGCGCGTTCGGCGGCGGACGCGCGGGGGCGGACGACGAAGGCCAGGATCGCTGAGAGGTCCCCCCACCGCGTGACCGGTTCAGTCTTCGGGGCCCTGCACGTTCCGGGCGATTTCTTCGAGGGCGACGAGGTCCTGGGAGGTGAGCCGGTCGATGAAGTGGTGGCGTACCGAGGCGACGTGAGCCGGGGCGGCGTTCGCGAGGGTGTCGAAGCCGCGCTCGGTGAGGACGAGGAGGCAACACCGCGGCCGTCCCGGCCCTGCACGAGCCACCGCAGCAGGTCCGCGACCGGCTCGCGACCTGGCACACCACGGGGCCCCGGCGGGACGGCCGCCTCCTGGGCATGGCGCGGGCCCGGCGCATCGGCACCGACTGGCACGTGGGTCGCCTCCGCGTCGCCCCGACCTGCGCGGCCAGGGCCAGGGCCTGGGCCGCTGGCTGCTCCGCGCCGTCGAGTCCGCTGCCGGACCGGCTCGCTCCCGGGCCGTCTTCCACCCCGGGCCCGGGCGCGTCCATGGACTCTCCTCGGCGCCTCGTGGCGCACCCACGGGCAGACAGCCCACCACCCCGGGGCGTCCCCGGTGGTGTCCTCACCGCAGCCACCAGTTCCCGGCCGGCGATCTGCCTGGCCCGCCGTGGGCTTCGCGCGTGCGCGTCTTCGGGCAGGGTGGCAGCGTGGAGGAGGGGGACCGGATGCGCGGGGACAGCCCGGACGCACACAGGGAGCATGCCCTTGAGCAAGGCACAGGACGGACCGGAGCAACACCGGTCCGCTCGTGGGCGACTGCGTTCGCGGCTGCGGGTGCGCAGTGTCGCCGGGCAGGTGTTCCTGTGGCTGCTGGTCGTCGTGGTGCTGCTGGTCGGCGCGGCCCTGACGGCGCTCATCCTGCAGGCCCACAACTACGCGACGAGTGATGCGGCGCACAGCACGCGCGCCGCGGCCGTCACGTTGTCGCGCTATCCCGGGCTGGCGGCTGCTCTGGACAGCGCCGATCCGACCGCGGTGCTGCAGCCGCTGGCCCTGGACGTGCAGAAGAACGGCGGCTTCGACTACATCGTGATCTTCGGCGCCGACGGGACCCGCTACGCCCAGACCGCCCATCCCGAGCTGATCGGACAGCACGTCTACGGCGACTACCAGCCGGCCCTGAAGGGGCCGTACACCGTGACCGAGAACATACCGCTGGGACCAGACGTGGACACCACCGTGTCGATCACCAGGCCGGACGGTTCGGTTGCCGGGTTCCTCTCGGTGGGGTACTACGTCAAGAACACGGGCGGCGCGGTGAACCGGCAGCTGCCGGTCCTGTTCGGCGGCGCGGCGGCCGCGCTCGCCGTGGGGACGGGCGGGGCGGCGCTGGTGCGGCGGCGGCTTCGCCGCCAGACGCACGGCCTGGGCCCGGCCGAGATGACGCGGATGTACGAGCACCACGACGCGGTGCTGCACGCGGTCCGCGAGGGCGTGCTGATCGTCGGCGGGGACGCGCGGGTGGTGCTGGCGAACGACGAGGCCCGGCGGCTGCTGGAGCTGGCGCCGGAGGTGGAGGGACGGCCGGTCACCGAGCTCGGGCTCGTTCCCGGGCTGGCGGAGCTGCTGGCGTCGGGGCGGGCCGCCACCGACGAGGTGTACCCGGCCGAGGACCGGCTGCTCGCCGTCAGCAGCCGCCCCACGGAGCCGTTCGGCGGCGGGTCCGGCAGCGTCGCGACGATCCGCGACACCACCGAGCTGCGGGCGCTGGCCGGGCAGGCCGAGGCGGCGCGGGCCCGGCTGAAGCTGCTCTACGACGCGGGTGTACGGGTCGGCACCACCCTGGACGTGGAGCGGACCGCTCAGGAGCTGGTCGACGCGGTGGTGCCGCGCTTCGCGGACTTCGCCACCGTCGAGCTGGCCGAGGCGGTGCTGCGCGGTGACGAGCCGCTCCCGGGCACGGGCGTCGCGGGAGGCCCGCGGATCCGCCGGGTGGCCGCCGGCGGCATCCGCGAGGACCGGCCGTTCTACCCGGTGGGCTCGCAGATCAGCCCGCTGCCCGGCACACCGGAGGCCATTGCCATGGGGAGCGGGCGCGCCGCGCTCGTCGCCGACCTGCACCAGGCACACGCCTGGCGGGCACGCGACCCGCAGACCGCCGACCGGATCCTCGCGTACGGGGTCCACTCGCTGGTCTCCACGCCGCTCAAGGCACGCGGCCTGACCCTGGGC
>NZ_JBVHHW010000041.1:0-58913 GCF_055560875.1 Kitasatospora sp. NPDC023118
GCCGACCTGCACCGCATCCGCTCCTCCGGCGTCCCGCCGCTGACCGAGGAGGACGGCCTCGCCCTGCTCGACGCCGCCATGGGACTCGACGAGCCGTACCTGGTCGCGACCGGTCGTATGGCCGCCGGGGCCCGCCCGCGCGGCGAGGTGCCCACGATGTTCCGCGCCCTCCTGCCCGGCGGACGCCGTACGGCCTCCGCCACCGGCACCGGCGCCGCCACCATGACGGCTCTCGCCACCCGGCTCTACGAACTGCGCGAGACCGACCGGCTGCGCCACGTCGTCGACCTGGTCCGCACCGAGGCGGCGGCCGTCCTCGGCCACGCCTCGCCGCAGGCCGTCGCCGCCGACCGCGACTTCCACGACCTCGGCATCGACTCCCTCACCGCCCTGGAACTGCGCAACCGCCTCACCGCCGTCACCGGCCTGCGCCTCCCGGCCACCCTGGTCTTCGACCACCCGACCCCCACCGCGATCGCCGACCTCGTCCTCGCGGAGGTGCTCGGCCGGCACGACGAGCCGGTGGCCCCGGCCGCGGCGGCAGCCGCCACCGCCGACGACCCGATCGCGATCGTCGGCATGGCCTGCCGCCTCCCCGGCGGGATCGGCACGCCCGAGGAGCTGTGGGCGCTGGTCGCCGAGGGCCGCGAGGGCATCTCCGACTTCCCGACCGACCGCGGCTGGGACCTCGACACCCTGCTCGGTGGCGGCCCCGGCGACCGGGGGCGAAGCGCCACGGCGAAGGGCGGCTTCCTGCACGGGGTGGCCGACTTCGACGCGGCCTTCTTCGGGATCTCGCCGCGCGAGGCCCTCGCGATGGACCCGCAGCAGCGACTCCTGCTGGAGACGTCCTGGGAGGCCGTCGAGCGCGCCGGGATCGACCCGACGGCGCTGCGCGGCAGCCGGACCGGCGTCTTCGTCGGCACGGGCGGCCAGGATTACCTGACGCTGGTGATGAACGCCCAGGAGGACATCGAGGGCCATGCGAGCACCGGCCTGGCCGCGAGCGTGGTCTCCGGCCGGATCTCCTACACCTTCGGCCTGGAGGGCCCGGCGGTCACCGTCGACACGGCGTGCTCCTCCTCGCTGGTGGCGATGCACCTGGCCGCACAGTCGCTGCGCAGCGGCGAGTGCACGCTGGCCCTGGCCGGCGGCGTCACCGTGATGTCGTCCTCGCTCGGGTTCCCCGGCTTCACCCGGCAGGGCGGTCTGGCCCCGGACGGGCGCTGCAAGGCGTTCGCCGACGCGGCGGACGGGACCGGGTGGTCGGAGGGCGCGGGCGTCCTGGTGCTGGAGCGCCTCTCGGACGCCCGCCGCAACGGGCACCCGGTGCTCGCGGTCGTGCGCGGCAGCGCCGTCAACCAGGACGGTGCCTCCAACGGCCTCACTGCTCCCAACGGCCCGTCCCAGCAGCGCGTCATCCTCCAGGCCCTCGCCAACGCGCGCCTCTCGGCGGCGGAGGTCGACTTCGTCGAGGGCCACGGCACGGGCACCACCCTGGGCGACCCGATCGAGGCCCAGGCGCTCCTCGCCACCTACGGGCAGGAGCGCGAACGCCCGCTGCTGCTCGGCTCACTGAAGTCCAACATCGGCCACACCCAGGCCGCCGCCGGCGCGGCCGGCGTGATCAAGGCCGTGCTGTCGATGCAGCACGGCGTGCTGCCCCGCACGCTCCACGTGGACGCGCCGTCCTCGCACGTCGACTGGACGGCCGGTGACATCCGGCTGCTCACGCAGGCGGAGGAGTGGCCGGAGACCGGCCGGCCGCGCCGCGCGGGCGTGTCGGCGTTCGGGATCAGCGGCACCAACGCGCACGTGATCGTCGAGCAGGCGGCGCCGGCCGAAGCCCCCGCTCCGGAGCCGTCGGTGGCGCCGGGCGTCGTGCCGTGGGTGCTGGCGGGCAAGTCCGAGGCCGCGCTGGACGCGCAGCTCGCGCGACTCGAAGGGCTGGACGGCTCGCCCGTGGACGTCGGCCTCTCGCTGGCCGTCGGGCGGTCGCGGTTCGCGCACCGGGCGGTGCTGCTGGACGGTGCCGAGGTGGCCCGGGGCGTCGCCGACGGCGAGCGCAGGACAGCACTGCTGTTCTCCGGACAGGGCGTCCAACGCCTCGGCATGGGGAAGGAGTTGTACGCCCGCTTCCCTGTGTTCGCCGAGGCCTTCGACGCGGTCTGCGCGCAGTTCGACCTGCCCGTCCGCGAGGTCGTGTGGGGCTCGGACGAGGAGCTGATCAACCAGACCGCCTACGCCCAGGCCGGGTTGTTCGCCTTCGAGGTGGCGCTCTACCGGCTCGTCGAATCGCTGGGCGTGCGGGCCGAGTTCGTGGCGGGGCACTCGATCGGCGAGATCGCGGCCGCGCACATCGCCGGAGTGTTCTCCCTGGCCGACGCCTGCGCCCTGGTGGCCGCTCGCGGCCGTCTCATGCAGGCGCTGCCGTCCGGCGGCGCGATGCTGGCCGTGCAGGCGACGGAGCACGAAGTGCTGCCCCTGCTGGGCGACTTCGTGTCGATCGCGGCCGTCAACGGCCCGTCGTCCGTCGTCGTCTCGGGAGCGGAGGAGGCCGTCGCGGCGATCGAGGCGCACTTTGCCGACCGCAAGACGACGCGGTTGCAGGTCTCGCGCGCCTTCCACTCCCCGCTGATGGACCCGATGCTGGAGGACTTCCGTGAGGTCCTCAACGGGCTGACGTACCAGGCCCCTTCGATCCCGCTGGTCTCCAACCTCACCGGTGAACTCGGCGACGAGGACCTCCGCACCCCCGACTACTGGGTGCGCCACGTCCGTGAGGCCGTCCGCTTCGCCGACGGGATCCGCACGCTGCACGCCGCCGGTGCGACCGACTTCGTGGAGCTGGGCCCGGACGCGGCCCTGTCCCCGGCCGTCCGCCAGACCCTGGCGGATGCCTCGGAGGTCGTCGTCGAGCCTGCGGGCCGCCGCGGCCGTCCCGAGGAGACCGCCCTGCTGACCGCACTCGCCCGCCTCCACGTCGTCGGCGTGCCCATCGACTGGGCGCGCCTGTTCGACGGCACCGGTGCCCGCCGCACCGGCCTGCCGACGTACGCCTTCCAGCGCGAGCGCTACTGGCCGCAGACGCACACCCCGACCACCCGCCCCGGCACCGCCGCTCCGGACGACCCGCTGGACGCCCGCTTCTGGGCCGCCGTCGAGGGCGAGGACCTGGAGGCGCTCGCGGCCGACCTCGCCGTGGACGGCGACGCGCTCGGAGCGGTGCTCCCGGCCCTGTCCGCGTGGCGGCGCCACCACCGCGACCAGTCCCTGCTGGACGCGCTGCGCTTCCACGAGTCCTGGCGCGCGCTGCCGGGCGGCTCGACGGCCCGGCCGTCCGGCCCATGGCTGGTGGTGACACCCGCCGAGGGCGGCGACGAGGCGTGGACGGAGGCGGCCTGCGAGGCCGTCGGACCGGACGCGCTGTGCCTGTCCGTGCCCGCCCCGGAGCGCGCCGAGCTCGCTGCGCTGCTGCGCGAACTGCCCTCGACCGGGCGCCCGTTCACCGGCGTCCTGTCCCTCCTCGCACTCGGCCGAGAGGCCGACCCGGCCGCCGCGACCCTCACCCTCCTGCAGGCGCTGCGCGACGCGGACCTCACCGCGCCGCTGTGGTGCCTGACGCGCGGCGCGGTCGCCGTGGCCCGTACCGACTCGCCGGCCGCGCCCGAGCAGGCCGCCGTATGGGGCCTCGGTCGGGTCGCCGCGCTGGAGCACCCCCAGCGGTGGGGCGGCCTCGTCGACCTGCCCGAGGCGCCGGACCGGTCCGCAGTGCGCCGCCTGGCCGCCGCGCTCGCCGGCGCGGACGGCGAGGACCAGATCGCGATCCGCACCGCCGCCGTCCACGCCCGCCGCCTGGTCCCGGCCCCGGCCGGCGTGCCGGACGCGGGCTGGACGCCGGGGCAGACCCCGGGCACCGTGCTGATCACCGGCGGTACCGGCGGCCGGGGCGCCGCCGTGGCCCGCTGGCTCGCCGCCGCGGGCGCGAGCCACCTGCTGCTGGCGAGCCGCCGCGGGCCGGACGCCCCCGGCGCCGCCGACCTCGCCGAGGAGCTGAGCGGCCTGGGCGCCGTCGTGACGATCGCGTCGTGCGACGTCGCCGACCGTGACGCCCTCGCCGCCCTGCTGGCCGGGATCCCCGCCGACGCCCCGCTCACCGCCGTCGTCCACGCGGCGGGCACGGTCGACGACGGCGTCCTCGACGACCTGACGCCCGAGCGCCTCGCCGCAGTCCACCGGGTCCGCGCCGGGGCCGCCCTCCACCTGGACGAGCTGACCCGCGGCCTCGACCTGACGGCCTTCGTGCTCTGCTCCTCCGTCGCGGGCGCCGTCGGCACCCCCGGCCGCGCCACCCTCGCCGCCCCGGCCGCCGTCCTGGACGCGATCGCCCAGCGCCGCCGTGCCGACGGCCTGCCCGCCACCTCCGTGGCCTGGGGCGCCTGGATCGGCTCCGAGGCCACCAGCATCGACCCGGGCGCCCCGGCCGAGGACGACGGACGCATCCAGCGCGCCGCCGTCCCCGCCCTGCACCCCGACCTCGCCCTGGCCGCGCTGCGTCAGGCCGTCACCCGCCCGGCCCCCGCGCTCGTGCTGCTGGACCTGACGCAGCCGCAGGTCCTGGAAAGCCTCGTCGGCCTGCGCGGCAACCCGCTGCTGCGCGACCTCCCAGCGGCCCGGCCCGCCCTGGAGGCCGCCGCCGCGGCCCGCCGCGACTACGCGACCGCCGCCTCCGAGCTCACCGGCCGCCTGCGCGCCCTCACCCCGACCGAGCGCACCGCCCTGCTCACCGACCTCGTCCGCACCCACGTCGCCGCCGTGCTCGGCTACGCCGACCGTTCCGCGGTCGCCGCGGACCGCAAGTTCCGCGACCTCGGCTTCGACTCGCTGACGGCCGTCGAGCTGCCCGCCCGGCTCGGCGCGGCCACCGGCCTCAAGCTCCCCGCCACCTCCGTCTACGACTACCCGACCGCCCAGGCCCTCGCCGAGCACCTCCTGGCCGAGCTCCTCGACACCCCCGCGGACC
This sequence comes from Kitasatospora sp. NPDC023118, assembly GCF_055560875.1. NCBI lineage: Bacteria > Bacillati > Actinomycetota > Actinomycetes > Kitasatosporales > Streptomycetaceae > Kitasatospora > Kitasatospora sp. NPDC023118. The sequence continues at coordinate 5,024 of NZ_JBVHHW010000041.1, forward strand.
CGCTGCTGCCCGCCGTGCGGGCCGCGGCCGACGACGGCGAGCCGATCGCGATCGTCGGCATGGCCTGCCGTCTGCCCGGCGGGGTCACCTCGCCCGACGAGCTGTGGCGCCTGGTCTCCGAGGGCGGCGACGGAATCGCCGGCTTCCCGCAGGACCGCGGCTGGGACCTGCGGACCCTGCTCGTCGGCGACCGCGACGGTCGAGGCCGCAGCGCCACCCTGGAAGGCGGCTTCCTCGACGCCGTCGCCGACTTCGACGCCTCCTTCTTCGGAATCTCGCCCCGCGAGGCCCTCGCGATGGACCCGCAGCAGCGCCTGCTGCTGGAGACGTCCTGGGAGGCCCTGGAGCGCGCCGGGGTCGACCCGCAGAAGCTCGGCGGCAGCCGCACCGGCGTCTTCGTCGGCACCAACGGCCTCGACTACGCGACGCTCATGATGAACTCGCGCGAGGACATCGGCGGCCACGCCGGCACCGGCCTGGCGTCGAGCGTGCTGTCCGGGCGCATCTCCTACACGCTCGGCCTGGAAGGCCCGGCCGTCACGGTCGACACCGCGTGCTCCTCCTCGCTCGTCGCCCTGCACTGGGCCGCCCAGGCGCTGCGCAACGGCGAGTGCGGACTCGCGCTCGCGGGCGGCGTGACGGTGATGACCACGCCGGTGAGCTTCGCCGGCTTCACCGTCCAGAACGGCCTCGCCGCCGACGGCCGCTGCAAGGCCTACTCGGACGCCGCCGACGGCACCAACTGGTCCGAGGGCGTCGGCATGCTGGTCCTGGAGCGGCTGTCGGACGCCCGCCGCAACGGGCACCCCGTGCTGGCCGTCGTGCGTGGCAGCGCCGTCAACCAGGACGGCGCCTCGAACGGCATCACCGCGCCCAACGGCCCCTCGCAGCAGCGCGTCATCCGCCAGGCGCTCGCGAGCGCGGGACTGTCGGCCGCCGAGGTCGACGCCGTCGAGGGCCACGGCACCGGCACCGCCCTCGGCGACCCGATCGAGGCCCAGGCGCTCCTCGCCACCTACGGGAGGAACCGCGAACGGCCGCTCCTGCTCGGCTCGCTGAAGTCCAACATCGGCCACACCCAGGCCGCCGCCGGCGTCGCCGGGGTGATCAAGACCGTGCTCGCCATGCGGCACGGCGTGCTGCCGAAGTCCCTGCACATCGACCGGCCGTCCACCGTCGTGGACTGGACGGCGGGCTCGATCGACCTGCTCACCGAGGCCCGGCCGTGGCCCGAGGTCGGCCGTCCTCGGCGGGCCGGGGTCTCCTCGTTCGGGATCAGCGGCACCAACGCGCACGTGATCCTCGAACAGGCCCCCCCGGTGACCGAGTGCACCGAGGACCAGCGGGTGCTGCCCGCCGTCGTCCCGTGGGTGCTCTCCGCCCGCTCCGAGGCCGCGCTGGAGACCCACCTCGCCCGCGCCTGCGCCCTCGAACTCTCTCCGTTGGACATCGGGTTCTCGCTCGCCACCGGACGATCCGCCTTCGAGCACCGGGCCGTGCTGCTCGCCTGCAGCGAGGGGCTGACCGAGGTCGCTCGCGGCGTCGCGGCGGACCGCTCGACGGCCTTCCTGTTCTCCGGCCAGGGCTCGCAGCGCCTCGGCATGGGCCGGGAACTGTACACGCGCTTCCCGGTGTTCGCGGACGCCTTCGACGCGGTGTGCGCGGTGCTGGACGAGCACCTGGACCAGCCGCTGCGCGCGGTCGTCTGGGGCGAGGACGCGGAGCTGCCGAACCGGACGGAGTACGCCCAGGCCGGGTTGTTCGCCGTCGAGGTGGCGCTGTACCGGCTCGTCGAATCCCTGGGCGTGCGCCCGGAGTTCGTCGCGGGCCACTCGATCGGCGAGATCGCCGCGGCGCACGTCGCCGGGGTGTTCTCGCTCGGTGACGCGTGCGCCCTGGTGGCGGCGCGCGGCCGGCTGATGCAGGCGCTGCCGTCCGGCGGCGCGATGCTCGCCGTTCAGGCCACGGAGGACGAAGTCCTGCCGCTGCTCGGTGACTTCGTGTCGATCGCCGCCGTCAACGGCCCGACCTCCGTCGTCGTCTCCGGCACGGAGGAGGCCGTCGCGGCGATCGAGGCGCACTTCGCCGACCGCAGGACGTCCCGCCTGCGGGTGTCCCACGCCTTCCACTCCCCGCTGATGGACCCGATGCTGGAGGACTTCCGCACCGTCCTCAACGGCCTGTCCTACGGCGCCCCTTCGATCCCGGTCGTCTCCAACCTCACCGGCGCCTTCGGCGCGGACCTCACCAGCCCCGACTACTGGGTGCGCCACGTCCGCGAGGCCGTCCGCTTCGCCGACGGCGTCCGCACCCTGCGCGAAGCCGGGGCCACCGCCTTCCTCGAACTCGGCCCCGACGGCGTCCTCACCGCCCTCGTCGAACAGAGCCTCGGCGACGACGCGGCCGACTGCGTCCACGCCGCCGCCCTGCGCAAGGACCGCGCCGACGAGCGCACCCTGCTCACCGCCCTCGCCGCGCTCCACGCGGCCGGCGTCCCGGTCGACTGGGCGGCCCTGTTCGACGGCACCGGCGCCCGCCGGGTCGACCTGCCCACCTACGCCTTCGACCACCGCCGCTACTGGCCTCGCCCGGCCGCCCTCTCCGGCGACGTCGCCTCCGTCGGCCTCGTCCCGGCCGACCATCCGCTGCTCGGCGCCGCCGTCCCGCTCGCCGACGACACGGACGGCGTGCTCTTCACCAGCCGCCTCGCCCTGCGCGTCCACCCGTGGCTGCTCGACCACCGGATCGGCGGCCGGCTCGCCTTCCCCGCCGCCGCCTTCGTCGAACTGGCCGTCCGGGCCGGCGACCAGGTCGGCTGCGGCCGGATCGCGGAGCTCACGCTCGGCGACCCGCTGCCGCTCGCCGAGGACGACGAACCCGTCGTGCAGGTGCGCGTCGGCACGCCCGACGAGACCGGCGCCCGCCCGGTGGCCTGCTACGCCCGCCCCGGCGACGCCGCCCCCGACGAGCCGTGGACGCGCTGCGCCACCGGCACCCTCGTGCCCCAGGACACCGACCTGCCGGACCACGCCCAGGCGGTCTGGCCGCCGGCGGGCGCGCTCGCCGTCGACCTGGACGGCTTCTACCGCGAGCCCGGGCGCGGCCCGGCGTTCCGGGGACTGCGCGCCGCCTGGCTGCGCGGCGAGGAGGTGTTCGCGGAGGTCGAGCTGGCCGGCGAACCCGGCGAGGACGCCCGCTACTTCGGCCTCCACCCGGCCCTGCTCGACGCGGCCCTGCACGCCGCCGTGCTGATCGGCGTCGGCACCGAGGAGCAGCTGCCGCAGCCCCAGGCCTGGCAGGGCGTGGCCCTGCACGCCGGGGGAGCGGCCGCCCTGCGGGTGCGCGTGGCCCGCTTCGGGGAGGACACGGTGTCCGTCACCGCCACCGACCCGGCGGGCGGCGCGGTGCTGACGGTCGGTTCGGTCGCCCTGCGCGCCCCGCAGACCGCCGCGGCCGCCGCCCGCACCGGCCGCGACCCGCTGTTTCGGATCGAGTGGGTCCCCGCCCCCGCGACGCCGCCCGCCGCCACGGCGCCGAGCTGCACGGCGCTCGGCCGGGACGCCTACGGCACGGGCTCCTCGGCCGCGACTCTCGCGGACCTCGGCCGTCCGGTGCCCGACCTCGTCCTGGTCACCCTGGAAGGCCCGGCCGGCGACGTCCCCGAGGCCGTCCACGCACACACCACGCGCGTACTCGCCCTCGTCCAGGACTGGCTGGCCGACGACCGCGCCGCCGCCTCCCGGCTGGTGTTCGTGACCCGGGGCGCCGTCCGGGCCGCCGACGGCGAGACCGTCCGCGACCTGCCCGGCGGCGCCGCCTGGGGCCTGGTCCGCTCGGCGAACTCCGAGCACCCCGGCCGCTTCGCCCTGCTCGATGTCGAAGGCACGGAGGACGTGGCCGCGGTCCTGCCGCTGCTGCCCGGCCTGCTGGCGGACGGCGAGGCCCAGTTCGCCGTCCGCGGCGGCGCCCTGCGGGTGGGCCGACTGGCCCGGCTCGCGGACGCGGCGGGGCTGCTGCCCCCGGCCGGCACGCCGTGGGTCCTGGAGGGCACGACCCCCGAGGACATGGCCCTGGTGCCCTGCCCCGGGGCGGCCGGGCCGCCCGCGACCGGGCAGGTCGCCGTCGCCGTCCGGGCCGCCGTCCACGGCCGCGGCACCGGCGCGGCCGGCGTGGTGACGGCGGTCGGTGACGGCGTGCCGGACCTTCGCCCGGGCGACGAGGTGTTCGGCGTGCTGCCCGCCGGGCCGAAGGCGGTCGCCGACCGGCGCCTGCTGGCCCGGCTGCCCGAGGGCTGGTCCTTCGAGGGCGCCGCCGCCCTGGCCGCGGACTTCGTCCCCGCCCGGCAGGCCCTCGGCGGCTCGGCCCTCCAGGCCGGCCGGACCGTCCACGTGCACGCCACCGCCACCGGACCGGCCACCGCCGCCGTCGAGCTCGCCCTGCGACTGGGCGCCGACGTCTCCGCCACGGCCCCCGACGGGCTGCGCGCCGCCCTGCTCGGCCACGGCCTGCCGCCCGAGCGGCTCGTCGACCGCGCGGCGGCGGGTACCGACCTCGTCCTCGACGACGACGCCTTGGCCCAACTGCCGGCGCCGGACCCCGAGGAGACCGCCGACATCCTCGCGGAGCTCGTCGCCCTGGCGGCGAGCGGTGAGCTTGCCCCGCCGCCGGTCGCCGCGCACGACATCCGCGACGCGCGCACCGCGCTCGCCACCGAGGCCCCGGCCGACCGGACCGTCCTCACGATGCCCGCGGAGTGGAACCCCGACGGCACCGTGCTGATCACCGGCGGCACCGGCGCCCTCGGCCGCCACCTCGCTCGCCGCCTCGCCGTCAGCGGCGCCCGCCACCTGCTGCTCACCAGCCGGCGCGGACCGGACGCGCCCGGCGCGGCCGAACTCCTCGCCGACCTGGCGGCCCTCGGCGCCGAGGGCCGCGTCGTCGCCTGCGACACCGCCGACCGCGCCGCCACCGAGGCCCTGCTCGCCGGCATCCCGACCGAACACCCGCTCACCGCCGTCATCCACACGGCCGGTGTGCTGGACGACGGCATCATCACCGCGCTGACCCCCGAGCGCCTGTCCGCCGTCCTGCGGCCCAAGGTCGACGCCGTCTGGCAGCTGCACGAGCTCACCCGGCAGCTGGACCTCGCCGCCTTCGCCGTCTTCTCGTCCATCGCGGGCGTCATGGGCAGCCCCGGCCAGGGCAACTACGCCGCGGCCAACGCGTTCTTGGACGCCCTGGTCGACCACCGCAGGTCGCTCGGCCTCGCCGGCACCTCGCTCGCCTGGGGCCCGTGGGCCCAGGAGGCGGGCATGACCAGTGAGCTCAGCGAGACCGACATGCGGCGCATGCAGTCCGGCGGCATCCCGCCGCTCTCCGTCGAGCAGGGCCTCGCCCTGTTCGAGGCCGCTCTCGGCTCCGCCGAACCGCTCGTCATCCCCATGGGCCTGGCCGCCGGGGGCATGCGCCCCCAGGGCGATGTGCCGCCGCTGTTCCGCGGACTCGTCCGCGCCGCCCGGCGCACCGCCTCGGGCGGCGGCGCGAGCGGCGCCGACGCGGCCGCCGGCTTCACCCGGCAGCTGCTCGACCTCAACGAGCGCGACCGCATGCGCTACCTCGTCGACACCGTGCGCGCCGAGGCCGCCGCCGTCCTCGGCCACTCCTCCCCGGAGGCCGTCGACGCCGAACGCGACTTCTACGAGCTCGGGTTCGACTCGCTCACCGCCGTCGAACTGCGCAACCGGATCGCCGCCGTCACCGGCCTGCGGATGCCCGCCACCGTCGTCTTCGACAGCCGCTCGCCCGTCGAGCTCGCCACCTGGATCCGTAGCGAACTCGCCAACCAGCGCACCGAGGACGGCGAGGGCGGGGCCGTCCTCGTGCCCGGCGGCGAACCCGAACTCGACTCCCTGGAACGGCTGTTCACCGACGCCCTGGTCAATGGCAAGGTGTCCGAGGCCCAGCGCATGCTCGCGACCGTCGCGGCCCTGCGCCCCACCTTCGAGGCGACCGCCGAACTGGAGGACCTGCCCTGGGCGACCCGCCTCGCGGAGGGGCCGCGCCCGACCCGGCTGATCTGCGTCAGCGCGCCCACCGCCAACGCGGGCGTGCACCAGTACTCCCGGCTCGCCGCCCACTTCCGCGGCGAGCGCGAGGTGTCGGCGCTCCCGCTGGTCGGCTTCGCCACCGGCGAGCGGCTGCCCGCCACCCCCGAGGTCGCCACCCGGGTGATCGCCGAGAGCGCCCTGCGCGCCAGCGACGGCCACCCGTTCGTCCTCGCCGGCCACTCCTCCGGCGGCTCCTTCGCCTACGCCGCGGCCGGCCTGCTGGAGCACACATGGGGCATCCGCCCGGCGGGCGTCGTCCTCTTCGACACGCTGAGCTTCCAGCACAACGCGGACGAGGGCACCGACTACACCGGCATGATGCGGCTCAACTTCACCGGCGCCGACTCGCCGGTGCGGCTGACCAACTCCCGGCTGTCCGCCATGGGCCGCTGGATGGTCCTGCTCAACCGCCTGGAGGTCCACCACACCACGGCCCCCGTCCTGCTGATCACCTGTGACCGCGTCCTGACGGGCGTCGACGAGGCCCCCATCGAGCAGCGCGCCCAGGTCGAACCGCTCGTGCCGGGCGCCCGGGTGGTCGGCGTCGACGCCGACCACCTGTCGATGATCCGTGAGGACTCGGCCCTCACTGCCGAGATCGTGGAGGAGTGGCTGCGCGGCCAGGAGTAGCCGCGGGCCGGACGGGCGTGCCGGGCACCTCCGGGTGCCGGGCACGCCCGTCCGTGCTTCGCGCTCTAGGGAAAACCGGGGCCGTCCGTGGCGAGACTGGGCGGGCGACGGGTCGGACCCGACGTCAGGAGTTCGCGCGCGGCGCCGGACCGGGCGTCCGGCAGGGCCCTTCCCGCACGGCGTTCCCTGGCAGACCCCCGGAGAGGTTGACGTCCCGATGTCGAACGAAGACAAGCTCCGCGACTACCTGAAGCGGGCGATCGCGGACCTCCACGAGACCCGCGAGCGGCTCCGCGAGGCGACCGAGCAGCACCGGGAGCCGATCGCCGTGGTCGGCATGGCCTGCCGGCTGCCGGGCGGGGTCGCCTCCCCGGAGGAACTCTGGGACCTGGTGCGCGACGGCGTCGACGCCGTCTCCGCCTTCCCCGCCGACCGCGGCTGGGACCTGCCCGAGGGCGCCGTCACCTCCCGCGAGAGCGGATTCCTGCACGACGCGGGCGAGTTCGACGCCGAGTTCTTCGGCATCTCCCCGCGCGAGGCCCTGGCCATGGACCCCCAGCAGCGGATCCTCCTGGAGACCGCCTGGGAGGCCGTCGAACGGGCCGGCATCGACCCCGGGACGCTGACCGGCACCCCGACCGGAGTGTTCGTCGGCACCGGGCACGGCGGCTACGACAGCGCCTCCACGGCCGGCGGCCAGGTCGCCGAGACCGCCGCCGGACACCTCCTGACCGGCAACACCGTCAGCGTCGCCTCCGGCCGCATCTCCTACGTCCTCGGCCTGGAGGGCCCGGCCATCACGGTCGACACCGCGTGCTCCTCCTCCCTCGTAGCCCTGCACCTCGCCGTCCAGTCGCTGCGCCGCGGCGAGTGCACGCTCGCGCTCGCGGGCGGTGTGACGGTGATGTCCAGCCCGCAGATGTTCACCGAGTTCTCCCGGCAGGGCGGCCTCGCCGCCGACGGCCGGTGCAAGCCCTTCGCGGCGGCGGCCGACGGCACCGCGTGGAGCGAGGGCGCCGCGGTCCTCCTCGTCGAGCGGCTCTGCGACGCGCAGCGCCTCGGCCACCCGGTGCTGGCCGTCGTGCGCGGCTCCGCCGTCAACCAGGACGGCGCCTCGAACGGGCTGACGGCGCCCAACGGCCCCTCGCAGCAGCGGGTGATCCGGGCCGCCCTGGCCGACGCCGGTCTGACGCCGGGCGAGGTGGACGTCGTCGAGGCGCACGGCACGGGCACCCGGCTCGGCGACCCGATCGAGGCGCAGGCGCTGCTCGCGACATACGGGCAGGACCGCGAACGTCCGGTGCTCATCGGCGCGTTGAAGTCCAACACCGGCCACACCCAGGCGGCCTCCGGCGTGGCCGGCGTGATCAAGACGGTGCTCGCGATGCGGCACGGCCTGCTGCCGCGCACCCTGCACCTCGACGCCCCGACCCCGCACGTCGACTGGAGCGCCGGCGCCGCCGAACTGCTGGGCGAGGCCCGGGAATGGCCCGCCAACGCGTGGCCCCGGCGCGCGGCGGTGTCCTCCTTCGGCGTCAGCGGCACCAACGCGCACGTCGTGCTGGAGGCGGCGCCGGCGGAGCCCGTCGGGGACATCGCTCCTGATGTGGTTCCCGGGGCGGCGCTGCCGTGGGTGCTGTCGGCGCACGACGAGACGGCCCTGCGGGCCCAGGCCGGACGCCTGGCCACCCACCTCCGGACGCGCGGACCGCTCGACCCGGCCGATGTCGCGTACTCCCTGGCCACCGGCCGGACGGCCATGGCGCACCGGGCGGTCGTCGTCGCGGCCGACTTGGAGGAGCGACTGCGCGCCCTGGACGCCCTGGCGGCCGGGGGCGGGGGAGCGGGCCTCGTGACGGGCGCGGCGGAGAAGGGGGCGACGGCGTTCCTGTTCTCCGGGCAGGGGACGCAGCGGCTGGGGATGGGGCGGGAGTTGTACGAGCGCTTCCCAGCGTTCGCGGAGGCCTTCGACGAGGTGTGCGCGGCGGTGGATCTGCCGCTTCGGGAAGTCGTCTGGGGCTTGGACGCGGAGCTGCTGAACCGGACGGAGTACGCCCAGGCCGGGTTGTTCGCCGTCGAGGTGGCACTCTACCGGCTGCTCGAATCGCTGGGCGTGCGGCCGGAGTTCGTGGCCGGGCACTCGATCGGCGAGGTGGCTGCGGCGCACGTCGCCGGGGTGTTCTCGCTCTCGGACGCCTGCACGCTGGTCAGTGCTCGCGGCCGTCTGATGCAGGCGCTGCCCGAGGGCGGCGCGATGCTCGCCGTGCAGGCGACGGAGGACGAAGTCCTCCCGCTGCTGGACGAGTTCGTGTCGATCGCCGCCGTCAACGGCCCGACCTCCGTCGTCGTTTCCGGTACGGAGGAGGCCGTCGAGGCGGTCCGCGCGCACTTCGCCGACCGCAGGACGACGCGGCTGCGCGTCTCGCACGCGTTCCACTCGCCGCTGATGGACCCGATGCTGGCGGACTTCCGCGCCGTCCTCAACGGGCTGACGTACAACGCTCCTTCGATCCCGCTGGTCTCCAACCTGACCGGCGACCTGGCGGAGGGCCCGACGTCGCCCGACTACTGGGTGCGCCACGTCCGCGAGGCCGTCCGCTTCGCCGACGGCGTCCGCACCCTGCACGCCGCCGGCGCCACCCGCTTCCTCGAACTCGGCCCCGACGGCGTGCTCACCGCCATGGCGGCCGAGTCGCTGCCCGCCGACGCGGTCCTGGCCGCCGTCCTCCGCAAGGACCGTCCCGAGGAGCCGGGCGTCCTGGCGGCCCTCGCCCGCCTGCACGTGCGCGGCGCGGGCCCGGACTGGGCGGCGGTGCTCGCCGGGTCCGGCGGCCGTCGCGTCGACCTGCCGACGTACGCCTTCCAGCGGCAGCGCTACTGGCTGCCCGAGCTCCAGCACCGCGATGCGGGCGCGCCCTCGGCCGACCCGGTCGAGGACGCGTTCTGGACCGCCGTCGAGGCCGGCGACCTGCGGGAGGCGTCGGCGGTGCTCGGGATAGCGGAGGAGGCCGCCGAGGCCTCGCTCGACCGCCTGCTGCCGGTCCTGGCTTCCTGGCGCGGGCAGCGGCGCCTGCTGGCCACGCTCGACGGCTGGACGTACGGGACGTCCTGGGCGCCCGTACGCGGCCTCACCGACACCGTCCCGTCCGGCCGTTGGCTCGCCGTCGGGCCGGAAGGCGCGGCGGGCGCGGCGGACGACTGGCCCGCCGCCGTCCTCGACGCCCTGGCCGACCGGGGCCTGCGGATCGAGCGCGTGGCGCGGGTCAAGGACGTGGACGCCCTGCTCGCGGACGGCTCCGCAGAGCCGGTCGCCGGAGTCCTCTCCTTCCTCGCCGCCGACGGCCGCCCGCACCCCGACCACCACCTCGTGCCCCGCTACCTGCCCGCGACCGTCGAGCTGCTGCGCACCCTGGAGGCCGCCGGCGGTCCGGCGAGGCTCTGGTGCCTCACCCGGGGCGCCGTCGCCGCCGAGGGTGCCGACCGGGTGCGCGAGCCGGAGCAGGCGCAGCTGTGGGGCCTCGGCCGGGTGGCCGCACTGGAGCACCCGCAGCGCTGGGGCGGGCTGATCGACCTGCCCGCCGCCCCCGACGCCCGCACCGCCGTCCGCCTGGCCGGTCTCCTCGCCCAGACCGCCGAGGACCAGCTCGCCCTGCGCGGCTCCGGCGCCTACGCCCGCCGCCTGACTCGCCGCCACCTGCCGGCGGAGTCGACCCGCGCGGCCGCGACCGGTACGGACGGGCGCGCGGCGGCCGTCGCCCCAGCCGGCTGGACCGCCCCCCGAGGCACCGTCCTCGTCACCGGCGGCACCGGCGCTCTCGGTGCCCACGTCGCCCGCTGGCTGGCGTCCGCCGGGGCCGAGCACCTGCTGCTCGTCGGGCGCCGTGGCCCGGAGGCCCCCGGCGCGCGGGAGCTGAGCGACGAGCTGGCCGCCCTCGGTGCCCGCGTCACCGTCGCCGCGTGCGATGTCGCCGACCGCGACGCGCTCGCCGCCCTGCTGGCCGAACACCCGGTGACCGGCATCGTCCACGCCGCCGGTGTCCTCGACGACGGTGTCCTGGAGAGCCTCACGGCGGACCGCTTCGACGCCGTACTCCGCGCCAAGGCCGTCTCCGCCCGCAACCTCCACGAGCTGACGGCCGGGCACGACCTCGCCCTGTTCGTGTTCTTCTCCTCGATCACCGGCGTCCTCGGCAACCCCGGCCAGGCCAACTACGCCGCCGCGAACGCCTACCTCGACGCCCTCGCCGAGCACCGCCGCGCCGCCGGGCTGCCCGCCACCGCCATCGCCTGGGGCCCCTGGGCCGGGGGCGGCATGGCGGGGGACCACCCGGGCCTCACCGGGCGGATGCGGCGCAGCGGGCTCGCCCCGATGGACCCGGAGCGGGCGGTCGCCGCGCTGAGTCGGGCCCTGCTTGCGGATGCCTCCGGCCTCACCGTGGCGGACGTGGACTGGAGCGCGCTCGCCCCCGTGCTCACCGCCGCCCGTCCGAGCGCGCTGATCGCGGACCTGCCCGAGGTGCGTCGCGCGGTCCACCAGGGCATCGCCCCGACGACGACCGCATCCCCGCTGGCCGATCAGCTGCGCGGCCGCAGCGCCGACGAGCAGGAGCGCCTGCTGCTGGAGCTCGTCCGCACCGAGGCCGCCGCCGTCCTCGGGCACGCCTCCACCGCGACCGTCGACGCCGCCCGGGCGTTCCGGGACCTCGGCTTCGACTCGCTGACCGCCGTCGAGCTGCGCAACCGCCTCACCGCCGCGACCGGTCTGCGCCTGCCCGCCACTCTGCTGTTCGACCAGCCGACTCCGGCCGCCGTCGCCGCACACCTGCGCGCCGAGCTGGCCGGCACGGCCGCGGGCGAGACGTTCACCGCCCCCGCCGTCGCCGCCGACGAGCCGATCGCGATCGTCGCGATGGCCTGCCGCTTCCCCGGCGGCATCGAGTCGCCGGAGGACCTCTGGCGACTGCTCGCCGAGGGCCGCGACGCGGTGGGCCCGTTCCCTGCCGACCGGGGCTGGGACACCGACCGCCTGCACCACCCGGACCCTGACCACGAGGGCACCAGCTACGTCTCCGAAGGTGCGTTCCTCGCCGCCCCGGCCGACTTCGACGCCGCCTTCTTCGGGATCTCCCCGCGCGAGGCCCTCGCGATGGACCCGCAGCAGCGGCTCCTGCTGGAGACGGTCTGGGAGGCCGTCGAGCGCTCCGGCATCGACCCCGGGGCGCTGCACGGATCACGGACGGGCGTATTCGTCGGCTCCAACTTCCAGGACTACCAGGTGCTGCTGGACGCGGCCCGGGAGGGCGTGGCCGGGCACGTGATGACGGGCAACGCCGCGAGCGTGATCTCCGGCCGAGTCGCCTACACCCTCGGCCTGGAGGGCCCGGCCGTCACCGTCGACACGGCGTGCTCCTCCTCGCTGGTCGCCCTGCACCTGGCCGCCCAGGCGCTGCGCCGCGGCGAGTGCTCGCTGGCGCTCGCGGGCGGCGTGACGGTGATGTCCACGCCGCAGGTGTTCGTCGAGTTCTCGCGCCAGCGCGGCCTGGCCCCCGACGGCCGCTGCAAGCCGTTCGCCGCCGCTGCGGACGGGACGGGCTGGGCCGAGGGCGTCGGCGTGCTGCTCGTCGAGCGGCTCTCGGACGCGCGGCGCAACGGGCACCCCGTCCTCGCCGTCGTGCGCGGCTCCGCCGTCAACCAGGACGGCGCCTCCAACGGCCTCACGGCGCCCAACGGCCCGTCGCAGCAGCGGGTGATCCGGGCCGCCCTGGCCGACGCCGGTCTGACGCCCGCCGAGGTCGACGCCGTCGAGGCACACGGCACCGGCACCCGCCTCGGCGACCCGATCGAGGCCCAGGCGCTCCTCGCCGCCTACGGCCAGGACCGCGAACTCCCGCTGCTCCTGGGCTCGGTGAAGTCCAACCTCGGCCACACCCAGGCCGCCGCCGGAGTCGCCGGCGTGATGAAGACCGTGCTCGCGATGCAGCACGGCGAGCTCCCGAAATCCCTGCACATCGACGAGCCGACCGCGCAGGTCGACTGGACCGCCGGCGCCGTCGAGCTGCTGAGCGAGGCCCGGCCCTGGCCCGAGACCGGACGGCCGCCGCGCGCCGGCGTGTCCTCGTTCGGCGTCAGCGGCACCAACGCCCACGTGATCCTCGAAGCGGCCCCCACGCCCGAGCCGCTGCCCGAGCACCCGGCCGCCGCCCGCCCGCTGCCCTGGCTGCTGTCCGCCCGTACTCCCGAGGCCGTGCGCGGGCAGGCCCGCCGCCTCGCCGCCCACGTCCGTGCCGCCGAGCCCGCCCTCGACGACGTCGCCCGTTCCCTCGCCACCACCCGTAGCGCCCTGGAGCACCGGGCCGCCGTCGTCGCGCCCGACCGGGCCGGGCTGTTGGACGGTCTGGACGCGCTCGCCGAAGGCCGCGCCACCCCCGCCGTCCTGGAGGGCCGGGCCGCGGGGGAGGGAGCACCGGTGTTCGTCTTCCCCGGCCAGGGCTCCCAGTGGGCCGGCATGGCGGTCGAACTCCTCGACACCGCGCCGGTGTTCGCGCAGCGCTTCGCCGAGTGCGCGGCGGCGCTGGAGCCGTACACCGACTGGTCGGCGGCGGACGTCCTGCGTGGTGAGCCCGGTGCGCCCGGCTTCGACCGGGTCGACGTCGTGCAGCCCGTGCTGTTCGCCGTCATGGTGTCGCTGGCCGAACTGTGGCGGGCGCACGGCGTCGAACCGGCCGCCGTGCTCGGCCACTCGCAGGGCGAGATCGCCGCCGCGTGCGTGGCGGGCGCCCTGTCGCTGGACGACGCCGCCCGCGTCGTCGCCCTGCGCAGCCGGGCGATCCGGCGGCTCGCGGGCCTCGGCGGCATGGTCTCGGTGGCCGAGCCGGTCGCCGCCGTCCGCGAGCGCCTCGTGCGCTGGGACGACCGTGTCTATGTCGCCGCCGTCAACGGCCCCGGCTCGGTGGTGGTCTCGGGCGACCCTGAGGCCCTGGAGGAGCTGATCGCCGACTGCGAGCGGACCGGCGTGCGGGCCCGCCGCATCCCCGTCGACTACGCCTCGCACTCCGCGCACGTCGAACGCATCGAGCACGAGCTGCTCGACCTCCTCGCACCGATCGCCCCGCGCAGCGCCGACGTCCCGTTCTGCTCGACCGTCACCGGCTCCGTGATCGACACCGCCGGGCTGGACGCCGCCTACTGGTACCGCAACCTGCGCCACACCGTGGAGTTCGAGCAGGCCACCCGCACCCTGCTGGCCGCGGGTCACCGGGTGTTCGTCGAGGTCAGCCCGCATCCCGTGGTGACCACCGGTGTCCAGGAGACGATCGAGGACAGCGGCCTGCCCGCCGCCGCCCTCGGCACGCTGCGCCGCGACGAGGGCGGCCCCGGCCGCTTCCTGCTCGCCTTCGCCGACGCGCGCAACCACGGCGCCCGGGTGGACTGGGACCTCCTGTTCGCCGGCACCGGCGCGCGCGCCACGGAGCTGCCGACCTACCCGTTCCAGCGGCAGCGCTACTGGCCGCGCCCGGGCGGGACGGGTGGCGACGTCACCACCGCGGGGCTGGCCGCGCCGGAGCACCCGCTGCTCGGCGCCGCCGTCGAACTCGCCCAGGGTGGCGGGCTGGTGGCCACCGCCCGCTGGTCGCTGCACACCCACCCGTGGCTCGCCGACCACGCCGTCGCGGGCACCGTCGTGGTGCCCGGCGCCGCGCTGGTCGAGGCGGTCGTCCGGGCCGGCGACGAGCTCGGCTGCGGGCGCGTCGAGGAACTGACCCTGCACGCGCCCGTCCTGCTGCCCGAGCGCGCCGCGCTTCAGGTGCAGATCGAGGTCGGCGCCCCGGACGACACGGGCCGGCGCCCGGTCGCCCTGCACACCCGCCCGGCCGACGCGGAGGCGCCCGAGGCCTGGACCCGGCACGCCGACGGCAGCGTCGCCCCCGCCGGGGCCGAGCCCGAGCCCGCGCCGGCGTCCGCCGCCTGGCCGCCGGTCGGCGCCGAGCCGATCGACGTCGGCGGCTTCTACCCGGGCCTGCGCGAGCAGGGCTACGGCTACGGTCCGGTTTTCCAGGGCGTCCGCGCGGCCTGGCGCCTCGGTGCCGCCGTCCACGCCGAGGTCGAGCTGCCCGCGCCGGCCCGCGCCGAGGCCGCCCGCTACGGCCTGCACCCCGCCCTCCTCGACGCCGCCCTGCACCCGGCCGGGCTCGGCCCGCTGGCGGGCCGCCCCGGGCTGCCGTTCTCCTGGACCGGCGTCACGCTCCACGCCGCCGGGGCCACCGCGCTGCGGGTGACGCTCACCCCGGCCGGGCCCGACACGGTGTCCGTCGCGATGGCCGACCCGACCGGCCGCCCGGTGGCCGCCATCGAGGCGCTGGCCGTGCGCCCGCTCGCCGAGGGCGCCTTCGACCCGGACGCCCGGGTGGCGCGCGAGGCGCTCTTCCACCTGGACTGGCCGGCCCTGCCCCTCCCCGAGCCCGGGTCGGCCCCCGCCCGCTGGACCGTCCTCGGCGAGCCGCCCGCCCATGCGGCGGCCCTCGCCGAGGCGGGCGTCACCCTCACCGAAGGCGCCGACACGGACGCCACGCTCGTCGAACTCAGCGGCGACGAACCGCTCGACGCCCTGGAACGCGCCCTCGCCGTCCTCCAGACGTGGCTCGCCGACGACCGCCCCGACGCCACCCTGCTGGTGACCACCCGCCGCGCGGTCGCCGCCGACCCCGCCGAGGACGTCCACGACCTGCCCGCCGCCGCCGTCCACGGCCTGGTCCGCTCCGCCCAGAGCGAGCACCCCGACCGCATCGTCCTCGCCGACCTGGACGACGACCCGGCCTCCTGGCGCGCTCTGCCCGCCGCGCTCGCCACCGGGGAACCCCGGCTCGCCCTGCGCCACGGCACCGCCCACGCCCCCCGCCTGGCCCGCGCCCACACCGCCGAGCCGCTGCCCGTGCCCGACGGTCCGTGGCGCCTCGACATCCGCACCAAGGGCACCGTCGACGACCTCGAACTCCTGCCGAGCCCCGACGCGGCCGCGCCGCTCGCCGAGGGCGAGGTACGCATCGAGATCCGCGCCGCCGGCCTCAACTTCCGCGACGTCCTCAACGCCCTCGACATGTACCCGGGCGGCGCCCGCTTCCTCGGCTCCGAGGCGGCCGGCGTCGTGCGCGAACTCGGCCCCGGCGTCACCGGACTCGCCGTCGGCGACCGCGTGATGGGCATGGTCCCGGGCGGGTTCGGTCCGCTCGCCGTCACCGATCACCGCCTGCTCGCCCGCGTCCCGCGGGGCTGGACCTTCGCCCAGGCCGCCTCGGCCCCCGTCGCCTTCCTCACCGCCTACTACGCCCTGCGCGACCTCGCGGACCTCCAGGCCGGCGAACGCCTCCTCGTCCACGCCGCGACCGGCGGCGTCGGCATGGCCGCCACCCAGCTCGGCCGCCTCTGGGGCGCCGAGCTCTACGGCACCGCGAGCGAGGCCAAGCAGCACCTGCTGCGCGCGGACGGCCTGCCCGACACCGCCGTCGCCTCCTCCCGCACCCTCGACTTCGAGGAGCGCTTCCGCACCGCCACCGGCGGCGAAGGCGTGGACGTCGTCCTCAACTCCCTCGCGGGGGAGTACGTCGACGCCTCGCTGCGCCTCCTCGGGCCCGGCGGACGGCTGATCGAGATGGGCAAGACCGACGTCCGCGACCCCGCCGAGGTCGCCGCCGCCCACGACGGCGCCCGCTACCGCGCCTTCGACCTCCAGGAGGCCGGACCCGAGCGGATCGGCCAGATGCTCGCCGACCTGGTCGCGCTGTTCGAACAGGGCGCGCTGCGTCCCCTGCCGCTCACCTGCTGGGACGTCACCCGCGCCCGCGAGGCCTTCCGGTACATGGCCCAGGCCCGGCACACCGGCAAGATCGTGCTCACCGTCCCGCGCCCCTGGGACGCCGACGGCAGCGTCCTGATCACCGGCGGCACCGGCACCCTCGGCGCCGAACTCGCCCGCCACCTGGTCACGGCGCGCGGCGTGCGGCACCTGCTGCTCGCCGGCCGCAGCGGCCCCGACGCCCCCGGCGCGGCGGCCCTCGCCGAGGAGCTGACCGCCCTCGGCGCCGAGGTCACCGTCGCCGCCTGCGACACCGCCGACCGCGACGCCCTGGCCGCCCTGCTGGCCGCCGTGCCCGCCGAGCACCCGCTCACCGCCGTCGTCCACGCGGCCGGCGTCCTCGACGACGGCGTCGTCGAAGGCCTGACGGCCGACCGGCTCGCCGCCGTGCTGCGCCCCAAGGCCGACGCCGCCCGCCACCTGCACGAGCTCACCCGCGGACTCGACCTCGCCGACCTCGTCCTGTTCTCCTCCGCCGCCGGCGTCTTCGGCTCGCCCGGCCAGGGCAACTACGCCGCCGCCAACGCCTGGCTCGACGCCCTCGCCCAGCACCGCCGTGTCGCAGGCCTGCCCACCACCGCCCTCGCCTGGGGCCTGTGGGCACAGGCCAGCACCATGACCGCCCACCTCGGCGTCACCGACCGGGCCCGCGCCGAGCAGTCCGGCGCGCTCACCCTCAGCACCCCGGACGGCCTCGCCCTGTTCGACGCGGCCGTCGCCGACCACCGCGCCCTCCTGGTCCCCGTCCGCCTCGACACCGCCGCCCTGCGCTCGCGCGGCGCGGCGGAACTCCCCGCCCTGCTGCGCTCCCTGGTGCGTGCCCCGGCCCGCCGCACCGCGCAGGGCGGCCAGGCCGCCGACGGGCTGCGCGCCCGCCTCGCCGGGCTCACCGCGGCCGACCGCGCCGCGGAGCTGCTCGACCTGGTGAGCGGCTGCACCGCGGCCGTCCTCGGCCACTCCTCGGCCGACCAGGTCCACGCCACGCGGCCGTTCCGCGACCTCGGCCTCGACTCCCTGACCGCCGTGGAACTGCGCAACCGCCTCAACACCGCGACCGGCCTGCGGCTGCCCGCGACCCTCGTGTTCGACCACCCCACCCCGGGGGCCCTCGCCGGGCACCTGGCCGACGGCCTCACCGGCACCGGCGGGGCGACCGCGGACGGTGCGACCCTCCAGGCCGCCGACGAGCCGATCGCGATCGTCGGCATGGCCTGCCGCTTCCCCGGCGGCGTCGCGACCCCCGACGACCTGTGGACCCTGCTGTCCGCCGGCACCGACGCCATCGCCCCCTTCCCCGCCGACCGCGGCTGGGACCTCGACCGCCTCTACGACGGCATCCCCGACCACCCCGACTCCTCCCGCACCCGCGAGGGCGGCTTCCTCGCCGACGCCGCCGGCTTCGACGCCGCCTTCTTCGGCGTCAGCCCCAATGAGGCCCTCGCGATGGACCCGCAGCAGCGGCTCCTCCTGGAGACCTCGTGGGAGGCCCTGGAACGCGCCGGCATCGACCCCGGCACGCTGCGCGGCAGCCGCACCGGCGTCTTCGCCGGCCTGTCCTCCAGCGACTACCTCGACCGGGTCGCCCGCATCCCCGACGAGGCCGCGCCGTACGTCAGCACCGGCAACGCCGCGAGCGTGATCTCCGGCCGCGTCGCCTACACCCTCGGCCTGGAGGGCCCGGCGGTCACCGTCGACACCGCCTGCTCGTCGTCCCTGGTGGCGCTCCACCTCGCGGTCCGCGCGCTGCGCGGTGGCGAGTGCACGCTCGCCCTCGCGGGCGGCGTCACCGTGATGTCGACGCCGATGATCCCGGTCGACTTCGCCCGCCAGCGCGGCCTGGCCCGCGACGGCCGCTGCAAGCCCTTCGCCGACGCCGCCGACGGCACCGGCTTCTCCGAGGGCGTCGGCGTGCTGCTGGTCGAGCGGCTCTCGGACGCGCGGCGCAACGGGCACCCGGTGCTGGCCGTCGTGCGCGGCTCGGCCGTCAACCAGGACGGTGCCAGCAACGGGCTCAGCGCCCCGAACGGCCCGTCCCAGCAGCGGGTGATCCGGGCCGCCCTGGCCGACGCCGGTCTGACGCCCGCCGAGGTCGACGCCGTCGAGGCGCACGGCACCGGCACCCGCCTCGGCGACCCGATCGAGGCCCAGGCGCTCCTCGCCACCTACGGCCAGGAGCGTGAACACCCGCTCCTCGTCGGCTCGGTGAAGTCCAACCTCGGCCACACCCAGGCCGCCGCGGGCGTCGCCGGCGTCATGCGCACCGTCCTCGCCCTGCGGCACGCCGCCCTCCCGCAGAGCCTCCACATCGACCGGCCCACCACGCACGTCGACTGGACGGAGGGCGCCGTCGACCTGCTCACCGAGGCCCGCGACTGGCCCGCCACCGGACGACCCCGCCGCGCCGGCGTCTCCTCCTTCGGCCTCAGCGGCACCAACGCCCACGTGATCCTCGAACAGGCCCCCGACCAGCAGCCCGAGCCGGCCCCCGCGCCCGAGCGCCCCGCCCTGCCCTGGCTGCTCTCCGCCCGCAGCGCCGAGGCCCTGCGCGGCCAGGCCCGCGCCCTGCTCGACCACCTCGACGCCAGCGCCGCCGCGCCGCTCGACCTCGCCCACTCCCTCGCCACCGGCCGGGCCCTGCTGGAGCACCGCGCCGCCGTCGTCGGCACGGGCACCGAGGACCTGCGGGCCGGACTCGCCGCGCTCGCCGACGGCACGCCCGCCCCGGGCGTCGTCACCGGCCGGCACGGCGCCGGGCGCGACCGCCGGGTCGTCCTCGTCTTCCCCGGCCAGGGCTCCCAGTGGGCCGGCATGGGCGCCGAACTGCTCGACGCCTCACCGGAGTTCGCCGAGCGGATCACCGCCTGCGGACAGGCCCTCGCCCCCTGGACGGACTGGTCCCTCGAAGCCGTCCTGCGCGGTGGGGCCGAAGCGCCGTCACTCGACCGCGTCGACGTCGCCCAGCCCGCCCTGTGGGCCACGATGATCGCGCTCGCCGCCTGCTGGCAGGTCCACGGCGTCACCCCCGCCGCCGTCCTCGGCCACTCCCAGGGCGAGATCGCCGCCGCCTGCGTGGCCGGCGCGCTCTCCCTGGAGGACGGCGCCAAGGTCGTCGCCCAGCGCAGCCAGGCCATCGCCCGCGGCCTCTCCGGCCACGGCGGCATGGTGTCGGTGCCGCAGTCCCACGCCGACGTCCTCGCCCGCATCGAGCCCTACGGCGGCCGGATCTCGGTGGCCGCCGCCAACGGCCCGTCCGGCGTCGTCGTCTCCGGCGAGACCGAGGCCCTCGACGACCTCCTGGCCGGCTGCGCCCGCGACGGCGTCCGGGCCAAGCGCATCCCCGTCGACTACGCCTCCCACTCCGCCCAGGTCGAGCGGATCGAGGAGACCCTCCGCGCCGAACTCGCCGGACTGACCACGCGCGAGGCCCGCATCCCGTTCTTCTCCACCGTCACCGCCGACTGGCTCGGCGACACCCCGCTCGACGCCGGCTACTGGTACCGGAACCTGCGGCAGAGCGTCCGCCTGGAGGAGTCCGTCCGCGCCCTGCTCGCCCAGGGCCACGACGCCTTCCTCGAATGCAGCCCGCACCCCGTGCTCGCCATGGCCGTCGAGGACACCGCGGCCGACGCGGGCGCCCAGGCCGTCGTGCTCGGCACCGTCCGGCGCGAGGACGGCGGTCCGGCCCGGCTGCTGACCTCCCTCGCCGAGGCCCACGTGCGCGGCGTACGGATCGACTGGCGCCCGGCCCTCGCCGGCGGCCGGCCCGTCGACCTGCCCACCTACGCCTTCCAGCGCCGCCGCTACTGGCTCGCCCAGGACGCCGCCCGTACCGGCGCGCCCCTCGAACCCTGCGGGCTGGACCGCGCCGTCCGCCTCGCGGACGCCGACACCGTGCTGCTCACCGGCCGGATCGGCACCACGACGCACCCGTGGACGGCCGACCACCGGGTGCGCGGCACCGCCGTCGTGCCGGGCACCGCGCTGCTCGACTGGGCCGTGCGGGCCGGCGACGAGGCGGGCTGCCCGATCGTCGCCGAGCTCACCGAGCTCAGCCCGCTGACCCTGCCCGACCACGGCACCGTCGACCTCCAGCTCACCGCAGGACCCGCCGACGCCGACGGCCGACGGGCCCTCACCGTCCACGCCCGCCCGACCGGCGCGCCCGACGACACCCCGTGGACCCGCCACGCCACCGGCGCTCTGACCACCGGCACTCTGATCACTGGCACTGTGATCACTGGCGGCGCCGACGGCTCGGTCCTGACCAAATGGCCGCCCGCCGGTGCCCGCGCGCTGGCCGCCGAGCCGGACGGCACCGAGTACGGCGAGCGCTTCCGCACCGTCGTCGCGCGCTGGCAGCGCGGCGACGAGTTGTTCGCCGAAGTCGCCCTGCCCGAGGAGCACCGCACCGAGACGGCCGGCTTCCGCGTCCACCCAGGGCTGCTCCAGCCCTTGCTCGCCGCCCTCCCGGGCGGCATCGACCCCGCCCAGCCCGCCGATTGGCGCGGCGTCACCGTCCACGCCACCGGCGCCGCCCTGCTCCGCGTCCGGCTCACCCCGGCCGCCGGCGGCAGCCACGCGCTCACCGCCGCCGACGCGGCCGGCGCCCCCGTGCTCACCGCCGAGGCCGTCACCGTCCGCCCGATCGAGGCCGAGCACCTCGCCCGGGCGGCCGAGCCGCTCTACGCGGTCGAGTGGGCCCCGACACCCAGGAGCGCGGTCTCTGCCGCTGACCTCGGGGACACGGCCGTCCTCGGCGACGACGCGCTCGCCGCCGCCCTCGGCGCCCGCGCCCACGCCGACCTCGCCGACCTCACCGCCGCCCTCGACGCCGGAGAACCCGCACCCGCCACCGTCGTCCACCGCCTCGCCGCGGCCGACGGCGGCGACCCTGTCACCGCCGCGCACCGCGCCGTCCGGGCCGCCCACGGCCTCGCCCGCGCCTGGCTCGGCGAGCCCCGGCTCGCCGACGCCCGCCTCGCCCTGCTCACCCACGGCGCCGAGGCCGCGGCCCCCTCCACCGACGCCACCGTCCTCGCCCAGGCGGCGGCCCACGGACTCATCCGCTCCGCCCAGTCCGAGAACCCCGGCCGTTTCCTCCTCGTCGACCTCGACGGTGACCCGGCCTCCGACGCCGCCCTGCCCGCCGCCCTCGCCGTCCCCGACGAGCCGCGCCTGGCCGTCCGCGGCGGCGAGGTGACGGCACCTCGGCTGCGCCCGGTGAACCAATCCGTGGACGGCCGGGCATGGTCCTGGAACCCGGCGGGCACCGTCCTGATCACCGGCGGCACTGGCACCCTCGGCGCCCTCGTCGCCCGCCACCTCGTCACCGAACACGGCGTGCGCCACCTCCTGCTCACCGGCCGCCGAGGCCCCGACGCCCCCGGCGCCGCCGAACTCCTCGCCGACCTCGCGGCCCTCGGCGGCGACGCCCGCGTCGCCGCCTGCGACACCGCCGACCGCGCCGCCCTCGACGCGCTCCTCGCCACCGTCCCCGCCGAGCACCCGCTCACCGGCGTCGTCCACGCCGCCGGCGTCCTGCACGACGGACTGCTCGAAAGCCTGACGGACGACCAGCTCTCCGAGGTGCTGCGCCCCAAGGTCGACGCCGGGTGGAACCTCCACGAGGCGACCCGTCACCTCGACCTCTCCGCCTTCGTCCTGTTCTCCTCCTTCGCCGCCACGGCCGGCGGCCCCGGCCAGGCCAACTACGCCGCCGCCAACGCCTTCCTCGACGCCCTCGCCCACCGCCGCCGCGCCGAAGGCCGCCCGGCCGTCTCCCTCGGGTGGGGATACTGGGGAGAATCGAGTGGAATGACGTCCACGCTGGACGCCGTGGACATCGCCCGCTTCGCGCGCTCCGGCATGCTGCCGCTCACGGCCGTCCAGGGCCTCGCCCTGCTCGATGCCGCGAGCGGCGTCGACCGACCGCACCTGGCCCCGATCCGGCTCGACCGGCACGCCCTCGCCACGGCCGGGGCTCCGCCGCTCTTCGCCGAGCTCGCGCCCCGCCGCGCCGTCCGGCGCACGGCCGCGGGCCCGGCCGGGAGCACGGCGACCGGTGAGCGGGGCGTCCTGGACCGGCTGCCCGGCCTCGCCGCCGCCCAGCAGGAAAAGCTGCTGCTGGACGTCGTCGTCGGACACCTCGCCGCCGTCCTGGGCCACGGCTCGCCCCAGGCCGTCGAACCCGAGCGCGGCTTCCTCGACCTCGGCATGTCCTCCCTGACCGCCGTCGAGCTGCGCAACCGCCTCAGCGCCGAACTCGGCCTGCGGCTGCCCACCACGACGATCTTCGACCACCCGTCGCCCACCGCCCTCGCCGGGCGCCTGCGCGACCTGGTCGGCGCGCCCACCGGCACCGCGGCGCCCGCCCGGCCCGTCTTCGCCGAACTCGACGAGCTGGAGAGCGCGCTCGGCGCCACCGAACTGGACGCCGACTCCCGCACCCGCCTCCTCGCCCGCCTCAAGAGCCTCCAGTGGCGGCTCGACGGCGACGCGACCGAGTCGCCCGCGGTCGCCGACGGGCCGGACGACGCGCTCGACGACACCACGGACGACGAGATGTTCGACCTGATCGACCGCGAGCTCGGACTCGCCTGAGGACCGGCCCCGGGGCCGTCCGCCCCGGGGCCGTTCCACGGACCCGTACCACCCTTCCGAACTGCGAGGATTCCCACCCATGGCCAGCACCTCCGAGGACAAGCTCCGCGACTACCTCAAGAAGGTCACCGCGGACCTGCGGCGCACGAGGCAGCGCCTGGAGTCCGTCGAGGCGAGGGACACCGAGCCGATCGCGATCATCGGGATGGCCTGCCGCTACCCCGGCGGCGTCCGCACCCCGGAGGACCTCTGGCGGCTCGTCGCCGACGGCGCCGACGCCATCGGCGACCTCCCGGAGGACCGCGGATGGGACACCGGGGGCCTCTACGACCCCACCCCCGGCACCCCCGGCAAGAGCTACGTGCGCCACGGCGGGTTCCTCGACGGCGTCGCCGACTTCGACGCCGAGCTGTTCGGCATCGCCCCCCGCGAGGCCCTCGCCATGGACCCGCAGCAGCGGCTCCTGCTCGAATCCGCCTGGGAGGCGATCGAGCGCGCCCGCATCGCCCCCGCCGCCCTGCGGGGCAGCGACACCGGCGTGTTCATCGGCGGCGCCGACACCGACTACGGCTCCCTCGCCCGCCAGACCGAGGAGACCGAGGGCCACCTCCTCACCGGCGGAGCCGTCAGCGTCCTCTCCGGCCGCATCGCCTACACCCTCGGGCTTGAGGGCCCGGCCGTCACCGTCGACACCGCGTGCTCCTCCGCCCTCGTCGCTCTCCACCTCGCGGTCCGCGCGCTGCGCGCCGGCGAGTGCTCGATGGCCGTCGCCGGCGGCGTCGCCGTCATGCCGACCACTCGCCTGTTCACCGAGTTCTCCCGCCAGCGCGGCCTCGCCCCCGACGGGCGCTGCAAGCCCTTCGCGGAGGCCGCGGACGGCACCTCCTGGGCCGAGGGCGTCGGCGTCCTGCTCGTCGAGCGGCTCTCGGACGCCCGGCGCCTGGGCCACGAGGTCCTCGCCGTCGTCCGGGGCACCGCCGTCAACCAGGACGGCGCCAGCAGCCGCCTGACCGCCCCCAACGGCCCCTCGCAGCAGCGCGTCATCCAGGCCGCGCTCGCCAACGCCCGCCTCACCCCCGACCAGGTCGACGCGGTCGAGGCCCACGGCACGGGTACCACGTTGGGCGACCCGATCGAGGCCCAGGCCCTGCTCGCGACCTACGGGCAGGACCGGCCCGCGGACCGGCCGCTCTACCTCGGCGGCGTCAAGTCGAACATCGGCCACGCCCAGGCGGCGGCCGGCGTCGCGGGTGTCATCAAGACGGTCATGGCGCTGCGCGCCGGGGTGCTGCCGGCCACCCTGCACGTCGACGAGCCGTCCTCGCACGTGGACTGGACGGCGGGCGCCGTCGAGCTGCTGACGCAGGCCCGCGACTGGCCGCGGACCGGGCGTCCGCGCCGTGCGGGCGTCTCGGCGTTCGGCATCAGCGGGACGAACGCGCACGTGGTCCTGGAGCAGGCGGACGAGGTCGTGGCGGAGGAGCCGGAGGGGGCAGCCCCGGTCCCGGCCGTCGTGCCGTGGGTGCTGAGCGGCCGGACGCCGGACGCGCTGCGCGCCCAGGCCGCCCGGCTGCGCGAGGTCGCGGCGGGCCTGCCGGTCGCGGACATCGCGGCGGCGCTGGCCACGAGCCGGTCGATGCTCAACCACCGGGCCGTGGTGGTCGGTTCGGACCGGGACGCGCTGCTGCGTGGGCTCGACGCGCTGGCGGCGGGCTCGGGCGGGGTCGTCGAGGGCGCGGTCCGGGCCAGTGGGACGGCCTTCCTGTTCTCGGGTCAGGGGTCGCAGCGACTGGGGATGGGGCGGGAGCTGTATGGCCGCTTCCCGGTGTTCGCTCGGGCCTTCGACGAGGTGTGCGGGGCGGTGGACCTCCCGCTTCGGGACGTGGTGTGGGGATCGGACGAGGAGCTGCTGAACCGGACGGAGTTCGCCCAGGCGGCGCTC
This sequence comes from Kitasatospora sp. NPDC023118, assembly GCF_055560875.1. NCBI lineage: Bacteria > Bacillati > Actinomycetota > Actinomycetes > Kitasatosporales > Streptomycetaceae > Kitasatospora > Kitasatospora sp. NPDC023118. Next base: position 30,153 of record NZ_JBVHHW010000041.1, read on the forward strand.
TTCGCCGTCGAGGTGGCGCTGTACCGGTTGGCCGAATCGTTGGGCGTGCGGCCGGAGTTCGTCGCCGGGCACTCGATCGGTGAGGTGGCGGCCGCGCACGTGGCCGGGGTGTTCTCGCTCGCCGACGCGTGCGCGCTGGTGAGCGCCCGCGGCCGGCTGATGCAGGCGCTGCCTTCGGGTGGGGCCATGCTGGCCGTGCAGGCGACGGAGGACGAAGTCCTGCCGTTGTTGGGTGAGTTCGTGTCGATCGCCGCCGTGAACGGGCCTTCGTCGGTGGTCGTTTCCGGTAGCGAGGCGGCCGTCGAGGCGGTCCGCGCGCACTTCGCCGACCGCAAGACGACCCGGCTGCGCGTCTCGCACGCGTTCCACTCGCCGCTCATGGACCCGATGCTGGCGGACTTCCGTTCCGTCCTCAACGGGCTGACGTACACGGCCCCTTCGATCCCGGTTGTCTCCAACCTGACCGGTGAGATCGCCACGCCCGAGCTGCTCTGCTCGCCCGACTACTGGGTGCGCCACGTCCGCGAGGCCGTCCGGTTCGCCGACGGGATCCGGGCATTGGAGGCCGCGGGCGTCTCGCGCTTGCTGGAACTCGGCCCCGACGGTGTCCTGACCGCGCTCGCGGCCGGTTCTCTGTCCGACGATGCCGTGCTGGCCTCCGTCCTCCGCAAGGACCAGGCCGAGGAACTCACCACGCTCGCCGCCCTCGGGCGCCTGCATGTCACCGGCGCCCGCGTCAACTGGTCCGCGCTCTTCGCCGGCACTGCCGTCCGCCCGATCGACCTGCCGACCTACGCCTTCCAGCACCGTCGCTACTGGCCCGTGACCGCCCCCGGGACCGCCGGTGACCTCGGCGCCGCGGGCCTCGACACGGCCGGCCACCCGCTGCTCACCGCCTCGCTCGAACTCTCCGACGACGACGGCCTGTTGTTCACGTCCCGGCTCTCCCGGCAGTCCCACCCCTGGCTCGCCGACCACGAGGTACGCGGCAACGTCCTACTGCCCGGCACCGCGTTCCTCGAACTCGCCGTCCGCGCCGGGGACGAGGCCGGCTGCGACCGCGTCGAGGAACTGACCCTGGCCGCGCCGCTCGTCCTGCCCGAGCGTGAGGGCGTTCAGTTGCAACTGCGGGTCGGCGCGGCCGACGAGAACGGCCGCCGCACCTTCACCATCGCCTCCCGGCCCGAGGGCGCCGACGGCCGCGCCTGGGACCAGCACGCGAGCGGCGTCCTCGCCGTGGGGGAGACGCGCACCGCGTTCGACACGACCGTCTGGCCGCCGGCCGGCGCCGAGACGGTCGACCTGACCGGGCTGTACGACGGGATGGCCGACGGCGGCTACGCGTACGGCCCGGTGTTCCAGGGCCTGCGGGCGGCCTGGCGGCGCGGCGACGAGGTCTTCGCCGACGTCGCCCTGCCGGAGGGCACCGAGGGCGCCGGTTACGGTCTGCACCCGGCGCTGCTCGACGCCGCCCTGCACGTGACGGCCGTCAACGGGATGCCGCACGGCGTCGTGCCGTTCGCGTGGGAGGACGTGTCGCTGCACGCCTCCGGCGCGTCCTCGGTGCGCGTGCGCGTCACCCGGACCGGCGAGGAGTGCGTCGCGGTGGCGGTTGCCGACGCCGAGGGCCTGCCGGTGGCGTCCGTGGGGTCGCTGGCCCTGCGCCCGGTGGCGGCGGGCGAGGCAAGCCCGGTCGGCCGGGACGGGCTGTTCCGGGTGGAGTGGGTGCCGGTGAAGGGCGTGGCTGCTCCGGAGTTCGCGGTGGTCGGGTCGCTGGCGGAGGTGTCGGCGGACGTGCCGCCGGTGGTGGTGGTCCGACCGGCGGACGGCGACGTGCACGCGCGTACGGCCCGCGTGCTGGAGCTGGTGCAGGGCTGGCTGGTGGAGGAGCGGTTCGCGGCCTCCCGGCTGGTGTTCGTGACGCGCGGCGTGGTGGCGGGCGAGGATCTGCCGGGTGCGGCCGTGTGGGGTCTGGTGCGGTCGGCGATGTCGGAGGAGCCGGGCCGGTTCGGCCTGGTGGATCTGGCGGGTTCGGAGGAACTGCCGCCCGCTGCCCTGGGCTTGGACGAGCCGCAACTGCTCGTCCGCGACGGGGAGGTCCTCGCGGCCCGGCTCGTGCGCGCCGAATCGGCGGGCGAGCCGGTTGTGTGGGCCGGCGAGGGCACGGTCCTGATCACCGGCGGCACGGGCGGCCTGGGCCGGATCACGGCCCGACACCTGGCCGTCGAGCACGGCGTGCGGCGGCTGCTGCTGGTCAGCCGCCGGGGCGCTGACGCCGAGGGCACGGACGACCTGCTCGCCGAGCTGGCGGCGGCCGGCGCGGAGGCCGTCGTCGAGGCGTGTGACGTCGCCGATCCGGCGGCGGTGGCGGACCTGTTCGCCCGGCACGAGATCCGCGCGGTCGTCCACACGGCCGGGGTGATCGATGACGGTGTGGTGGGTTCGCTGACGCCTGCGCGGGTTTCGGAGGTCCTGCGCCCGAAGGCGGACGCCGCCTGGAACCTGCACGAGGCCACGAAGGACCGAAAGCTGGCGGCCTTCGTCCTGTTCTCCTCCGTCTCCGGCGTCTTCGGCGGCCCGGGCCAGGCCGCCTACGCGGCGGGCAACGCCTACCTGGACGCCCTGGCGCTCCACCGCCGCTCACTCGGCCTGCCCGCCGTCTCGCAGGCGTGGGGCCCGTGGACCCGCGACGGCGGCATGATCGGTACGCTCGCCGACGTCGACCTGCACCGGATCGCCCGCTCGGGCATGCCGGAGCTCACCCCCGCCGAGGGCGCCGCGCTCTTCGACGCCTCGCTCGCCGCCGGCGAGCCCGCGATCCTGCCCGTCCGCCTGGATCTCGCGGTGCTGCGGGCCCAGGACCCGGTGCCCGCCCTGCTGCGCGGACTGGTGCGCGGCCGGGTCCGGCGCGCGGTGGTGGCCGGCTCGGCCGCCTCGGCGGGCCTCGCGCAGCGCCTGTCCGGTCTTGGTGCCGACGAGCGGCGGGCGGCCGTCCTGGAGCTGGTGCGCGACCAGATCGCCGTGGTCCTGGGCCACGAGGGCGGCTCGGTCGTCGATCCGTCGCGGGCGTTCCAGGACCTCGGCTTCGACTCGCTGACGGCGGTCGAGCTGCGCAACCGGCTGAAGTCGGTGACGGGTCTCCAGCTGCCGGCCACGGTGGTGTTCGACTACCCGACGGCGAGCGCGCTGGCGGGCTTCGTGCTGGAGGGCCTGTTCGGCGCCGAGGAGGCCGAGGAACTCCCGTCGGCGCTCCCGGTGTCGTCCGACGACCCGGTGGTCATCGTCGGCATGGCCTGCCGCTACCCGGGTGGCGTCGAGTCGCCCGAGGACCTGTGGCGGCTGGTGGCCGACGGCGTGGACGCGGTGTCGGACTTCCCGACGAACCGCGGTTGGGACGTCGACTCGCTCTACAGCGAGGACCGGTCCGTCCCGGGCACGTCGTACACCCGGTGGGGCGCGTTCCTGCACGACGCCGGGGAGTTCGACCCCGAGTTCTTCGGCATGAGCCCGCGTGAGGCGCTGGCGACCGACGCGCAGCAGCGCCTGCTGCTGGAGACGTCGTGGGAGGCCTTCGAGCGGGCCGGCATCGACCCGGTGACGCTGCGCGGCAGCCGGACCGGCGTCTTCGCGGGCATCATGTACACCGACTACCGCTCGCTGCTGGACGGCGAGGAGTTCGAGGGCTTCCGCGGCAACGGGAGCGCCCCCAGCATCGCCTCCGGCCGGGTGTCCTACACCTTCGGCTTCGAGGGCCCGGCGGTCACGGTGGACACGGCGTGCTCGTCCTCGCTCGTGGCGATGCACCTGGCGGCGCAGGCGCTGCGGAGCGGCGAGTGCTCGCTGGCGCTGGCCGGCGGTGTGACGGTGATGTCGACGCCGGGGACGTTCGTGGAGTTCTCGCGCCAGGGCGGCCTGTCGGCCGACGGCCGGTGCCGTTCGTTCGCGGACGCGGCCGACGGCGTGGGCTGGGGCGAGGGCGTCGGTGTCGTGGTGCTGGAGCGCCTGTCGGACGCTCGTCGGAACGGGCACCGGGTACTGGCGGTCCTGCGCGGCAGCGCCGTGAACCAGGACGGTGCGTCGAACGGTCTGACGGCGCCGAACGGTCCGTCGCAGCAGCGGGTGATCCGGCAGGCGCTGGCGAGCGCCGGCCTGTCGTTCGGCGACGTGGACGTGGTGGAGGCGCACGGCACCGGGACGACGCTGGGCGACCCGATCGAGGCGCAGGCGCTGCTCGCGACGTACGGCCAGAACCGCGAAGTCCCGCTGCTGCTGGGCTCGATCAAGTCGAACATCGGGCACGCGCAGGCGGCGGCCGGAGTCGCGGGCGTGATCAAGATGGTGCTGGCGATGCAGAACAGTGTGCTGCCGCGCACGCTGCACGTGGACGCGCCTTCGTCGCACGTGGACTGGACGGCGGGCGCGGTGGAGCTGCTGGCCGAGGCGCAGGAGTGGCCGGAGGCCGGCCGCCCGCGCCGGGCGGGCGTGTCGTCGTTCGGGATCAGCGGGACCAACGCGCACGTGATCCTTGAGCAGGGCGAGTCCGAGGCCGTGCAGGAGGCCGCGGTGACGGCGGGGGCGATGCCCTGGCTGGTGTCCGCCGGGTCCGGGGCGGCGCTGGACGCGCAGGTCGCGCGGCTCGGAGACCTCGGTGAACTCCGGGCTGTGGATGTGGCGTTCACGCTGGCCGGGCGGACGGCCTTCCCGCATCGGGCGGTGCTCGTCGACGGCGTCGAGGTGGCCCGGGGGCTTGTGGGTGACGGTGGGACGGCGTTCCTGTTCTCGGGGGCAGGGGTCGCAGCGGCTGGGAATGGGACGGGAGCTGTATGGCCGCTTCCCGGTGTTCGCTCGGGCCTTCGACGAGGTGTGCGAAGCGCTGGAGCTTCCGGTTCGGGACGTCGTATGGGGGCCGGACGAGGAGCTGCTGAACCGGACCGCGTACGCCCAGGCGGGCCTGTTCGCCGTCGAGGTGGCGCTGTTCCGGATGGTCGAATCGTTGGGCGTGCGGCCGGAGTTCGTGGCCGGGCACTCGATCGGTGAGGTCGCCGCGGCGTACGTCGCCGGGGTGTTCAGCCTGGCCGACGCTTGCGCCCTGGTGGCTGCTCGCGGTCGGCTGATGCAGGCGCTGCCGGCGGGTGGCGCGATGCTGGCGGTGCAGGCGACGGAGGACGAAGTCCTGCCGTTGGTGGGTGAGTTCGTGTCGATCGCCGCTGTCAACGGCCCGCGCTCGATCGTCGTCTCCGGCACGGAAGAGGCTGTCGCGGCGATCGAGGCGCACTTCGCCGACCGCAGGACGACGCGACTGCGGGTCTCGCACGCGTTCCACTCGCCGCTGATGGATCCGATGCTGGAGGACTTCCGCGAGGTCCTCAACGGGCTGACGTACGCCGCTCCTTCGATCCCGGTGATCTCCAACCTGACCGGCGCACTGGCCGAGGACCTGACGTCGCCCGACTACTGGGTGCGCCACGTCCGCGAGGCCGTCCGCTTCGCCGACGGGATTCGCACGCTGGAAGCCGCGGGCGTCACGCGCTTCCTGGAGCTCGGCCCCGACGGTGTCCTCACCGCGCTCGCGGCCGCCTGCCTCGCCGGCGACGCCGTCCTGACCCCCGTCCTCCGGAAGGACCAGGCTGAGGACGCGACCGTCCTGACCGCCCTCGCGCGCCTGCACGTCACCGGCGCGCGCGTCGACTGGGCCTCCCTCTTCGCCGGGACCGGTGCCCGCGCCGTGGACGTGCCCACGTACGCGTTCCAGCACCGGCACTACTGGCCGGCGGTCACGCCCGCGCGCGGCGGCGACGTCCGGCTCGCGGGCCTCGGTGCCGCCGAGCACCCGCTGCTGGGCGCGGCCGTCGAGCTCGTCAACACGGACGGCTACCTGTTCACCGGCCGGTTGTCGACCGGGTCGCACGGGTGGCTGGCGGACCACGTCGTCATGGGTTCGGTGCTGGTGCCGGGGACGGCGCTGATGGAGCTGGCCGTGCGCGCTGGGGACGAGGTCGGCTGCGACCTGGTCGAGGGGCTGACGCTCGCCGCGCCGCTCGTCCTGCCCGAGCGGGGCGGCGTGCGGGTGCAGGTGTGGGTCGGCGAGCCGGACGCGTCCGGGCGGCGCGCGCTCACCGTGCACGCCCGGCCGGACGACGCGGACGGGACGGACTGGACCCTCCACGCCACCGGTGTGCTGGGGACGGGTGCGGCGCGGGCACCGTTCGAGGCGTCCGTCTGGCCGCCGGCCGGTGCCGAGGCGGTCGACCTGACCGGGCTGTACGAGGGCCTGGCGGAGGCCGGGTTCGGGTACGGCCCGGCGTTCCGGGGGCTCGGCGCGGCCTGGCGGCGCGGGGACGAGGTCTTCGCGGAGGTCGCCCTGCCCGAGGGCACCGACGGGAGCGGCTTCGGCCTGCACCCGGCGCTGTTCGACGCCTGCCTCCACGCGTTCGCGCTGACCGGGTCCGACGAGCGCGGCGTGCCGTTCGCGTGGGAGGACGTGACGCTGCACGCCTCCGGCGCGTCGTCGGTCCGGGTGCGGCTGACGCCGTCGGCGGGCGGCGGGGTGTCGCTGGCGATCGCCGACACCGAGGGGCGCCCGGTGGCGACCGTCGGGTCGCTGGTCGTGCGCCCGGTGGCGGCGGGCGAGGCGGGCCCGGTCGGCCGGGACGCGTTGTTCCGGGTGGAGTGGGTGCCGGTGAAGGGCGTGGCTGCTCCGGAGTTCGCGGTGGTCGGGTCGCTGGCGGAGGTGCCGGCGGACGTGCCGCCGGTGGTGGTGGTCCGACCGGCGGACGGCGACGTGCACGCGCGTACGGCCCGCGTGCTGGAGCTGGTGCAGGGCTGGCTGGTGGAGGAGCGGTTCGCGGCCTCCCGGCTGGTGTTCGTGACGCGCGGCGTGGTGGCGGGCGAGGACCTGCCGGGTGCGGCCGTGTGGGGTCTGGTGCGGTCGGCGATGTCGGAGGAGCCGGGCCGGTTCGGCCTGGTGGATCTGGCGGGTTCGGAGGAACTGCCGCCCGCTGCCCTGGGCTTGGACGAGCCGCAACTGCTCGTCCGCGACGGGGAGGTCCTCGCGGCCCGGCTGATTCGGACGGAGGCCATGGCCGAAGCGGTGGCGTGGCCGAGCGAGGGTACGGTCCTCGTCACCGGCGGTACCGGCGGCCTCGGCAGGCTTGTGGCCCGGCACCTGGCGGCCGAGCACGGCGTGCGCAGCCTGTTGCTGGTCAGCCGTCGCGGCGCGGACGCCGAGGGCGTCGAGGCGCTGCTCGCCGGGCTGGCTGAGCTCGGCGCGGAGGCGGTCGTCGAGGCCTGTGACGTGGCCGACGAGGCCGCCGTGGCAGACCTGTTCGCCCGCCACGAGATCCGAGGGGTCGTCCACACCGCCGGTGTGCTCGACGACGGCGTGATCGGTTCCCTCACCCCCGAGCGCGTCTCCGCCGTCCTCCGTCCGAAGGCGGACGCGGCGTGGAACCTGCACCGGGCCGCCGAGAACGTCGAGACCTTCGTCCTTTTCTCCTCCGTCGCCGGCACGTTCGGCAGCGCGGGCCAGGCCGCCTACGCGGCGGGCAACGCCTACCTGGACGCTCTGGCGCTCCACCGCCGCTCGCTCGGCCTGCCCGCCGTCTCCCTCGTCTGGGGTCCCTGGTCGGACGTGGCGGGCATGACCGGCACGCTCACCGACGCCGAGGGCGAGCGCATCGCCCGGCTCGGTCTGCCGGCCATCGCCCCGGACCAGGGCGTCGCGCTCTTCGACGCGGCGCTCGCGACCGGGCACCCGGCCGTGCTGCCGGTCCGCCTCGACCTGGCGGCGATGGCCGCGCACGGTGAGGTGCCCGCCCTGGTGCGCGGCTTGGTGCGGGGCCGCGTGCGGCGCGCCGTCGTCGCCGGTTCGGCCGTGTCGGCGGGCCTGGCGCAGCGGCTGTCCCGCCTCGGCGGCGAGGAGCGGCGGGCGGCCGTCCTGGAGCTGGTGCGCGACCAGATCGCGCTGGTGCTGGGCCACGAGGGCGGCTCGGCGGTCGACCCGGCGCGGGCGTTCCAGGACCTCGGCTTCGACTCGCTGACGGCGGTCGAGCTGCGGAACCGGCTGCGGTCGGTGACCGGCGTCCAGCTTCCGGCCACCGTCGTGTTCGACTACCCGACGGCGAGCGCGCTGGCCGGCTTCCTGCTGGAGGGCCTGATCGGCACCGAGAGCGTCGTCCACGTCCCGGAGGCGATGCCGTCGCTGTCGGACGACCCGATCGTGATCGTCGGGATGGCCTGCCGCTACCCGGGCGGCGTCGAGTCGCCGGAGGACCTGTGGCGGCTGGTGGCTGACGGCGTGGACGCGGTCTCCGGCTTCCCGACGAACCGCGGCTGGGCCGTCGAGACCCTCTACAACCCGGACCCGGACCACGTCGGGACGTCCTACACGCGCTTCGGCGGATTCCTGCACGACGCCGGGGAGTTCGATCACGAGTTCTTCGGCATGAGCCCGCGCGAGGCGCTGGCGACGGACGCGCAGCAGCGCCTGCTGCTGGAGACGTCGTGGGAGGCCTTCGAGCGGGCCGGCATCGACCCGGTGTCGCTGCGCGGCAGCCGGACCGGCGTCTTCGCGGGCGTGATGTACGCCGACTACGCGAGCCTGCTGGGCGGCGGCGAGTTCGAGGGCTACCAGGGCAGCGGCAGCGCGGGAAGCGTGGCCTCGGGCCGCGTTTCGTACACGCTGGGCCTGGAGGGTCCGGCGGTGACGGTGGACACGGCGTGCTCGTCGTCGCTGGTGGCGATGCACCTGGCGGCCCAGGCGCTGCGCAGCGGTGAGTGCTCGCTGGCGCTGGCCGGTGGCGTCACGGTGATGTCGACGCCGGGGACGTTCGTGGAGTTCTCGCGCCAGGGCGGCCTGTCGGCCGACGGCCGGTGCCGTTCGTTCGCGGACGCGGCCGACGGCGTCGGCTGGGGCGAGGGCGTCGGCATGGTGGTACTGGAGCGCCTGTCGGATGCCCGCCGGAACGGCCATCGAGTGCTGGCAGTTCTGCGGGGGAGTGCCGTCAACCAGGACGGTGCCTCCAACGGTCTGACGGCGCCGAACGGCCCGTCGCAGCAGCGCGTGATTCGCCAGGCGCTGGCGAGCGCCGGGCTGTCGTTCGGCGACGTGGACGCGGTGGAGGCGCACGGCACGGGCACGACGCTGGGTGACCCCATCGAGGCCCAGGCCCTGATCGCCACCTACGGCCAGAACCGCGAACTGCCCCTGCTGCTGGGCTCGATCAAGTCGAACATCGGCCACTCCCAGGCCGCGGCCGGCGTGGCCGGCGTGATCAAGATGGTGCTCGCGATGCAGAACGGTGTGCTGCCGCGCACCCTGCACGTGGACGCGCCCTCCTCGCACGTCGACTGGACGGCCGGCGCGGTCGAGCTGCTCACCGAGCGCACCGAGTGGCCGGCCACCGGCCACCCGCGCCGCGCGGGCGTGTCGTCCTTCGGGATCAGCGGCACCAACGCCCACGTGATCCTGGAGCAGGCCGAAACCGAGGCCGTGCAAGAGGCGGTGATGACGGCGGGGGCGATTCCCTGGGTGGTATCCGCCAAGTCCGAAGCGGCGCTGGACGCTCAGGTCGCGCGGCTGACGGAGCTCGATGAACTATCTGCTGCCGATGTGGCGTTCACCCTGGCCGGGCGGTCGCGGTTCCCGCACCGGGCGGTGGTCGTCGACGGGACCGAGGTGGCCCGAGGAGTCGCGTCGGTGGGCAGGAGGGCGTTCCTCTTCTCCGGCCAGGGCTCGCAACGCCTCGGCATGGGACGGGAGTTGTACGCTCGCTTCCCGGTGTTCGCCGACGCGTTCGACGCCGTCTGCGCGGCGCTGGACGAGCACCTCGACCAGCCCCTTCGCAGCGTCGTGTGGGGCGCGGACGAGGAGCTGCTGAACCGGACCGCGTACGCCCAGGCAGGGCTGTTCGCCGTCGAGGTGGCGTTGTTCCGGCTCGTCGAATCGCTGGGCGTCCGGGCGGAGTTCGTGGCGGGGCACTCGATCGGTGAGGTCGCCGCGGCGTACGTCGCCGGGGTGTTCAGCCTGGCCGACGCTTGCGCCCTGGTGGCCGCCCGTGGCCGGCTGATGCAGGCGCTGCCGGCGGGCGGTGCGATGCTGGCGGTGCAGGCGACGGAGGACGAAGTCCTGCCGCTGCTTGGCGAGTTCGTGTCGATCGCCGCCGTCAACGGCCCGAGCTCGGTCGTCGTCTCGGGGACGGAGGCGGCCGTCGCGGCGATCGAGACGCACTTCGCCGACCGCAAGACGAACCGGTTGCGCGTCTCGCACGCGTTCCACTCGCCGCTGATGGATCCGATGCTGGCGGACTTCCGCGAGGTCCTCGACGGGCTCACCTACGGCGCGCCGTCGATCCCGGTGATCTCCAACCTGACCGGCGCACTGGCCGAGGACCTCTGCGCCCCCGAGTACTGGGTGCGCCACGTCCGCGAGGCCGTCCGCTTCGCCGACGGCATTCGCACCCTTCACGCCGCCGGCGTCGACCGCTTCCTCGAACTCGGCCCCGACGCCGTCCTCACCGCCCTCACCGCGAGTGCTCTGCCCGACGGCGAGGCCGAAGCGATCCCGGCGCTCCGCCGCAACCGGGCCGAGGAGCACACCCTCGTCGACGCCCTCGCCCGTCTCCACGTCCACGGCGCCACGGTGGACTGGGCCGCGCTGTTCGCCGCCACCGGCGCCCGGCACATCGACCTGCCGACGTACGCCTTCCAGCGCCGCCGCTTCTGGCCCGCGCCCCTGGCCGTCCGCGGTGGTGACGTCCGCTCCGCCGGCCTCGGTGCCACCACGCACCCGATGCTCGGCGCGGCCGTCGAACTGGCCGACGAGGACGGGCTGGTGCTCACCGGTCGCCTGTCGACGGCCGCCTTCCCGTGGCTGGCCGACCACGCCGTCCAGGGCACGGTCCTGGTCCCCGGCGCCGGTCTGCTCGAACTCGCGCTGCGCGCCGCCGCCGAGGTGGGCTGCGAGCAGGTGGAGGAACTGACCCTGGCGGCACCGCTGGTGCTGCCCGAGCGGAGTGCGCTCCAGCTCCAGCTCCGCGTCGGAACACCGGACCCCACCGGCCGCCGGGAGCTCACGATCCACTCGCGGCCGGACGGGGACCCGGACGCCGGGTGGGTCCAGCACGCGGCCGGTTCGCTGGCCGCCTCCGGAGCCGTCGAGGCGGAGCCGTTCGACGTCTGGCCGCCGGCCGATGCCGAGCAACTGCCGGTGGAGGGTGCGTACGAGCGCATGGCGGAGTCCGGCTTCGGCTACGGCCATGCCTTCCAGGGCCTCCGTACGGCCTGGCGGCGCGGCGAGGAGCTGTTCGCCGAGGTCGTGCTGCCGGAGGGCGTCGAGGCCGACGGCTTCGGCGTGCACCCGGCGCTCCTCGACGCGGCCATGCACGTCGCCATCGTGGACGCCGGGAGCGACGACACCGTGGTCCCGTTCGCATGGACGGGCGCGGCGCTGCGTGCCGTCGGCGCGTCGGCGGTACGGGTGCGGCTGGTCCGGCTCGCCGGTGGCGGGCTGCGGCTCGACCTCGCCGACCCGGCGGGCGACCCGGTGCTGACGGTGGCCTCCGTGAGGGGCCGGGCGGTCTCGGCGGAGCAACTGGGCTCGGCCGACCCGCTCTACGCGGTCGAGTGGTCGGAGCTGCCGGCCACCGCGAGCATGGGCGCGGAATGGACGGCCTGGGACGCCCTGCCCGCCGAGGGCTCGGCGCCCGAGACCGTCGTCCTGGACTGCACGACCGTGCCCGTCCCGGCCGACGACGTCCCGGCGGCCGTCCGCGAGGTGACGCGGCACGTCCTGCGCGCGGTGTGGGCGTGGCTGGCGGAGGAGCGTTTCGCGGCGTCGCGTCTGGTGGTCGTGACGCGTGGTGCGGTGGCGGTGCGTGAGGGTGAGCCGGTGGATCTCGCGCAGGCTCCGGTGTGGGGTCTGGTGCGGTCCGCGCAGGCGGAGAACCCGGGCCGGTTCGGCCTGCTGGACACGGATGGGGAGGTGATCGTCACCGCCGAGCCGGAGTCGGCCGTGCGGGCCGAGGCCGTGTACGTTCCGCGTCTGGGCCGTCTGCCGCAGCCGGAGGGTCCGCTGCCGGTCGGTGCGGACGACACGGTGCTGATTACCGGCGGTACGGGTGGTCTGGGTGCTGTCGTGGCCCGGTACCTGGTTGCCGAGTGCGGGGTCCGGAGTCTGGTGCTGACGAGCCGTCGTGGCCCGGAGGCGGCGGGCTCGGCGGAGCTGGTGGCGGAGCTGTCCGCCCTCGGCACTGTGGTTGACGTCCGCGCCTGTGACATGGCGGACCGCGGGGCCGTGGCCGCTCTGATCGACGCGATCCCTGGCCTGTCGGCCGTGATCCACGCGGCCGGTGTCGGTGACAACGGTCTGGTCGGCGCGCTGACGCCCGAGCGCAAGGATGCCGTCCTGGCGCCGAAGGCCGACGGCGCGTGGTACCTGCACGAGCTGACCGGCCACCTCGATCTGACCGCCTTCGTCCTCTTCTCCTCCGCTGGTGGTCTCGTCCTGACCGCCGGCCAGGGCAACTACGCCGCCGCGAACGTCTTCCTCGACGCCCTCGCCGCCCACCGCCACGCCGCCGGCCTGCCCGCCACCTCGATGGCCTACGGCCTCTGGGACGTCGGCGCCGGCCTCGGGCGTGACCTCGCGGACGTCGACCGGGCGCGGATGGCCACCCAGGGCGTTCCCGTCCTCGACCACGCGACCGGCCTCGCACTCTTCGCCACCGCCCTGCGCAGCGACCGCGCGGCCGTCGTCCCGATCCGGGTCGACGCCGCCGCCCTGCGCGCCCGCACCGACGAGGTCCCCGCGCTCCTGCGCGCCCTCGCTGCCCCGCGCAGGCGCGCCGAACTGCCCACGAGCGGCCGTGCGGCCGAGACCGGCCTGGCTAAGCGCCTCGCCGGGCTGGGCGAGAGCGAGGGCCGGCGCCTGGCGCTGGAACTCGTGCGCGCGGAGGTCGCCGCCGTGCTCGGCCACGCCTCCGCCGATGCGATCGCGCCCGAGCGCGCGTTCCAGGAGCTCGGCTTCGACTCCCTCGCAGCGACCGACCTGCGCAACCGCCTCAACAAGCGCACCGGCCTGCGCCTGCCCGCGACCCTCGCCTTCGACTTCCCCAACGCCCGGGCCGTCGCGGAGCACCTCCTCGACCTGGCCGGCGCGGGCACGGAGCCGACCCCGGCCGTTGGCGCCGAGCGCCGCCCGCACACCGCCGACGAACCGATCGCGATCGTCGGCATGGCCTGCCGCTACCCCGGCGGCGCGGCCACGCCCGAGGACCTGTGGCGGCTGCTGATGGACGGCGTCGACACCGCCACCGGACTGCCGACCGACCGCGGCTGGGACATCGAGCACCTCTACGATCCCGAGCCCGGCAAGGAGGGCCACAGCTACACCCGCCACGGCAGCTTCCTGCACGACGCCGGCGACTTCGACCCCGGCTTCTTCGGGATCTCGCCGCGCGAGGCCCTCTACATGGACCCGCAGCAGCGGCTCCTCCTGGAGACCTCGTGGGAGGCACTGGAGCGGGCGGGCATCGACCCGCTGTCCCTGCGCGGCAGCCGGACGGGCGTCTTCGCGGGCGTCATGTACCACGACTACGCTCTCAACACGAACCCCTCGGGCACCAGCGGCGGCAGCGTCGTCTCGGGCCGGGTGTCCTACACGCTGGGCCTGGAGGGCCCGGCGGTGACCGTGGACACGGCCTGCTCCTCCTCGCTGGTCGCCCTGCACCTGGCGGTCCAGGCGCTGCGCACCGGCGAGTGCTCGCTGGCCCTCGCGGGCGGCGCGACGGTGATGTCGACGCCGGGCATGTTCATCGAGTTCTCGCGGCAGCGGGGGCTGTCGGCGGACGGGCGCTGCAAGGCGTTCGCGGGCGCGGCGGACGGCGTGGGCTGGTCGGAGGGCGTCGGGGTGCTGCTCGTCGAGCGGTTGTCCGACGCGGAACGGCTCGGCCACCGGGTGCTCGCGGTGATCCGCGGCACGGCCGTCAACCAGGACGGCGCGAGTAACGGCTTCTCGGCGCCGAACGGTCCGTCGCAGCAGCGGGTGATCCGCCAGGCGCTGGCGAGCGCCGGGCTCGCCGCGTCGGACGTCGACGCCGTCGAGGCACACGGCACCGGCACGACGCTGGGCGATCCGATCGAGGCGCAGGCGCTGCTCGCGACGTACGGCCAGGACCGCGAAGTCCCGCTGCTGCTGGGCTCGATCAAGTCGAACATCGGGCACGCGCAGGCGGCGGCCGGTGTGGCGGGCGTGATCAAGATGGTGCTGGCGATGCAGCACGGCGTGCTGCCGAAGTCGCTGCACATCGACCGGCCCTCGCCGCACGTCGAGTGGTCGGAGGGCGCGGTCGAGCTGCTGGCCGAGGCCCGGGACTGGCCGGCGACCGGCCGCCCGCGCCGGGCGGGCGTGTCCGCGTTCGGGATCAGCGGGACCAATGCGCACGTGATCGTCGAGCAGGGTCCCGAGCCGGTAGTCGAAATGCCGGTCGCAAAGGGCGAGTTTGGCACGATTCCCTGGCTGCTCGCCGCGGCGACGCCGGAGGCCCTGCGGGCGCAGGCCGAGCGGCTCGCGACCTTCCTCGGCGCGAGGCCGGAGCTCGACGCGCTGGACGTCGCCCACTCGCTGGTGGCGACGCGGCCGGCGCTGGAGCACCGCGCGGTGCTGCTCGGCGCGGATCGGGTGGAGCTGCTGGCCGGACTGGACGCGCTGAGCCGGGGCGAACTCGCTCCGGGGGCGGCCACCTCGTCCGCCCGGGCGGGTGGGGCGACGGCGTTCCTGTTCTCCGGCCAGGGCTCGCAGCGGCTCGGTATGGGCCGGGAGTTGTACGCCCGCTTCCCGGTCTTCGCGGAGGCGTTCGACGCGGTGTGCGCGGCGACAGAGCTTCCCGTACGCGAGGTGGTGTGGGGCGAGGACGCGGAGCTGCTGAACCGGACGGCGTACGCTCAGGCGGGCCTGTTCGCCGTTGAGGTGGCGCTCTACCGTCTCCTCGAATCGCTGGGTGTGCGACCGGAGTTCGTGGCCGGGCACTCGATCGGCGAGGTCGCTGCGGCGCACGTCGCCGGGGTGTTCTCGCTGGAGGACGCCTGCGCGCTGGTCACTGCCCGTGGCCGGCTGATGCAGGCACTGCCGATGGGTGGTGCGATGCTCGCGGTGCAGGCGACGGAGGACGAAGTCCTTCCGCTGCTTGGCGAGTTCGTGTCGATCGCGGCCCTCAACGGCCCGTCGTCCGTCGTCGTCTCGGGCGCCGAGGAGGCCGTCTCGGAGATCGAGGAGCACTTCGCCGACCGCCGGACGACCCGCCTTCGCGTGTCCCATGCCTTCCACTCGCCGCTGATGGACCCGATGCTGGAGGACTTCCGTGCGGTCCTCAACGGACTGACGTACCACGCGCCTTCGATCCCGCTGGTCTCCAACCTGACCGGCGGGCTGGCCGAAGGCCTTCAGACGCCCGACTACTGGGTGCGCCACGTCCGCGAGGCCGTCCGCTTCGCCGACGGGATCCGCACCCTCCACGAGGTCGGCGTCCGCCGCTACCTCGAACTGGGCCCCGACACCGTCCTGTCCGGCCTGGTGCAGGGCGCCCTCGACGACCCGACCGCCGCCGGCACGTGCGTCGTGCCCGCCCTGCACGCGGACCGGGACGAGGAGGCGAGCCTGATCGGCGCCCTCGGCCGGCTGCACGCGGCCGGGGCCGAGGTGGACTGGTCCGTCCTCTTCGCCGGCAGCGGCGCCCGGACGGTGGAGCTGCCCACCTACGCGTTCCAGCACCGCCGCTTCTGGCTCGATGCGACGACCCCGCTCGGCGACCTGGGCGCGGTGGGCGTGGGCGCCTTCGCACACCCGCTACTCGGCGCGGCCGTCGACCTGTCCCACACGGACGGGTTCCTCCTCACCGGCCGGATGTCGCTGGACTCGCACCCGTGGCTGGCCGACCACCAGGTCCTGGACACCGTCCTGGTGCCGGGCGCGGCGCTGGTCGAGCTCGCGCTGCGGGCCGCGGCCGAGGTCGGGTGCGAACTGGTGGAGGAACTGACGCTGGCCGCACCGCTGGTGCTGCCCGAGCGCGGCGCCGTCCAACTGCACGTGCGGGTCGGTGGCCCGGACGCCTCGGACCGGCGCGTGGTCACCATCCACTCGCGGCCGGACGGGGATCCGGACGCCGGGTGGGTGCAGCACGCGGCCGGTTCGCTGGCCGCTTCCGGGTCCGTCGAGGCGGGGTCGTTCGACGCGGCCGTCTGGCCACCGGTCGGCGCGGAGCCGCTGCCGATGGAGGGCGCGTACGAGCGGATGGCGGAGTCCGGCTTCGGCTACGGCCCGGTGTTCCAGGGACTGCGCGCGGCCTGGCGGCGCGGCGAGGAGTTGTTCGCCGAGGTCGTGCTGCCGGAGGGCGTCGAGGCCGACGGCTTCGGCGTGCACCCGGCGCTCCTCGACGCGGCCATGCACGCCGCGATCCTGGCCGGCGGCGAGCGGGAGACGATGATCCCGTTCGCGTGGACCGGCGTGACCCTGTCCGCCGTCGGCGCCTCCGCGGTACGGGTGCGGATCGTCCGGCTCGCCGGTGGCGGGCTGCGGCTCGACCTCGCCGACCCGGCGGGCGGTCCGGTGCTGACGGTGGCCTCGATGGTGGGCCGGGCGGTGTCGGCGGAGCACCTGGGCTCGGTCGACCCGCTCTACGGGATCGAGTGGGCGGAGCTGTCGAACGCGCCTGCCGCGGAGAGCTCCTGGGCTCGGTGGGAGGACGTGTCGAACTCCGAGGAGCCGACGCCCGACGTGGTCGTCCTCGACTGCGGTGCCTTCGCGGCCCCCGAGGACGTCCCGAGCGGTGTCCGCGTGAGCGTCCACGCCGTGCTGGAAGTCCTCCAGACCTGGCTGGCGGAGGAGCGTTTCGCGGCGTCGCGTCTGGTGGTGGTGACGCGTGGTGCGGTGGCGGTGCGTGAGGGTGAGCCGGTGGATCTGGCGCAGGCTCCGGTGTGGGGTCTGGTGCGGTCCGCGCAGGCGGAGAACCCGGGCCGGTTCGGCCTGCTGGACACGGACGGGGAGGTGATCGTCACCGCCGAGCCGGAGTCGGCCGTGCGGGCCGAGGCCGTTCACGTTCCGCGTCTGGGCCGTCTGCCGCAGCCGGAGGGTCCGCTGCCGGTCGGTGCGGATGACACGGTGCTGATTACCGGCGGCACGGGTGGTCTGGGTGCTGTCGTGGCCCGGTACCTGGTTGCCGAGTGCGGGGTCCGGAGTCTGGTGCTGACGAGCCGTCGTGGCCCGGAGGCGGCGGGCTCGGCGGAGCTGGTGGCGGAGCTGTCTGCCCTCGGTGCTGTGGTTGACGTGCGTGCCTGTGACATGGCGGACCGCGACGCGGTCGCAGCGCTCATCGAGGCGATCCCTGGCCTGTCGGCCGTGATCCACGCGGCCGGTGTCGGTGACAACGGTCTGGTCGGCGCGCTGACGCCCGAGCGCATGGATGCCGTCCTGGCGCCGAAGGCCGACGGCGCGTGGTACCTGCACGAGCTGACCGGCCACCTCGATCTGACCGCCTTCGTCCTCTTCTCCTCCGCCGGTGGTCTCGTCCTGACCGCCGGCCAGGGCAACTACGCCGCCGCGAACGTCTTCCTCGACGCCCTCGCCGCCCACCGCCACGCCGCCGGCCTGCCCGCCACCTCGATGGCCTACGGCCTCTGGGACGTCGGCGCCGGCCTCGGCGAGCACCTCCTGGAGCTCAATCGCAACCGCATGGCCGCCCAGGGTGTCCCGCCGCTCTCCCGCGAGGCCGGTCTGGCGCTGTTCGCCGCCGGTCTGCGCAGCGAGCGCGCCGCCGTCGTCCCGATCCGGGTCGACGCCGCCGCCCTGCGCGCCCGCACCGACGAGGTCCCCGCGCTGCTGCGCGCCCTCGTCCCGGCCGCCCGCCGCACGGCGGCCCACGCTCCGGCGTCGGCCGCGCCGGCCGACGGTTTCGCCGCCCGGCTCGCCGGGCTGACGGAGGCGGAGCAGCGGCGGACCGTCCTCGAACTCGTCCGGGCCCGGGTGGCCGGTCTGCTCGGCCACGAGTCGGGCGACGCGATCGAGCCGGACCGCGCGTTCCAGGAGCTCGGCTTCGACTCCCTCGCCGCGACGGACCTGCGCAACCAGCTCAACACCCTCACCGGCCTGCGCCTGCCCGCGACCCTCGCCTTCGACCACCCGAACGCCGAGGCCGTGACGGACTACATCGTCACCGAGCTCGGCGTGCGGACGGCGGCCGCGAGCGGCGAGGCGTCCCGCGCCGAGGCCGACCTGCGCGCCGCGCTGCAGTCGATCCCGACCCGCCGCCTCCGTGACGCGGGCCTGGTCGACGCCCTGCTCGACCTGGCCGACGACCGGGTCCGTTCCATCGATGCCGAGACGGACGTTCCGGTGGCGACGGAGGTCCGCCACGACCCGATCGCGATCGTCGGCATGGCCTGCCGCTACCCGGGCGGGGTGACCACGCCCGAGCAGCTCTGGGAGCTGGTGACGTCCGGCGCGGACGCGATCTCCCCGTTCCCCGCCGACCGCGGCTGGGACCTGTCGACCCTGCGAACCGGAGACGCGCACGACACCCGCGAGGGCGGATTCCTCGACGGCGCCGCCGAGTTCGACCCCGGCTTCTTCGGGATCTCCCCGCGCGAGGCCCTCGCGATGGACCCGCAGCAGCGGCTCACGCTGGAGCTCTCCTGGGAGGCCCTGGAGCGTGCCGGCATCGACCCGACCGGCCTGCGCGGCACCCGCACCGGCGTCTTCACCGGCGTGATGTACCACGACTACCCGGGCAGCGACGGCAACGGCAGTGTCGTGGCCGGCCGCGTCTCGTACAAGCTCGGCCTGGAGGGTCCGGCGGTCGCCGTCGACACCGCCTGCTCCTCCTCGCTGGTCGCGCTGCACCTGGCCGTCCAGGCGCTGCGGCAGGGCGACTGCTCGCTCGCGATCACCGGTGGCGTGACGGTCATGGCCACACCCGGGGTGTTCGCCGAGTTCGGCCGACAGGGCGCACTCGCCCCCGACGGGCGGTGCAAGTCCTTCGCGTCCGCCGCCGACGGCACGGGCTTCGCCGAGGGCGCGGGATTCCTGGTCGTCGAGCGGCTGTCGGACGCGCTGCGCAACGGGCACTCGGTGCTGGCGCTCGTCCGAGGCAGCGCCGTCAACCAGGACGGTGCGTCGAACGGTCTGACGGCGCCGAACGGTCCGTCGCAGCAGCGGGTGATCCGGCAGGCGCTCGCCAACGCGCGCCTCGGCGCCGACCAGGTCGACGTGGTCGAGGCGCACGGCACGGGCACGACGCTGGGCGACCCGATCGAGGCGCAGGCCCTCCTCGCCACCTACGGCCAGGACCGCCCCGAGGACCGGCCGCTCTGGCTGGGCTCGGTGAAGTCGAACATCGGCCACACCCAGGCCGCGGCCGGTGTCGCCGGCGTGATCAAGATGGTGCTCGCGATGCACAACGGCGAGCTGCCCTCGACGCTCCACGTCGACGAGCCGAGCTCGAAGGTGGACTGGTCGGAGGGGGCGGTCCGGCTCCTGACCGAGCGTCGGGCGTGGGCCCCGGGCGACCACCCGCGGCGCGCCGGCGTGTCCTCCTTCGGTATCAGCGGTACCAACGCCCACGTGATCATCGAGGAGGCCCCGACGGCGGACCTGTCCACGGAGTCGCCTGAGGTCGAGCCCGGTGTCGTGCCGTGGCTGCTGTCCGCCGCGACCCCGGAGGCCCTACGCGCGCAGGCCGAGCGGCTGCTCACCGCCGTCACGGCCGACGGCGGTGCCCGTCCGGTGGATGTCGCGTACTCCCTGGCGGCGACCCGCGCCGCGCTCGAACACCGCGCGGCCGTGGTCGGCGACGGGATGGAGCAACTCCTGGTCGGCCTGCGGGCGGTGGCGGACGGCGAGGCGCCGAGCGGCATCGCCACGAGTGGGCGGGTGGCCTACCTCTTCTCGGGGCAGGGCTCGCAACGGCTCGGAATGGGCCGGGAGTTGTACGTGCGGTTCCCGGTGTTCGCGGAGGCGTTCGACGCGGTGTGCTCGCGGTTCGACCTGCCCCTCCGGGATGTCGTGTGGGGCTCGGACGAGGAGTTGCTGAACCGGACGGCGTACGCTCAGGCGGGCCTGTTCGCCGTCGAGGTGGCCCTCTACCGGCTCGTTGAATCGCTGGGTGTGCGACCGGAGTTCGTGGCCGGGCACTCGATCGGCGAGGTGGCTGCGGCGCACGTCGCCGGGGTGTTCTCGCTGGAGGACGCCTGCGCGCTGGTGGCGGCCCGTGGCCGTCTGATGCAGGCGCTGCCGGAGGGTGGCGCGATGCTGGCCGTGCAGGCGAAGGAGGACGAAGTCCTGCCGCTGCTCGGCGAGTTCGTGTCGATTGCGGCCGTCAACGGCCCGACGTCGATCGTCGTCTCGGGCACGGAGGAGGCTGTCGCGGCGATCGAGGCGCACTTCGCGGACCGCAAGACGACCCGCCTGCGTGTGTCCCACGCGTTCCACTCGCCGTTGATGGATCCGATGCTGGAGGACTTCCGTGCGGTCCTCACGGGGCTGACGTACCAGGCGCCTTCGATCCCGGTGATCTCCAACCTGACGGGCCGGCTGGCCGATGGCCTGACGTCGCCCGACTACTGGGTGCGCCACGTCCGCGAGGCCGTCCGCTTCGCCGACGGCGTCCGCACCCTCCACGAGGCCGGCGTCCGCCGCTACCTCGAACTCGGCCCCGACGCCGTCCTCACCGCCCTCACCGCGAGCGCGCTGCCCGACCGCGAGGCCGAAGCGACCCCGGCGCTGCGCCGCGGACGCGACGAGGAGCGTACCGTCGTCGAGGCGCTGGCGCGTCTGCACGTGCTGGGCGTGCCGGTGGACTGGTCAGCCTTCCACGCCGGGACGGGCGCCCGCCCGGTCGCCCTGCCGACGTACGCGTTCCAGCACCGCCGCTTCTGGACGGACGCCTCGGCGTTCTTCCCCACGGCTGAGTCCGCCGGGCTCAGGAACGCCGAGCACCCGCTGCTCACCGGCTCGCTCGAACTGGCCGGTTCCGCCGGGCTGGTGTTCACCGGCCGGCTGTCGGCCCGGTCGCACGGGTGGCTGGCGGACCACGTCGTCATGGGTTCCGTCCTGGTGCCGGGCACGGCGCTGGTCGAGCTGGCCGTGCGCGCGGGCGACGAGGTCGGCTGCGACCTGGTCGAGGAATTGACCATGGCCGCGCCGCTCGTGCTGCCCGAGGAGGGGCCCGTCCGGATCCAGGTGCGGCTGGCCGAGCCGGACGACTCCGGCCGCCGTGCGGTCGGCATCCACTCCACGGCGGACACCGGTCCGGAGCCGGTCTGGACCCTGCACGCGAGCGGCGTGCTGGGCTCGGGCGCGGCACCGGCGGAGTTCGACGCCTCGGTCTGGCCGCCGGTCGAAGCCGAACAACTGGACCTCACCGGACTGTACGAGGGCCTGGCGGACACCGGGTTCGGGTACGGCCCGGCGTTCCAGGGCCTCCGGGCCGTCTGGCGGCGCGGGGACGAGGTCTTCGCGGAGGTCGCCCTGCCCGAGGGTACCGAGGGCACCGGCTTCGGCCTGCACCCGGCGCTGTTCGACGCCTGCCTCCACGCGTTCGCGCTGACCGGGTCCGGCGAGGGCGGCGGCGTGCCGTTCGCGTGGGAGGACGTGGCGCTGCACGCCTCCGGCGCGTCGGCGGTGCGGGTGCGCCTGACGCGGTCGGCCTCCGGCGTGCTGGCGCTTGCCGTGGCCGACGCCGACGGCAGGCCGGTGGCCTCGGTCGGCGCGCTGACGGTGCGCCCGATCGCCGCCGAGCAGCTCGCGGTTGGGACGCGGGTGGGCCGGGACGCGTTGTTCCGGGTGGACTGGGTGCCGGTGAAGGCCTCCGACGCGCCGGAGTTCGTGGCGGTCGGGTCGCTGGCGGAGGTGCCGGCGGACGTCCCGCCGGTGGTCGTGATCGAGACGGCCGCCGATGAGGTGCACGCGCGTACGGCCCGCGTGCTGGAGCTGGTGCAGGGTTGGCTGGTGGAGGAGCGGTTCGCGGCCTCCCGGCTGGTGTTCGTGACGCGCGGCGTGGTGGCGGGCGAGGACCTGCCGGGCGCGGCCGTGTGGGGTCTGGTGCGGTCCGCGATGTCGGAGGAGCCGGGTCGCTTCGGCCTGGTGGATCTGGCGGGGGAGGCGGAGCTGCCGTCCGCTGCCCTGGGTCTGGACGAGCCGCAGCTGCTCGTCCGTGACGGGGAGATTCTCGCGGCCCGGCTCGTCCGGACGGAAGCGGCGGCCGACGCGGCTGTGTGGCCGAGCGAGGGCACGGTCCTGATCACGGGCGGCACGGGCGGCCTCGGCAGGCTCGTGGCCCGGCACCTGGCGGCCGAGCACGGCGTGCGCAGCCTGTTGCTGGTCAGCCGTCGCGGCGCGGACGCCGAGGGCGTCGAGGCGCTGCTCGCCGGGCTGGCTGAGCTCGGCGCGGAGGCGGTCGTCGAGGCCTGTGACGTGGCCGACGAGGCCGCCGTGGCAGACCTGTTCGCCCGCCACGACATCCGCGCGGTCGTGCACACCGCCGGCGTGCTCGACGACGGTGTGATCGCTTCGCTGACCCCCGAGCGCGTGAGCGCCGTCCTGCGCCCGAAGGCGGACGCGGCCTGGAACCTGCACCAGGCCACCGAAGGCCTCGACCTCGACGCCTTCGTCCTCTTCTCCTCCATGGCCGGCACGTTCGGCAGCGCGGGCCAGGCCGCCTACGCGGCGGGCAACGCCTACCTGGACGCCCTGGCGCTCCACCGCCGCTCGCTCGGCCTGCCCGCCGTCTCCCTCGCCTGGGGTCCCTGGTCGGACGTGGCCGGCATGACCGGCACGCTCACCGACGCCGAGCGCGAGCGGATGACCCGCGCGGGCGTGCCGCCGCTCGACCCGGCGCACGGGCTGGCGCTTCTCGACGCGGCCCTCGCCACCGGAGAACCGGCCGTGCTGCCGGTCCGCCTCGACCTGGCGGCGGCGGCCGCGCACGGCGACGTCCCCGCCCTCCTGCGCGGCCTGGTCCGGACCCCGGTGCGCCGGGCGGCCACAGCCCCCGCCGCGATCGACCTGACCCGGCGGCTGTCGGGCCTGGGCGGTGAGGAGCGGCGCGAGGCCGTCCTGGACCTGGTGCGCGATCAGATCGCGCTCGTGCTCGGCCACGAGGGCCGGGCGACGGTGGACCCGTCGAGGGCCTTCCAGGACCTCGGCTTCGACTCGCTGACGGCGGTCGAACTGCGCAACCGGCTGCGGACCGTGACCGGTCTCCAGCTGCCGGCCACCGTCGTGTTCGACTACCCGACCGCCCACGCGCTCGCCGGCTTCCTACTGGAGGGCCTGTTCGGCACTGCGGAGACCGTGGAACTCCCGGCGGCCCTGCCCGTCCCGTCCGACGATCCGATCGTGCTCGTCGGGATGGCCTGCCGCTACCCCGGCGGCGTGGCGTCGCCGGAGGACCTGTGGCACCTGGTGGCCGACGGCGTGGACGCGGTGTCGGAGTTCCCGGCCGACCGTGGCTGGGACGTCGAGACCCTCTACAACCCGGACCCGGACCACAGCGGCACGTCCTACACCCGGACGGGCGGGTTCCTGCGGGAGGCGGCGGCGTTCGACGCGGCGTTCTTCGGGATGAGCCCGCGCGAGGCGCTCGCGACGGACGCGCAGCAGCGTCTGCTGCTGGAGACCTCGTGGGAGGCCTTCGAGCGGGCCGGCATCGACCCGGTGTCGCTGCGCGGCAGCCGGACCGGCGTCTTCGCGGGCGTGATGTACGCCGACTACGCGAACCTGCTCGGCGGCGGCGAGTTCGAGGGCCACCAGGGCAGCGGCAGCGCCGGGAGCGTGGCCTCGGGCCGCGTCTCGTACACGCTCGGCCTTGAAGGCCCGGCGGTCACGGTCGACACGGCGTGCTCCTCGTCCCTCGTCGCGATGCACCTCGCCGCCCAGGCCCTGCGCAGCGGCGAGTGCACGCTGGCCCTGGCCGGCGGCGTGACGGTGATGTCCACCCCGGCGACGTTCGTCGAGTTCTCCCGGCAGCGCGGCCTGGCCGCGGACGGCCGCAGTAAGGCCTTCGCCGAGGCGGCGTCCGGCGTGGGCTGGGGCGAGGGCGTCGGCATGGTCGTGCTGGAACGGTTGTCGGACGCCCGCCGTAACGGGCACCGCGTCCTCGCGGTGCTGCGGGGAAGCGCCGTCAACCAGGACGGCGCGTCCAACGGCCTCACCGCGCCGAACGGTCCCTCGCAGCAGCGCGTGATTCGCCAGGCGCTGGCGAACGCCGGGCTGTCGTTCGGCGACGTGGACGCCGTCGAGGCGCACGGCACGGGCACGACGCTCGGTGACCCGATCGAGGCCCAGGCGCTCATCGCGACGTACGGCCAGGACCGCGAAGTTCCGCTATTGCTGGGCTCGATCAAGTCGAACATCGGCCACTCCCAGGCCGCGGCCGGTGTCGCCGGCGTGATCAAGATGGTGCTGGCGATGCAGCACGGAGTGCTCCCGCAGTCCCTGCACATCGACCAGCCCTCCACCCACGTCGACTGGACGGCCGGCGCCGTCGAGCTGCTCACCGAGCGCACCGACTGGCCGGCCACCGACCGACCGCGCCGCGCGGGCGTGTCGTCCTTCGGGATCAGTGGCACCAACGCGCACGTCATCCTGGAGCTGCCCGAGTCGGCGGAGCCGGAGAGCGAGGCCGCACCCGGCCTGGTGCCGTGGGTGGTGTCCGCCAAGTCCGAGGTGGCGCTGGACGCACAGCTCGCGCGGCTCACGGATGCCGGGGAACTGCCCTCCGCAGACGTGGCGTTCACCTTGGCCGGGCGGTCGGCGCTGCCGCACCGCACGGTGCTCGTGGACGGCGCGGAGGTGGCCCGAGGGGTCGCGACCGACGGCAAGACGGCGTTCCTGTTCTCCGGGCAGGGCTCGCAAAGGCTCGGCATGGGACGGGAGTTGTACGCCCGGTTCCCGGTGTTCGCCCGTGCCTTCGACGAGGTGTGCGGGGCTCTGGAGCTTCCGCTTCGGGACGTCGTGTGGGGCGCGGACGAGGAGCAGCTGAACCAGACCGCGTACGCCCAGGCCGGGCTGTTCGCCGTCGAGGTTGCGCTCTACCGTCTCGTCGAATCACTCGGCGTGCGCGCCGAGTTCCTGGCCGGGCACTCGATCGGTGAGGTCGCCGCGGCGCACGTCGCCGGAGTGTTCAGCCTGGCCGACGCCTGCGCCCTGGTGGCCGCCCGCGGCCGTCTCATGCAGGCGCTGCCGTCCGGCGGTGCGATGCTCGCCGTGCAGACGACGGAGGACGAAGTGCTGCCCCTGCTGGGCGACTTCGTGTCGATCGCGGCCGTCAACGGCCCGCGCTCGATCGTCGTCTCGGGAGCGGAGGAGGCCGTCGCGGCGATCGAGGCGCACTTCGCCGACCGCCGGACCACGCGCCTGCGGGTGTCCCACGCGTTCCATTCCCCGCTGATGGACCCGATGCTGGCGGACTTCCGCGAGGTCCTCGACGGGCTGACCTACAGCACCCCTTCGACCCCGGTCGTCTCCAACCTCACCGGTGAACTCGGCGACGAGGACCTTCGTACCCCCGACTACTGGGTTCGCCACGTCCGCGAGGCCGTCCGTTTCGCCGACGGCGTCCGCACCCTCCACGAGGCCGGCGTCCGCCGTTTCCTCGAACTCGGCCCCGACGCCGTCCTCACCGCGCTCACCGCGGGCGCGCTGCCCGACGACGCCGACACCGTGGCCACCCCCGCGCTCCGCAAGGACCGGCCTGAGGAGGCGAACCTCCTCCAGGCACTCGCGCGCCTGCACGTCCACGGCGCGAAGGTCGACTGGCGGGCCCTGCTCGCCGGAGCCGGCCGGCAGCTCGCCGAGCTCCCGACCTACCCGTTCGAGCACCGGGACTACTGGCCGACCGGCCTGCCCGCCGGCCGCGGTGCCGAGTCCGCCGGGCTCAGGAACGCCGAACACCCGCTGCTCACCGGCTCGCTGGAGCTGGCCGACAGCGACGGCCTCCTGTTCACCGGCCGCCTGTCGGCGCGCTCCCACCCGTGGGCGGCGGACCACGTCGTCATGGGCTCGGTCCTGGTGCCGGGCACGGCGCTGGTCGAGCTGGCCGTGCGCGCGGGCGACGAGGTCGGGTGCGACGTCGTCGAGGAACTGACGCTCGCGGCGCCGCTGGTCCTCCCGGGAAAGGGAGCCGTGCAGCTCCAGGTCGCCGTCGGGGCGCCGGACGACGCGGGCCGCCGGCCCGTGACCGTGCACTCCCGGCCCGGTTCGGGCGGCCCGCACCCGTGGACCCTGCACGCCAGCGGCGTGCTCGGCACGGGCGCGGCACCGGCGGCGTTCGACGCCTCGGTGTGGCCGCCGACCGACGCGGAGCAGCTCGACCTGACCGGCCTCTACGACGGCCTGGCGGAGGCCGGGTTCGGGTACGGCCCCGCCTTCCAGGGCCTCCGGACGGTCTGGCGCCGGGGCGACGAGCTCTTCGCCGACGTCTCCCTGCCCGAGGGCGTCGAGGGCGGCGCCTACGGTCTGCACCCGGCCCTGTTCGACGCCTGCCTGCACACGCTC
Organism: Kitasatospora sp. NPDC023118; assembly: GCF_055560875.1. Classification (NCBI taxonomy): domain Bacteria; kingdom Bacillati; phylum Actinomycetota; class Actinomycetes; order Kitasatosporales; family Streptomycetaceae; genus Kitasatospora; species Kitasatospora sp. NPDC023118. The sequence continues at coordinate 56,695 of NZ_JBVHHW010000041.1, forward strand.
GCCGTGGGCGGCGGGCTCGGGGAGGGCGGTGCCGGGGTGCCGTTCGCGTGGGAGGACGTCGTGCTGCACGCCTCCGGGGCGTCCGCGCTCCGGGTCCGGCTGGCGCCGTCGGCGTCCGGCGGGCTGGCGCTCGCCGCGGCCGACACCGAGGGCCGGCCGGTCGCGTCGGTGGGCTCGCTCACCGTCCGGCCGATCGCTGCCGAACAGCTCGGCGCGGCGGCCCGCCCGGCGGGCCACGACGCGCTGTTCCGCCTCGACTGGGTGCCGGTGCAGGCGCCCGCCGACGCGGACGTGGCGTCCGTCGCCGTCGAGCCGACCGCGCAGGCGCTGACCGAGCTCGCCGCACGGTCCGGCGTGCCGCCGGTGGTGCTGGCCGAACTCCCCGCCGGCGGGGCCGAGTCGGTGCACGCCCGAGTGGCCGCCGTCCTGGAGATGGTCCAGACGTGGCTCGCGTACGACGGGTTCGCCGCCTCGCGGCTGGTGTTCGTCACGCGGGGCGCGGTGTCCGGCGCCGACCTCGCCGGCGCGGCGGCCTGGGGATTCGTCCGCTCGGCGGCCTCGGAGGAGCCGGGCCGGTTCGGCCTGCTCGACCTGGCCACCGCCGAGACCGGGATCCTGCCCGCCGCCCTCGCCGTCGATGAGCCGCAACTTCTCATCCGCGACGGCGAGTTGTTCGCCGCCCGCCTCGCGCGGGAGGAGCTCGCGACCGAGGCCCCGAGCTGGCCCACCGAGGGCACGGTGCTGATCACCGGTGGCACCGGCGGCCTCGGCCGCCTGGTGGCCCGGCACCTCGCCGCCGAGCACGGCGTGCGCAGCCTGCTCCTGGTCAGCCGCAGCGGCGCCGCCGCCGACGGCGTGGCCGAACTGGTCGCCGAACTGGCCGGGCTCGGCGCCGAGACGGCCGTCGAGGCCTGCGACGTCGCCGACGAGGCCGCCGTCACCGGGCTGTTCGCCCGCCACGACGTCCGCGCGGTGGTGCACACCGCGGGCGTCCTGGACGACGGGACGATCGGCTCGCTCACGCCCGAGCGCATCGGCGCCGTCCTACGCCCGAAGGCGGACGCCGCGTGGAACCTCCACCGGGCCGCCGAAGGCGTCGAGACCTTCGTCCTGTTCTCCTCGGCGGCCGGCACGCTCGGCAACCCCGGCCAGGCCAACTACGCGGCGGCCAACGCCTTCCTGGACGCACTCGCCCGCCACCGCCACTCCCTCGGCCTGCCCGCCGTCTCCCTGGCATGGGGCCCGTGGACCGGCACCGGGGGCATGACCGGCACCCTCACCGAGGCCGAGGCCGAACGACTGGTCCGGGCCGGCATGCCGCCGCTCACGCCGGAACTGGGCCTCGCCCTGCTCGACGCGACCACGGCCGGCACGGCACCCGTCGTCCTGCCGCTCCGCCTCGACCCGGCCGCCCTGAGCCGGCGCGGCGAGATCCCGCCGCTCCTGCGCGGCCTGGTGCGCGTGCCGGTGCGGCGCGGCTCGGCCGCCGGCGCGGACGGCGGGACGGGCGGCGGCGCCGAGTTCGTGCGGCGGCTGTCCGAACTGCCGGGGGCCGAGCGGCGCGAGGCGCTGCTGGAGGCGGTCCGCCGCCAGGTGGCCGCGGTTCTCGGCCACACCGACGCATCCGGGGTGGACCCGCAGCGGGCCTTCCAGGACCTCGGCCTCGACTCCCTCACGGCAGTCGAACTGCGCAACCGCCTGGGTGGGCTGGTGGGCCTGCGGCTGCCGGCCACGCTGGTCTTCGACCACCCGACGGTGGCAGAGCTGGCCGACCACCTCTTCGACCGCCTCGGCCTCCAGCCCGAACCCACCGAGGGCCCGGCCGCCCTGCTGGCCGAACTCGACCGGTTGGAGCAGGCGTTCGGGACGACCGAGGTGGACGGATCGGACGAGGCGCTGTTCGACCAGGTGACCGCCCGCCTGGAGGTGCTGCGCTCGAAGTGGCTCGCCGTCCGGAGCGCCGCTGCCGCCGAAGGTCCCGCGGGCTCCGGGACCTTCGACTTCGAGTCGGCCTCGGACGACGAGATGTTCGACCTCCTGGACAACGAACTGGGCCTCGCCGACTGACCCGGCTCCACCCCTCCCCAAGTCGCGGGGGGCCCGCCCCCCCCCGCCCCCCCCCCCCCCCCAAGGGGTGCGACCCCCAGCGGCGCGGGGGAGCCACCCCCCAAAGGGGCCGCCGAAAATGACCAATCAAAACCGCCCCCCACCCCCCCTCT
>NZ_JBVHHW010000042.1:0-56849 GCF_055560875.1 Kitasatospora sp. NPDC023118
AGACACTCGGCTGGGAAACCCCAGCCGAGTGTCTGTCTAAACTGCTCGCTGCCTGAACAACCGAACCGGTGTTGCAACGACCCCTCGAATTCGCCTGAACCGACGGGCCGTCACGAAAGATCGAGGTTAAGAGCTGCCTCGAATCGGGGCGTCGCCTACTGGCCCACTGAATAGCCGGTCCTTGCATATCGGACAAGCCATCCTCGCGGTGTCATCGAGATGGTCTTGCGTCGCCTGTCCGCATCCGACGTGGAGCTGAGGACGAGATTCACGTCTTCCAACGCCTTGATATGAGGCACCATGGCAGGCTGGTTGTTGAATCCGAATTCCTCGAAGTCGCCGGGTGAGCAACTTCCACCCTTGGCGGCAAGGTCGTCGAAAACCTCCCAGGCGCGGTTCCCGGACAGCCTGGTGTCCTCGTTACTCTTGTCCGCCTGCCGCTTGATCCAGGCGTCGAACAGGGCCGGGTATCCGCTGGGGTCGCCGCTGAAATACCCTTCGCCATACAGCCAAAAGGAGAAGTCATCGCTATATTTCAGCGCATTCCTGAGGTTCTTATTCAGCACATTGGCTGTGTTCAGGAGTTTGGGCAGCAAGTGCTCAACTCTTTGGGAGTCACCTGCCCCGCGCCTTGTTCGATGTTCAGCAGAAGCGACAGCGCCCTCTACAGAAGCCTCGGCAGGGCCTACTGGATGCTCCACTGGTGCGGATGCTTCGGCCCGGTGGGGCAGGTGAATACGTTCAGCTGCCCGTGCCTGCCGAAGACGAGTCCGGTGGGGCTAGGGTCCTGGAGATGCTGGGGGAGGCTGCGGTCCTCGACCGGCATCCAGCTGATGCAGCCGCCGTCCCATTCGCGGCTGTCCAGGGTCAGCAGCAAGGCCATGGACGTGCCACAGGCCGTGCAGGTCATGGCGTACGGGTCAGTGCCGTGCCAGGAGGCGAAGCCGCCGACGCGGTAGCCGGGCGGGAGCGACAGGTCGTGGTGGTAGGTGACCACGTCGGCGTCCGGGTCCTTGTCCGCTTTCCGCTCCTGCCTTTCCTCCCAGGCGTCGATCCCGGCCTGCAGGCGCGCGGGCAGCGTCCCGACGTAGGGATGGCTGGTCACCTGCTCCGGGTGCAGCAGGCACGGCTCGGGCACCGAGCCCTCGAAGCCGACCAACAGCGGCTCCGGTGCGGCGCCCAGCAGTTCGCCCACCTGCTCGGACCGACGCCAGACCACGTGCAGGGCCAGGCCGCAACCGCTCGGACCGTGGGCCTCGAACGGACACCAGAGCACCTGCAGCAGATCGCAGCCGTCCGGTCCGGCAGGCAGGCCCGGCACGTCCCTCCGGTACAGCTGGACCAGGCCGATCAGCGGGACCGGATCAGTGTCCACGACGTCCGGCAGACGGTGCTTGCGCCCCAGCTCCTTCAGCAGGACCCGCTCGTCGTCCGTCGGACCCGGGGCCGCGTCGCGCGCCCAGGCCTCCGCGAGCAACTGACGCCGCCGACGGATGCCCGCGATTCGGTAGCCGCGCCCTCGTCGGTGCGGCTCGGTACACGCCGGCCATGGCTCGTCCGCGGGCCAGAGCAGCGGACCGCCGACCGAACTGGCCGAGACGTCGGGGCGCCCGGCTCGCGGGTGCAGCCGCGTCGTCACCCCACGGTAGCCAGACAGCTTCGGGAAGAGCCCTTCGACATCCAGCGGTCGTGGCGGCGTGGTCTTGGTCATGGCCGTGACCATAGATCACCAGACTGGCCCAGCCACGTCCGGGATCTACCCCCGGCTACCGCTCGACAGCCTGCCTGCTGTCCAGAGTCGTGAACATTTCGAGTCACCAGCCGTGGCCGGATGACTCCCAAAGCGGTGAACAAACGCTGTCCATTCCCGTGGACGTAGCCAATACTCTCCGTCCGACGTGCGGGCTACATTCGGCGGATGGCCTCCACAGACGACATCCTCTCCCTTGTCCGTAAGGCGCTCGACGAGTTCGACGAGCGCCCGCTTCAGGTCTCCGTTCGCCGCGCGGTCCGAATAGCCGGGCTAATCGGTGATACCCGGACCGCGGTGCGCCTTGCGCACGAACTGCGGCCGGCCGGGGGCGCGCCCTGGGCCAACGCGGCCACCACCAGGAGGTTTATGCCGGATCCGTCGTCCTGGGGTCGTGCGGATGGGGAGTCGGAGGCCGCGTTCGACGAGTACGTCCGTGATCGACTGCAGTCGGATGACCCGGCCGGACCTCTCGATCCCGAGAAGTCGCTGTTCCTGGCGCACTCGCTCGACCAGCTGGACTTCTGGAAGGAACGCTCGGCGCCCCTCCAGGAGCACCTCGATCTGCAGGAGTTCCAGGGCTCCCTGAAGATGCGGGAGATCGAGGACCGGACCCGCCACCGGACCTTCTCTTACCTGTGCGAGTGGGAACGTCGCTTCGGTTACAGCTCCATCAACGAGTCCATCTTCGGCAACTACAAGGCCGTAACGGACCGGTTGCTCAGCACTCACGCGCCGGGCCTCGTCGAACGGTTCAACGCGGTTTACCGCCGCCTCAATGAAGCGGCCACTCGAGACGGCGGCGCTCCGGCCGGCGAGGAACTGTCGCAGGCCCTCACCACCTGCCGCCGGATCCTGGAGGCTGTGGTCGACCACGTCTTCACAGCCCGGCCGGAGCCCTCCGCGGCGGGTTTCAAGCTCGACCAGCGCTCCTACCGCAGTCGGCTGTTCGAGTTCATCAAGGAGGTCAGCGAAAGCGAGAACGTCTCCGCCGCGACGATCGCGATGGCAGAGGGCCTGCACGACAGGTTCGCCGCGTTCGACAAGCTGACCAGCAAGGGCGTGCACGCCGAGGTCGCGCTGCGCGCCGCGAACATGTGCGCGCTGAACACCTACATCCTCTGCGGCGAGGTCCTGCTCCGCAAGCAGCAGAACGACCTCGATACCGCCGGAGCTGGCCAGCCCGACGAGCACGGGTCCGCGAAAGCCTAGCTGGGCAAACACCGAGGATCGGCCGTCCGCGAGGACCAGGCCGTAGTGCGCCAGGTGGCCCCGTCATCCTTGAATGACGCCAAGGCAAGGGGGTGCAGCCGACGCGCGGGCCGGCTCGCGGAGCTCGCTGGACGCGGCGAAGAGCGGGCGTAGCGGTCCGGCACGGCCGGGCCTGGTGTCCGCAGGGGGGCGCTGGGCTGCCGGGGCCCTGGGAAGGCACAGGGAGGCCGTCATCCTGCGGGGTGGCGGCCTCCCAGCGTCAACCGGGACGAGTGGCGGGCACCGGGTCGAACGGCACAGGCGGCGGGCCGGGATCAGGCCGTCTGTCAACCGTCGTCTTCCTCGGTCTCCCAGTCGATGCTGCGGCGGTAGTCGGGGTGGTCCTTGTCCATCTGGATGGCAGCGTGGATGGGCAGCGGAAGTTGGGTGCGGTGTTCCCCGGCAAGCGGGTAGTTGCAGAGCCGGGTGGCGGTGATCGCGTAGGTGGCTGGGTCGTGGTGGTCCGGGCAGTGAAGGACGGTGATCTCCGTGGCGTTGAGGGTGTACCAGGTCTCGGCCTGTTCCTCGCCGTTCTGGGGGGACCATCGGCTGCGGTCGCGTCCGGCCTTGGCGAAGTAGGTTTTCCCGTCCATCTGGTGGGGGCGGTTGGAGAGGATGAACGTCCGGTCGGTGTCCTGGAGCCGGAAGAGGGAGTTGCTGGTCTTGTCGCCGTCGGTGACGGTGCTGTCGGCGGCGACCTCTTCGAAGAAGGCGGGCAGCGGGAGGTCAGGGCCGGCGGCGGTGGTACGGATGATGGCGCGGGGGCGCCTGCCGTCGGGGAGGCTGATGCCGGGGAGGGCGGGCCTGCCCTTGATGTGGCCGAGGTCGTCGGGGGTGAGGTCGAGGTTCTTGTTGGCCAGCAGTGGCCACAGCGAGCGGGTTCCTCGGCCGGAGATGTAGAGGATGTAGTCCTGCTGGCCGAGCAGGGAGAGAGCGTGGTCGATCTGGCGGGGCAGGGCGTCGTCCTGGCGGGAGCCGTCAGGCAGTGGGGCGCCTCGGTGGATGGTCTGGGCCATCGCATAGGAGAACCAGCCTGAGCGCTCGTTGTGGGCGGGAGGGATGTAGGCCCACGCTTCCCAGAAGTCGCCCCGGGGGATGAAGGCGACGAGGGTCCACATCAGCCTGGGCTGCTGCTCCGTACGGTCCTTCCACTTGTCTCCGCGCTGAACGCGCAGATGCAGGCCGACGTGGGCGCAGCGGTCTTTGAGTCCGCCTCCGTAGGAGATGGCGCGGGTCAGCCGGGGTGGGACGAGGCCGGCGGCGCGCAGCATGTCGGCGATGGCGTGGTGGCCGGGGTGGTCGGTGGCGAGTTCGGCGCCGAGGACGTCGAGGGGGTTGGTGGTCTCGCGTGGCTGCTTTTTTGAGCGGCCGAGGGTGACGTTGGCGTTGAGGAACTGGGCGAGGACGCCGTGCTGGGCGAGGTGGCGGGAGACGTGCGGCTTGGCGTCGAGCGTATCGGGGTCGGTGGTCTGGCTTTCGGGGCGGTTGGCGGCGCGGCGGTCGCGGGACCACTGGCTGGCGTCGTAGGTGGTTTCGCACAGGGCGAGGACGCCGGTGTTCGGGGCGGTCAGGCCGGGGATCTGGGCGGTCAGTTCGCCGCGGTGCCGGTGGTGGCTGCCGTGGGTGAGGAGTTCGGGTGCGTGGTGGATGAGGACTTCGACGTGTTCGGTCAGGTCGATGACTGTGTCCTCGGGCATGCCGTCTGCGAGGTCGGGGCGGTTGAAGTGGTAGGCGAGGAGGCGCTGCATGCGGGTGCGCTGTTCCTGGTGCACGTAGAGGGCGAGGATGCGTAGCTTGGTGCACCCGGCGGCGGTGAGGATGCCGTGGAGGTCTGGGTTGTCCAGGAGTGCGGTGTCTCGGCCGTAGTCGGTTTTGCGGGCGCCGTAGGCGGCGGGGGCGGAGATCTTCCAGGCTTTGAGGAGCGGCTGGCCGAGTTCGGTGGCGAGGTGGTCGGCGAGGGCGGTGACGGTGTGGATTCCGGGGCCTTTGCCGATCGGGTAGCGCGTGGAGTAGGGGATGAGTGCCCGGAGGTTTCCTGGGGGGCCGGAGAGGTCCATGGCGCTGCGGGGGAGGAATTCCGTCTCGCCGTCCTTACGGGGGAAGGCGGTTTCGCTGCGGAGGCGGACCCAGGCGTCGAGTGCGAGGCGGCTGGTGTGGTCGAGGTGGGTGTGGTCGCCCTTGCCGCCGAGGTGGAGGGAGAGGAGCGGGGCGTTGGGGTCTTTGGGGGCGAGCCAGGCGGTGCGGGCGCTGCGGAGGGTGTTGCTGAGGCGCGAGACGCTGGGGTGGAGGACGGCCAGGGGGTGGGGGATGCCGGGGAGGGATTTCATGGCGACGGTGACGCGCAGGGCCGCATAGCGCAGGTCGGTCTTCCACTCGTCGAGCGTGGTGGGGTCGACGTCTTTGTCCTTGCCTGGGCGGGCGGCGTACCAGCTGCTGGACCAGAGCTGGTCTGGGTGCCAGACGAGGAGGTTGTTCTCGGTGTCCGGGCGGAGGTTGATCTCGCGGTTGTCGATCTTCAGGGGGGTGGCGCCAAGGCGGCGGGCGAGGTTGCAGCTGGTGGCTTCCCAGACCCAGGAGTCGGCGTCGATGGTGCTGCTGCCGATCGTCAGGTGGTCGAAGAGGGCGACGTGTTCGGGATCGACGGAGGCGATGAGATCGGCGAGTTCGCTGGGGTGGTCGATGCTGATCTGTTCGGCCTGCTCGTCGCGTGTGGTCAGGAGTGCCTGTTGCCAGAGCACGATGGCCGCGCGCAGCTGGGCCGGGGAGATCTTGCGGGAGAGAGCGAGGAAGCGGGGCGGGTGGTCTTTGCTGGTGGGGTAGAGGGAGGCGCTGGTGTGTGCACTGGCGCGGAGCACCATGAGCAGGCCTTCGTAGGGCAGGTTGCCTCGGGATCCGGTGGTGAAGCGGTACTGGTCGCGGAGGTCTTTCCATACGTTTTCGATCTTGTCGGGGAGGCGGTAGAGCCACACCGTGCCCATGAGGTCGGGGGTGAGCGGGCAGGCGAGCAGGGACATGCGGGTGCCGGTGTCAGGCGTACTCATGGAGGGTGTCCTTGTCGTCCCTTGTGGGGGCGGGCAGCAGGGTGACCTGGTTGGGGAGCAGGTCGGGGCTGTGGGCGAGGTCGAGCCAGGCGGTGAGGGTGGAGCCGTAGATGCGTTGCAGCATCTGTTGCTGCCCGGGGTCGAGGTTGGCGTAGTAGGCGCGCAGGATCGAGGGGAAGTCGCAGCCGACGCCGGTGTTGAAGATCGCGTGGTCGACGAGGTAGAGCTCGACGGGGGTGCCGCCGCGGCGGGCTCGTCCGGCGAGCTGGATCAGTTCGACGAGAATGCCGGCGAGGACTTCGGCTTTGAGGAAGCGCGGCATGCGGGAGAACCGGGGGTCGGTGCGCAGGAGCAGGTTCTTGCGGGAGCGGGCCGTGCGGCGCTGGTCTTGGAGCATGGCTGCGGGGTCCGGGCCCGGGGTTGCGGCGGCAGTGCCGGCGGCGTTGATGCTGGCGTAGAAGTCGGCTGGCGAGTGGAGCTGGGTGACGGGCCGTACGCCGACCCAGACGGAGGCGAGGGCGGAGAACTCTGAGTCGGGGATGAGGATGTTGAGGCCGCGTGAGACCAGGGCCAGCGGGGCGCAGACGACCTTGACATGGGGGTGGAGGCGGGGCAGGTCTTCGAGTTCGTCGATGGTGAGCAGGATGATGCCGGGCGGGAGGGGGATGTCGGTGTGCGGGTTGTTCTTGTCCTGGACGACGACTGCGACCCATTCGGGGTGCTGGCAGGCCTTGGCGGTTCCGACGGCGAGGATCAGGCCGTGGCGGTAGGAGTTGCCGGCGAGGAGAGCGAGTTCACGCTGGGGGTCGTTGCGTGCCAGGTTGGCTAGGTGCGCGGCGAGGTGTTCCTGCCAGAGGCGTTCAGCCAGGCGCCGGATCTCGCCGGGCTTGAGGCGTTCTTCCAGGCCTCCAATGCTGATGGGCTGCCAGGTGTCGGGGCTTGCGGAGACGTGGCCGGCGTGGGCGCTGACGGCTCCGGGGGCGGCGTCGGTCATCACGTAGGCGGGGAGGGTGTGGATGTGTTGGCGGGCTGCGCCGGGGAAGTAACCGGTGGCGGACAGGCCGAGGACGGCGCGTCTGGTGCCGGCGGTGGCGAGGGCGACGGTGTTGCCGAGGTGGACGGTGCTTGTGTGCGGGTCGCCGGACATGGCTTGGTAGGACAGGCTGCCGCCGGTGCGGCCCTGGTCGAATTTGAATCCGCACAGTTGGGAGCCCAGGGCTCCGAACGGCAGGGGTTCGGTGCTGGTGAGCGCGCCCATGGCGCGGAGCAGGTCGCCGGCGGCGGGGAGTTGGGCGGTCAGTGGGCGTACCGCCCATTTCAGGTCGTGCAGGGCGGCTTGGAGGCTGCCGAGCCAGGTGCGGATCAGCAGGTCATTGACGATTTCGGGGATCTGGTGGGCGGGGATTCGGAAGGTGGTGCCGCGCAGGATTCGGACCATGTCGAACTTGATGACCGACAGCTTGCGGGCCTTGCCGCGGCCGTCGACGGCCCGTGCCAGCAGGGCGGCCAGGTCGTCCCAGGCCTCGGGCAGTCTTCCCGCTCGTTCACTGGGGAACAGGGCAAGGTAGCTCCGGTAAACCTCGTCGGGGATGTCGGTGTCGTCGGGGAGGTTCAGCAGGGCGCGACACAGGCCGGCGTCCTTCATCCCGGGCAGGTACCACCCCGATCCGGGCCGGTTGTTGCGTTCCTGGGCACTGTCGAGCCACAGCTTTTTCTCGATGAGGTTGTCGACGAGGGTCTCGGCGAGTTCGCGGGCTTTCAGCAGGGCGGGGGTGAGCGGCAGGTTGGACAGCGAGGACAGGTTGCGCTCGCCGCGCTGGCGGTCGACTTCGGCCAGGCGGCCGCCGTGTCCGCTGCTGCTGCGTGAGGCGAGCAGGAAGGTGGTGGCCCCGGTCTCGCACCATTTGTGCTGGAAGGAGTCGATCTCGTCGATGATCACGACGCGGCAGCGGCGCAGCAGGAATTCCAGGACGCTCATCTCGCGGACGGTGCGGTGGCCGTCGATCCGGACCGGGGTCCTGACGCGGCCACGGAGCAGGTTGTGGTGGTTGGTGACGATCACGTCGGCCTGGGCCGCGCGCCGTACGTGGTCGAAGCGGCCGCAGATGGCCATTCTGGGGCAGGTGTGGCGGCCGGTAGGTGAGTTGCGGTCGGGTGGTCCGGCCCACTGGAGCTGGTCGCATGGGGGCCGGGCGGGGTCAACGGGGGGTCCGTCGATCTGCCAGCCGGTCATCTCGCATCCGGCGGCGAGGGTCTCGAACCGGTCAGCCCTGCCTTGGGAGTAGGCGAGTGCGGCCTGTTCGCGCTGGCGGGATGGGGCAACCCATGCGGTGACCTGTAGGGGGCGGGTGCCGGAGCCGCGTTGTGCGGTGTGCTGCAGGGCGACGGCGGTGGACTCGGCGAGGGCGTCGTCGGCGGCAATCTGCTCGGCGCAGCCGAGGCCTTCGCGGATGGTGCCGACCACGACCAAGACCGGGCCTTGCCCGCCGCGGGCGAGGATCAGGGCCGCATCCCGCATCAGGACGCTCTTGCCGACTCCGGTCGGGGCGTTGAGGAGGCTGAGGATGCCGGCGGGCATGGTCAGGGTGGCGACGTCGCGGCCGAACGCGTCGGTGAGTTTGGTGAAGAAGCTTCTCAACAGGCCGGGCTTCCAGCCGAAGCGGCCGGGCATGGCCTGGGCCTGTTCCTGGACGAAGTCCAGGACGGCGGAACTGGGCAGGTGGGCCTGGGCGAGGAGAGGGGCGGTGGCGAGCGCGATGGGTGTGGTGGGGGTGTGCTTCTCGCTGTCGGGGATTTCGACCGTGGACTCGCCGTCCGGGCCGAACGACCACAGGCCCGGCGCGGCGGTGGGCAGCGGTGTGTCCATCGCCTCCCGGTAAGCCTCGGCCTCGGTGATCAGGCGGGCGGCCAGGGCCAGGGGTTCCTGGCTGTGCCGTACCTGGACCCAGCGGACCTCATCGGTGCTCGCGCCGTCGGGGACGGTGAACAGTGCGGTCGACTCGACGGCGTACTCCAGTGCGGCGTCGAAGAACGCCTCGTGCTGGGCGAGGTCCGTCTCGTCCTCGGTGACCTGCCACAGGCGGCCGAACAGGCCGTGGATCTCATCTGGCAGGCCGGGCCACCGCTCCCAAAGGTCGACGCGCCGGGCGGCGAAGGCGTGCGCCTGGTCGAGCGGCACGCCGGTCACCCCGGTGGGGGCGGTGAAGGAGAAGTACTCCTGGGTCAGCGCGAGGACAGCGGTGATGGCGGCGTTCCGAATGGCCTCGGACTCCGTGGAGCGGATCATGAAATGGCTCCTTCGGCGCTGCCGAGAGCACACCACTGGCGGATCTCGCGCAGCAGTTCCTTGTCGGTGGCGACCCGCAGGTCCGGGCGGCGGGAGAGCTGTGCGCGCAGCACCGGCATCTCGGCTCTCTGCCGGTGGGGAACCATGATGATCAGCGGGCTGGCGCCGGGCAGTGGCTCGCGTTTCAGGAGTGCGTCGCCCAGGGCCGGCAGCGACTGCCAGGCCTTTGCGTCGATCCTCCACTCCTTCGCCACCAGGGGGTGGCAGGCGGTGATGTGAAGGTCGTAGGCGTCACCGCCGGGGTACATCACGATGAGCAAGTCCTTGATCCCGGCGAGCTCGTCCCGGAATCCGACCTCCATCTGCCCGGGCAAAGTGAAGAAGCGCCAGACCGGGCGCGACACCGCGAGGTGGCCTCCGGCGGCGGGAAACCCCGAAATGGGCGGCGAGTTCCTCCCGGTGCCCTCAAGCTGCGGCATGCCGGCGCCCCGGCCGGGGCGGCAGGCGTAGCTGACGCCGTCGCCGGAGTGTGCGTCGCAGGACAGCAGCACCACGCCGTCGGTACCCCGCTGGGCACGCATCGGCCAGCGGCAGCGCGGGCACGGGAAGCACCACCCGGCCACGTTGCACCACGGCCATGACGCGACCGGCTCGAACAGGGCGAAGCGCCCCCATAGCCCGCCCCAGGCCTCGAGGAGCTCGTCCAGGTCACCGCACGGGTGGGTGGCCAGCAGCACCCGCACCCGCTCGTAGTCCTCGGGCTGCAGGCGGCGGATCTCCTCGAACAGGCGCTGCTCCTCCTGTTCTGCCCTGATCTGGGCCCACGGCCAGTAGCCTTCCAGTGCCTGACGGGGTACCAGGTGCTCGCGGCCCAGGTCCTCCACCTCCCCGCGCAGCAGGCCCTGCTCGTCGATCAGCACCGTGGTCGCGAAGGCTTCGTGGCCGGCGCTGTCGGCGGGCACAAGTGCGCCGATGCCTTCGCGCAGCCCGCGCCTCAGAGCCCGCATGTCCAGGGTTTCCGCCACCGGTGCGGGGTGGGCCGAGCGCAGCAGCCCGAGGCAGTCCATCAGCCGGCCGGCCCGCCGGAGGGGCTCTCCTTCGAGGTCGGTCTCGGCAATCGCCGCCGCGCAGCATGCGGTCAGCGCCAGATCCCGCCGTTCGCGGCTGGTACCGCGTTCCTTGACAGCCATGAGGGAGTGTTACCAGCCCCCACCAGGATGCTCCGTATACAGTGCTGACGTGGACACAGAAACCGCTCAAACGGACCATCGGTACTCACCGCCCGGACGCCACACTCCTTCCCTCGAACAGACCAGACCCTGGCTGTGGGCGAGAGCCCGCACCATCGCCTCGCCGGCCAGCGACCATCCCTGGATCGGGAAGTGGCTGTGGTTCGTACCCCTGAGCCAGCTCGATGACGCCTGGGCAGGAATCCGGGCCGCCGTGGAGAGCGACCGGCTCAGCTTCGCCGCCAAGGCGGGCACCCTGTCCAACCACCGCGGCTTCACGGACGGCACCCGCCGCCCGATCTGCATCTACACCCCCGACTGGCGCGACGTCCCCGAGGTCGAGCACACCCTCACCCGCCTACGGGCCCTGGGCGTCAAGGACACCCTTCGGTACAAAAGGGACAGCGACACCGAGAACGGCCGCTACGGTGCCGGCGCAGCCTCCTACATCGGCCCTTCAGGTACCACCAAGCTCGTCATCACGCAGCGCACCCGCGAGGCGCTCGACCACTACCAGCAGGCCCGCACCCAGGCCCGCCACGCCGCTGACAAGCGCCGTACCCTCAAGCCCTGCTGACCACCCCGCCAGCCCACTGCCGTGACAGAACGGGTCGCTGCCCGCCGGTCAGCCCGGCCGGACGCCCACGGCCTCGGCCATCGCGGCGCAGTCCCGGCCCGCAAGGCCCCCGAGCCGGTCAGCGGTACCGGTGGGGCCGACGCCGGAGTCCGGCAGGTCCCGGGCTCCGGTCCGGAGCGGGTGCTCGACCGCTGTCAGCGGGGCCACCAGCTCGCGTGCTTCCCTGAGCCTCACCGCTATAGGGGCCAGCGCTTCGGCGGCGTCGTGGCAGCGCTGACGAACCCGTTCGGTCAGCTCGTCCGTATCCCGCTCCTGTGGGTCGAGCAGCGATCCCTGCCGCTGAATGCTCAGCAGGTGGCCACTCAGGTGCCGCAGGGTGTTCGGCAGCCGCTCCACCACCGCGATGACGCCTTCGAGCGCCTGGGCAAGATGGGGCGGATCGAGCGTCGGGCCTGTCATCGCGGCTTCGTTGAACTCCCGCAGCAGCACAGCGGCCCGGCCCGCGAGCGCGGCCGTCCGCAGATCGACACAGAGCCGCAGCCGTACAGGTGTTTCGGTAACGAACTCTTCCATGGCGGGCAGCCTAGGAGCCGTTCCTGACGCCACGTCCGGCAACCGGACCAGAGCCGTCACCCGGACGAGGACACCCTCACCCGGACAGCCCCGTTCCCCGGCCGGCAGGGCTTCCAGTCTCCGGGCTTGAACAGCGGCGGGTACCGCTTCTTCCCGGGCGGCACCAGCACGGCGGTCACGACCAGGCAGTCCGGGGACAGCCTGACGATCACCTTCCCGTGCGTAACGGTGACGACCTCCCCGGTGACCGTCACCACACCCACCACTGCCAACGACGTCACCGCGGTCCATCGCATGCGGGACTGGGCCGCCCAGCAGCGCAGCGAGCAGGAGCACACCGAAGCGGTCCTGCGCGGCATCGAGGAGGCGTCGAACGACTGACAGGCACTCCGGCCTTCGGCCTGGCGAGCCGGTGACGTCCTGACCGCTCGTGCGCCGTGGAACCGGTCCGCCACCCGCTCGGGGGTTCAGGCGCGGACCGGTCTCCTTCCAGTGTGGGCGGGCATCCGCCGCGCTGCTGCCGGGGTTGGTCCCGGTGGTGTCAGGAAGTGTCGCCCGACCCGTCCCAACGGGACAGATCCGCGGGGCGGGGCTCGTAGTGGGCGCGGCCGCCGGCGCCGTACCGGCCGATCTCGGTGGCCAGCGCGGCGCCGTCGGCGAACTGCTCGGTATCCCAGCCGCTGACGTCCAGGAGGAGACCGTCGAGCGGGCCGCCCACAAGCTCGCGGTACTCGTTCCCCGGCCGGGGACCCGGGTCGGGGTCGTCGTGATCGGCGCCGTAGACCCGGCCCCGCAGCAGCGCCTCGTCGTCCATGGCGCCCAGCATCCCAGCCGGCCCCGACACCGCGCGGGCGGATCGAGGGCGCCGGTTCACCACCAGGCCGGTTCGACGTCGGCGTCCTGGTCGTCGTCCTGGCCGCGCCCGGCGACCCGGTGGCCGGCCTCCAGTGCCTGGGTCTCCTCACGGAGCAGCTCGGTGATCCAGTCGGCGACGCCGGCGGGAAAGCGGAGGGTGCGTTGTTCGATTTCGTACGGGGTGCCGATGGTCAGCCAGACGTCGGCGCCGACACCGGGTGTGGCGGCGTGGTCGGCGAAGGCCTCCAGGGCGTCGGCGAGGTCGGCGGCGGCCGCCTCGCTGTCATGGCCGGTGTTCACCAGCCCGCCGGGCCGTGAGGGTCGGTGGGCCGCGGGGCCTGGCGGATGGTGCGCGGGTGGTGGAGGTACCAGCCCCAGTCGTCCGGGCCGGGGCCCCAGCGGACGAGCGCGACCCAGGTAGTGGACCCGTGGTGCAGGCGCCAGCGTTCCACCCGGCCGGACCGCCACTGGCCGCCGATGCGGATCCGCACCCACCGCCAGCGCGGCCCGGTGTCCCAGCTGCGGCCGGGACCGGACATCAGCTCGCGCGGCGCCCGCTCGGCATCACCGGGCTGGTGGTCCGGGCGGCCGGGATGGGGATGTCCTGTGCCACCGAACCTTAAGCGTGTGCCATCGAAGTTTGAGTGATCCGGGTCGAGGGCGTGAGGGGACTTCGTGCCGGTGGCGGATAGGCGGGAGTGCACGGCACCTCGCCGGCGGGCACGCACCTGCGCAGGGCGAGGGGCGGTTGAGCGGTACCACAGCACACTCGAACTTGCAGGTGAGGCTGCTTTCGGCCGAAGGAGCGGCCCTAGGCAATTAAGCCCGCCAGGTGGGGCAGTGATGCGATTGCTCCCCGGCGGTCAGTACCCCCGCATGGGGTTTGTCCTGCGCTCGATTGAAAGGAGCTCCATGTGGATTCCGGAAACCCGACGGTGGACCTCGACGACATGCTGGAAGCTGTCGCCTCAGCGTTCATCATTGACGTCCCCGTCGATCAGCTCCGCGGCCAATACCTGGCGGCCATTGACAGCATGCCGGCGCCCAGGATCAGTGACGGTACATCGACAGCCACGCCGTCCACGGCCCAGGCCGCTGCGGCAGCGGCATTTAACGTCACCATCGTTGACGGCGTTCTGTCACTCCGGCTTGAGATCGATGGTCAGCCCGGAGAGGACTGGAAGGCCGACCTCACCGTCGCCACCACCATCTTCGGCAAGGAGGCCGGGGGTCCGACACGTGTCAGGCTCTCGCACACCACCCCCACCATCACCATCAACCCCTCAGCCCTGGTGGCAAAAGCCAGCCTCACCATGGGCTTCACCAGCCCTGGCCCGTCCTTCTCCGTCAAGGGTGAAGCCTGCTACTGGGCGATGGTCAAGTGGTCCTGCCACTCCCTTAACGCGCAGAATCTGTTCAGCCTCCGCTAGATGACTGATGCCAAGGGGTTTAGTGGTCGTAGGCGGTCAGCGAGCGCATGACGGGCTGGCCGGTGTGGTCGTTGTGCCAGATCGCGGCGGTCAGTGCGATGATCCGCTGGAGGACGCGGACCATGACGCCGCCGGGTGTGCGGCCGTGGTGGCGTTCGAGGTCGAGCTGGCCCTTGAAGTGTCGTTGACGGACTCGATGACCTGCCGTAGCGGCTTGAACAGCTGTGATCCGGCCCGCACGGATTCGCCCTTGCGGGCCGGTCGCAGGAGCCGGATCTCCAGCTCGGCGAGCTCACGCTCGAACGCGGCGCCGTAGTAGTTCCTGTCCCCGATCAGGGTTTGGCCGGGCCGGGCGGCCACGAGGGCGGTCTCGGTGTCCAGGATGTCCAGCAGGGTGGTGCGCTCGTCGGCCTTGACGCCGGTGAGCGCGAACGCAACGGGCAGGCCGTGCAGGGTGCACACCAGGTGCAGCCGCAGGCCCCAGAAGAACCGCGAATGGCTGGCGCAGTAGCCGTACTCGGCCCATCCGGCCAGGTCGGAGCGCTTGACCGTCTCCCGGGAGCGTCCGCACTCGATCGGGGTGGAGTCGACCACCCAGACGTTGTCCGTCCACAGGCTGGTGTCGGTGGCCAGTTGCCGGTTGACGCGGGCGATCAGGTCCGCGCTCTTGCGCAGGCGCCGGTTGTAGCCGGACTGCCCTGGAAGGTACGGGAACAGGTGCTGGAGGTTGGAGTGGGCGTAGCGGATCCAGCGGCGCTCGGAGACGAAGCCGAGCAGTGCTTGCATCACCGACAGCGTGACCAGTTCGGCATCGCTGAGCTGCGGTTCGATGCCGATCTCGGGACGCCACGGCACCAGATGCGGCGATTCCTTCAGCAGGTCGTCGGTCTTCACGTAGAGTGCGGTCGCGAGGGAGTCCAGATCAGGCGTCACAACCGATCTTTGGACTCCCTCGCTTCATGTCATGCGTGCCAGCGAGCCCTTGGCATCAGTCATCTAGAAGGATCCCCGGCCCCGCCCCACAGAAGATCACCCGTAGATACGCCGGTGCGCCTGTCGCCAGGCGTGCCGCGACCAGAAGTCGGCGCGGGCCGGGGCGGCGGTTTGAGCTTCCCCCGCTGCGCGGGAGGTGGTGATTACCTGGTCAGGGCGGGTGTGGGTGGTTCGACGGCCACCGGTTCGGCCGTCGCCTGGTCGGCGGATCGTAGCCGTCAAGATCAGCACCCGGACGGGTTTCGCCTCGGCCCCCGGCAACGGGGCGAATTCCAGCGGCCGGCCACCGGGACAAGGGCTCGCAGCTGACGCAGCGCTGCACCGCGCTGCTCGGGTAGCAGCGTGCAGCGCTGCACGGGTAGCAGCCGGTTGCAGCGCCACCATCGTGCAGCGCTGCAACCGGCAACCGTTCTGCAGGACGGCCGGACAGGTACAGGCTCGCAGGGTGCAACGGGGATCGCACAGGCCCTGACCTGCGACGGGGAGTTTCAGCGGGGCGAAACTCACCGGCAGCCAGCGGGCCACGACCCCTACAACCCCTGTCCGGTCTCGGTGAAACTGGCGGCGACGACGGCGCCACTCGTCTCGGTAATGGTGGCGAAGTTGGCGGACAGTGTTATAGCAGGGTGCCCTCCCGCGGCCTGTGCGGAAGGGCACTGTTGGTTGGCGGCCGGACGCAACGCGGCTGCTGGTGCGCCCGGCGGAGGTGTTGCGGGTTAGGGAATGACGATGGAGAACGCCGCGTCGGCCCACACGCCGGGCTTTCCGGTGCCGACGAGGAAGCTGTCGGTGCGGTTCCCGCAGAGGGGGTGCGGCGACATGGAGATCTGGACGGTCTCGTCGAAGGAGCGGAGCCACAGGGTGGCGGTGGGGACGAGTTTGGTGATGTCGAGGCTCTTGTCGGCCAGCTCGACGCAGTACCGGCCCACCGCGGGCTTGGTGACGTCGACGATGCCCTTGGAGCGGTTGACGCTGCCGTCGGCGTTGACCACGGCGGCGGCCTGCGCGTACGGGGCCGTCACCGTCCCGGCCGGGGCGGCCGCCGCCACTCCCGCGCACACGCCGCCCGCGATGAGACTGAGCCCCGTCGCCGTCCAGACGGCGACGCGGATCTTCTTGTTCTTGAGCATGCGTAGTCCTCTCCCATGTGCGGATCGGTCGGCGCCAACAAGCTCGACCGCAAAGGACAGTAGGGACACGCACTACTCGGTGGGGGCTCTACGGCGGCAAACCCCCCGTACGAGCGGCGACGAAGCTCACCCCGGGGCGCGCACCCGAACCTCCGGGCGCACAGCCCAGCGAACCCGGCGAAGGAGACCGGTGCACTCGCGAGTCGGGCGGTTGGTGAACCAGAGTCATGCGAGGCCCGCTCGGATGGCATGACCAAAAAAGCGCCAGCCTCACTGAGCTAGGACCTGTCCGCCCGATCATGTGACTATCGCCTGCCTTGCTCGTTGGTCTGGGCATGGGGCGGGGTGATCTGACAGATGCCGAGTGGGAACGGTTGAGGCCGTTCCTGCCGGTCAGCAACAGGCGTTGTGGCCGGTGGCGGGACCATCGGCAGGTGATCGACGGGATACTGCACCGGGTGCGCACCGGTGTGCAGTGGCGCGACCTGCCTGAGCGGTTCGGGCCGTGGAAGACGGTCTATGAACGCCACCGGCTGTGGTCGGCCGACGGGACCTGGGAGCGCCTGCTTCAGCAGGTCCAGGCTGAAGCAGACGCGGCCGGTCAGGTCCACTGGGACATCTCGGTCGACTCCACCATCGTGCGAGCCCACCAGCACGCGGCCGGCGCTCGCACTGATCCGCCACCATCCCTTTCCTCAAAGGGGGATGGGTCGGGAGAACACCAGGACGAGACGCCGTGGCAGAGCCTCGTCGCCCGCCTGGTGGAGGTGGTGCAGGAGGTGAGGGCCTGGGCCGCTCGCGGGGCGGGTTCACCAGCAAGATCCACCTGACAGCGGACGGCTGCTGCCGCCCGCTGTCCCTGATCGTCACACCAGGACAGAGAGCGGACTGCACCCAGTTCATACCCGTGCTGGAGAAGATCCGAGTCCCGCGGATCGGTCGGGGCAGACCCCGCAAGAAACCCGACAGCCTGGCCGCCGATAAGGCATACAGCAATGGGCCGTGCCGCGACTACCTGCGCAGACGCGGCATCCGGCACACGATCCCGGAGAAGACCGACAGCCAGGCCGCCCGCCTGCGCAAGGGCTCACGCGGAGGTCGGCCACCAGGCTTCGACGAGGACCGGTACAAGAATCGCAACACTGTCGAACGGGCCATCAACAAGCTCAAGAACGCCAGAGCCGTTGCCAAACGGTATGACAAGCGCGGCTACGTCTACCTCGGCACCGTCACAGCAGCAACCCTCATCATCTGGCTTCGTACGTGATCGCCCGGACAAGTCCTAGAGGGTCTCCTGGTGGGCGCGGGGGACCCGCACCTGTCCCTCACCGCCCCGCGAACGCAGCCAGGGCCGCCAGGCCCTGCTGACGGCGTGGCTATGCAATGGGGTCGGGGCCGAGGGCGGCGTCCAGCAGGTCGCCGAGCTGGTCGATCTGGGCGGGCGAGAGGGCGCTGAACGAGGACTCGACGACGGCTTCGGCCACGTCCTGTCCTGCTGCGCGCAAGCGCTCGCCCTCCTCGGTGAGCCGGTGTCTGACCGCCCGCCC
The DNA here is from genome assembly GCF_055560875.1 of Kitasatospora sp. NPDC023118. Classification (NCBI taxonomy): domain Bacteria; kingdom Bacillati; phylum Actinomycetota; class Actinomycetes; order Kitasatosporales; family Streptomycetaceae; genus Kitasatospora; species Kitasatospora sp. NPDC023118. The sequence continues at coordinate 17,663 of NZ_JBVHHW010000042.1, forward strand.
GGGCCCCGGGACACGTTCGATGAGGCCGCGGTCGGCCATCCGGGCGGCGAGGGAGCCGAAGGACTGGTCGGTCTGGAAGGTCAGCACCGCCAGGTCGTGCAGGGAGGCATCCGGCTGCTGGCGCAGGTGGCGAAGGGTGTCCCACTGCACGAGTGAGAGTCCGAGCGGCGCCAGGGCGCGGCTGAGCGCGCGGTGGTGACGATACTGCAGGCGCTTGACGGCCAAGGCGACATCTGCGGGGCGGTGCTTCATGTGGGAGATCGTAACCCAGGGAGAATCAGCTTGCGTATATAAGGAACCTGATCTAAGGTTCCTTATATAGCTCGCTGCTGGCCCCGGCACCTCTGGAAGAGAGATGGAACGATGAGCACACCCGTACCGGCCGGCACCCTCCGGCCCACCCGCACCTGCACCCTCCACGTCGAATCCGACGGCCCGGCCGAGATCACGCTCCAGGACCGCGACCGCACCCGGCCGTTCCTGCTCCTGCACGGCGGAGGCGGGGCAGCGACCACGGCGGGCTTCGCCGACCTACTCGCCGAGCGGACCCATTCCCGCGTCCTGCTGCCCACCCACCCCGGCTTCGGCGGCACGCCGAAGGCCGACACGCTGAGCCACGTCACCGCACTGGCCCGCGCCTACGTCGCGCTGCTGGACCAACTCGACCTGCAGGACGTGACGCTGGTCGGCAACTCCTTCGGGGGCTGGCTGGCCGCCGAGATCGCCCTGCTGCGCAGCCCCCGCGTCAGCGGCGCGGTAATCATCGACGGCATCGGCATCGAGGTCGAGGGGGAACCGCCGACCGACGTGACCGGCCTGACCCCGGCGCAGCTCCAGGCCCACTCCTTCCACGACCCGAACAAGGCACCGGTTGCGCCGAACGCCAACGGCAGCGGCAACGGCCCGAGTCCGGACGTACGCGCCTTGATCGGCTACACCGGTCCCACCATGTCCGACCCGACGCTCGCCGGACGGCTCGGCGACCTGCACCTGCCGGTCCATGTGCTGTGGGGCGAGAGTGATCGCATCGTCACCCCCGCCTATGGCCGCGCCTACGCCGCGGCCATCCCGATGGCGACGTTCACCGCGCTCCCCCGCACCGGACACCTGCCGCAGGTCGAGACGTCCGAGGAACTGCTCGGCGCGCTGCTCGACCTCGGCCACTGATGACCTCCACCCAGGAAGGGAAAAGTCGAGCATGCGCACTCCCCTGGCCGTGACCCGGATCGCTCACGCCTGCCAGCTGATCGAGATCGGGAACATCCGGATCCTCACCGACCCGTGGTTCACCCAGACCGCGAGCTACTACCCGGGCGAGCCGCTCCACTCAACCGCCGACGCCCTGGGCCCGATCGACGCGCTCGTGGTCAGCCACGAGCACTACGACCACTGCGACCTCGACGCCCTCGTCAATACCGGCTTCGACCTGGCCACACCCCTGATCGGACCAGGCACCGTCGCGACCCTCGCGCGGGAGAAGGGTTTCCGCGACGTGCGCGCCATCGAGGCCTGGGAGTCCACCGCGGTCGCCGGTCTCACCGTGACGGCCACCCCGGGCGCTCACGGCGTCCACGAGGTCACCTTCGTGATCCAGGCCGACGGCCGCACCGTCTTCTTCGGCGGCGACTCACTGCGGGTTCCCGAACTGGACGCCATCCCGCAGCGACTCGGCCACATCGACCTGGCGATCCTGCCGATCAACGGCCTGTGCATCCGACCGATGGACCTGGCCCAGGTCGTCATGAACGCCGAGGACGCCGCCGGACTCACCGCCGTGCTCCGGCCCACCCTGGCCGTGCCGCACCACTACGCGTTCCACAGCGGCAGGCTCGGTGACCAGATGATCACCAAGCCGACCAGGACCCCCGCCACTACGCCGACGCCGTCGCCCGGATCGCCCCCGACATCGACGTCCGCCTGGTCCTACCGGGCGTCGCGGTCACAGTCGCGTGACCCCCCGGACACCACACCGAACCGACGTCCGGGAACGTACCGGCGGCTGACAGGCGCACGTTCATGCCCCAGATCCCCATAACCTCCCGCCCCGCGAAAGTCGCGCCGCTGCCACGCTCCCGGGCCTGTTTGGAGTCGTGATCAAGAGGCGGGGCCGAGGCTGCGCATCCAGATGATGGCTCCGCGCAGCTGGAGCCCCGCCATGTAGCTCTCGGGAGTCTTGTCGTATCGCGTAGCCAGGCCCCGCCAGGCCCGGATCTTGTTGATGCAGTGCTCGACCGTGTTGCGCTCCTTGTACTGCTCGGCGTCGTGGGAGACGGGTCGGCCGTCGGCGGTCGCGCTTCTTGCGGGTCGCGGCCTGGTCGACCTTCTCCGGGATCACCGCCTTGATCCCGCGTCTGCGCAGGTAGGCCGGGCGGGGCGATCCGCCGAGCACCGGCAGCCAGGTGACCCGGGCGGGTGGCATGGCGGGTGACATGCGCGTTCGTATTGCTCTGACCTGGGGTGACGTCGGTTTCACGGGCTGGGGGCGTCATGTCACCCGTTATGTCGCTCCCACGGCGGGCGGGCAGGCTGCGAGATGGAAGCCCCGATACGAGCAGGGGCGGCCCCCAACCCGCAGCCCGGTTTCACCGCGCCGACCTCGCCATCGGTGCATCCCGTCGTTGCCGGACGGTGTGAGCGGCTGTTGGGTGGCGTGCGGCACGCCTGAGGACCGCTCAGAAGCCGTTGTTCCGATAGTGACGGGTGCGTTTTCGCTGGTCAGGCATAGTGCTGGTGCCCGGGTGGCAGGGACGGGGGTGTCGTGTCATCTCTTCGGTGGAGGTGCCGGATGCCGTCGGTGATGGGGCTGCTGAAGGAGCGCGAGCGTGCTGCTCGGCAGCGGGTGGAGGTCTTGCAGGCCGAGCTGCAGGAGGTGGAAGCCTTGTGCGAGCGGTTCGTGATCGCCCGTCAGACGGTGGCCGAGGTCCTGGCGGAACCTCCCGCAGGCGAGGGGACGCCGTCGGCCGGGGTGGCCGGTGAACGGCCGGCGCGGGTCGCCGGGGCGGTGCCCGGATCGGTGGTTCCCGCCTGGAGGGACGGGCCATCAACAAGCTCAAGAACGCCAGAGCCGTTGCCACACGGTATGACTGTGAGGATGTGGGTGCCGCTTCGGGCAGTGATCTGACCCGCGATACGACTGGCCCTCGTGCCTTGCGTTTGATCTGTCGGCCACTGTCCGGAGCGGCACTTGCTGCCGCTGGATCGGCGGGCGTGTCCCGATAGGGGCCTTCGCGACAGGCACCGTCACAGTCCTGACCGCCCTGGCCGATCCAGCGATGGCCACCCGATTCCCATCGCTGCAGGAGACAGGTGACCGTGACCAGGATGGCCCAGCCCATTCCGCTCCACCAAAGCACCCACGAGATCGTGTTGGGCGTCGACACCCACAAGGACGTCCACGTCGCCGCCCTGGTCACGGCCTCGGGCGCCTTCGTCGCCAACCGGAGCTTTCAAACAACCACCACCGGCTACGAGGAACTGCTGGACTGGGCCCGCTCGTTCGGCCAGCTCAGCTGGGCAGGAGTGGAGTGCACCGGCTCCTACGGAGCTGCTCTCAGCCGTCATCTGCGCAGCCACGGGGTCACCGTGTTCGAGGTCAACCAGCCTGACAAGGCCACCCGTCGCCGCCGCGGCAAGACCGACACCATCGACGCCGAGGCCGCCGCCCGCGCAGTCATCACCGGCCGGGCGACCGCCAGCGCCAAGGCCGGCGACGGGCCCGTGGAAACACTCAGGCTCTTCAAGATGGCCAAGACATCCGCAACCAAGTCCCGCGCCCAGGCCATCAATCAGCTCAAGGCCGTTCTCGTCGCCACCGACCCCCGACTGCGCGAGTCGCTGACCGGCCTGAGCAACTCCAAGCTGATCCGCGCATGCGCCGAGCTCGACGACACGGCACCAGGCACCGCCGGAGCCGCCGCCCACACCCTGAAGATCCTCGCCCGACGGATCCAGCACCTCACCGCGGAGATCGAGGACCTGTCCGAGCGGATCACGCACGTGATCACGCAGCACAACCCGCAGCTTCTCGCCTGCTACGGCGTCGGGCCCGACACCGCCGCGACCTTGCTGATCGCCGCAGGCGACAACCCCGAACGGTTGGACAGCGAAGCCTCATTCGCCGCCCTCTGCGGCGTCAGCCCAGTCGAGGCGTCTTCCGGCAAGACCCAGCGAAGGCGACTCAACCGTGGCGGTAACCGGCAGGCCAACTCTGCCCTCTACACGATCGTTCTCGCCCGTCTCCGCTGGGACCCCCGCACCCGCGGCTACATCGAACGACGCATTGCCGAGGGCAAGACCCGACGCGAAGCGCTCCGGTGCCTCAAGCGATACGTCGCTCGCGAGGTCCACCGACTCATCGCCAGCCCCAATACAGGCTCACAAACCCGATCCCTGGAGGCTTGACATCCATAGGGGCATCAAGCGCGGCTACGTCTACCTCGGCACCGTCACAGCAGCAACCCTCATCATCTGGCTTCGTACGTGATCGCCCGGACAAGTCCTAGGCGACCCTGGGCAGTCTCAATGCAACCGGCGCCCCCCGCTCACGTGACACAGGCTGGCAGGACCCGCCGGCGAAAGGTTTGGCGGGGCGAAACTCACCGACCGTGCGTGACCTTGCTGGTGCTAGCGAGTTCACCGGGCATGACGAACGTGACCGTCCTGCCGGTGGTGGGCGAGCCAGTGGCCGAGGACGAGGACCAGGAGCAGCGGGAGCAGCAGCACGCGGTGAACGTGTTGCTCGCCGAGGCGGGCGAGGCGGGCCGACGGGCGGGCGGGTGGGTGCGCGAGCTCGCGGCCCGGCAGGCGGAGGGCAGGCACCGCATGGTGCTGGAGCGGGCTGCCGACGCCGTCGAGCAGGCTGCCGGCCGGGAGGTGGTCCGGGCGGCGGCGGGCAGCTGGACGAGGAGCTGGCCTACGACCTGGCGGCCTACGTCGTCACCGGCAGCCCGTACGCCCAGGCGCTGCCGGAGCTGGCGATGGGCGAACGGATCGCACTGGTCGCGGTCTGCGCCGCTCGCCGCAGCGATGCCCCGCGCAGTGCTCGGCGAGCTGGAACGCGAGCTGCCCGCCCTGGCCGCCACGATGGACGCCGCCGTGATTGTCACCGGAGTTTGACCAGTCTCAGCCGAAGCTTGACCGGGCGGTCTACCGGCCCCGCTACCTGTCGATATCTACCGGAAGCCCGCGGAGCTGCAGCCGCGCCCTCAAGAACTCCATCTCTGCCAGGGTGCCCACCACACCGTCGCTGCTCAGCTCTTCGACGAGCCTTCGGGCCTGGAGCAACGACACGCCCGAGACCTCACGGAAGACCTTCAGCGCCGGGACAAGGCTGGGTACCGGCCCGGCCAGCCGCAGCCGGGTGGGTCCGTTCGCCACCAGCAGCGCCCGTCGCCACTCATCGTCCGGTGCCGCCCCCGGCCCGGAGTGCTCGCACCGATAGGCACCACAGCTATCGCAGTAGAACTCGGCATCCCACCACAGCTCGCCGTAGTCGATGAACTGGTTCACATGCCGCACCGCCATGTCGCCGCACTCGCAGAGCGACGCGATCTTCACCGTCTGGCCAGTCACCAGGACTCCCTTGTCCAGCTCACGCCCTCGCGACCCCCTCGTGGGCCGGAGATCCCCGCGTGGCTGCATTCGAGCACAGGCACGCCTGCCATCGGAATCCGGCAGGCGATCAAACTTCGCTGAGACTGGTCAAACTCCGGTGAGACGGGTCAGCCAGCCGGGCCGCCTGCCCGAACACAGGCAACACAGCCTTTCTGTGAATCACTCCCACCTGGAGAAATGGCCGGTCAATGACACAACCCCTACAGGCCCTACAGGCATGACACAGGCCGGCGCCGGGTTCGGGCGGATGCCGGCGGGCAGGGGGAGGGTGTGGGCGAGCGGCGGCACCAGGAGCAGGCCGTCCCGGTCGGCGAGGCCCGGCTGCCCGACAGGGCGGCGTCGTTCAGTCGAAGTGTCCATTTTGATGCCGCTTCAGGCAGCTGACATGGCTGAGCCAGTTCGGGGGCCGGGCTGGAGCGGAGGCAGGCACGGCCTCCGGGTGATCACGAGGTGTCGAGTCCCTGATCACCACGACGGAAGACCGTGCCTGCCCGATCATCGCCCCGCATGAACTCGCCGTCGCCCTCCGCGCGGACCCTCGATGGCCCTCCAGCGGGCCTGCGGCACTATTGCTCAGCCCGCTCCAGCACCCGGGTGACCAGCGGGACGTCGGCCTTGGGGATCACAATCACGTGCTGTCGACCGTCCGCCAGCAGGTCCAGGCGGGCCATCTTCCAGTGCCCGGCTTTCCTCTCCGAGGGGGTCAGCGTGCACGGTCCTTGGACGGTGACGGTCTCCTTGGTCCGACGGTTCTGCCAGCGGACCTGCTCCGACGTCAGGTACAGGTAGCCCATGGCCGCGATCGGGATGGTGCGGCTTTTGCCGATCGGGGCCGTCCTGACCGTGCCCAACGTCGGGCTCGAGCAGACCACCTTCAGCGTGGTGCCCGCGGCCAGGTCGGCGAGGTCCTTCTCTGTGGTCAGCCGCCGGATGCGCAGCCAGGAAAGCAGCACGTCGGACATGGTCTGGGTTCCCGCTGATCGGCGGACGAGGGTGCTCATGGTCAGGAATACTCGCAGATGGCCGGCCTACCTATCGGGGGTGCCCCTATGTCGGCTACCAGCCTGACCATGCACCAGGCCACCGTGCCCGAGAGCGCCCGCCGCATCCGCGAGCTCTGGGGATACCGAGAACAAGATCCACCACGTCAGGAACGCACCTTCCCCGAGGACGCCTCCCGTGCTCGCACCGGCAACGCTCCCCGCGTGTTGGCTGCACTGCGGAACCCGGCCAGTGGTGCTCTTCGGCTGACAGGCCGCGGCAACGTCGCCGCCGGACTCCGCCACCACGCACGCGATGCCAACCGACCGCTCACCGCCCTGGGCATCATGTGATCAACCCGGGCAATCCGCAAGAACGACGCGCCCCTGGCCGTGGGCGTAGTGCTTCAGCAGGGTGAGGATGTGTTCTTGGGTGGTGCGGGGTGTCATCGGGGCGGAGACCAGCGCGGCCACCAGCTCGCGCTTGGTCGGGACCGGCAACACCAACGGGCCCAGATCCTGTGCGACGCGGGCCTGCACGCACTCGGGGCACCCCAGCCAGTCGGGGCCGGCGTTCTCCCTACGGCCGGGTTGGCCAGCGCTTGGTCTAGGGTGTGCCAGCTGCAGCGGCCGAACCAGGCGGTGCCTGGGCCGTCGCGCTCGGGGCGCAGCGCCTCGAGCTTCGCGTCGGACCGGAGCAGGCTGGCGCCCTCGCGGGTCAAGCCGCCTACGTGATGCCGCCCCGTCCGAACCCGCTGCGCCACCCGGGGACGGTGAAGGCCCCCGCACTGTGGGTGCGGGGGCCAGGCCGGACGGGGGGTGGACTACTTAGCGCTCTCCACGGCAGTGGTGACCTTCTTCGGCCGACCGGGGCCGCGCTTGCGGGCGATCAGGCCGAGCTCGGTGAACGTGGTGTCGGAAGCGATGGCCGCGATCTCCGGGCATTCCAGGGCGATGCGGTGCAGCACCGTGTTGATGGCGGCCTCGTATCCGGCGCGGGTCGCCCCGGAGGCGCTGGAGCGCCAGCGCCCGCCGCGCTCGTCCCAGGCCGTCTTGGCCAGGGTGCCCTCGAACAGCAGGTGCGTGGCGGTAGCGGCGCGGTTCTCCAGGTCCAGGGAACCGTCCTCGGCCGCGGCGTCGATCTGGAGGTCGTCGCGCCGCCACGGGAGCTCGGCCAGCGCGTCCACCACCTTGCGCGGGGAGACACCGGCGATCTTCGCCGCCGCGATGGTGTTCGCGATGACGTGCAGGCCGGCCGCCGCGGAGTGAAGGTACTGCTGGCGGAACTCGCCGACGCTCAGCTCGCCCGTGACGATCCCGGACCACCCGGGCATGCGCTCGGCCGCGTAGTCGAAGAGCTCCACCACCTCGTCGCCGATCACCACGAGCGTCTCATCGGCGGAGGAGTCCACGGCCGTCCGCTGCTTGATGATGTCGTTCAGGTGCGCCTCGCGAATCTCGGGGGAGCGGTCGCGCACGCCCACCCCGGCGATGGCGGCGGCGGCCGAGCGGACCGCCGCCGCCGGGTAGAGACCCTCGAATGTGGTGTCGTTCTCGTCGGCCCGCGGCCAGACGCCCGGCCGGGACCGGCCGGCAGGCCGCAGCCCGGCCGAGGCGGCTGGGACCGCCCGGCGGCGCGAAGGCGCCGCCGCTTGAGTAAGTAAAGGCAAGTTGCGACAGCCCCCACGCCCTTCCCGGACGTGGGGGCTGACCGGCATGGGCGGCGGCTAGGCACGCCGGACGAACTGAACGGTCTCCTTGCAGCGTGCGGCCTGGGCACGCCCGGCCCGTGCGGCGTCCGTCCGCCAGGACCAGCCGCTTAGATTGCCGTGCAGGACAGGTAGTCGTAGCCGGCTGCCCGCTGATTGCCCGCGGCGTCCCAGAACAGGTAATGTCCCGTGCTGGACTCGCGAATCATGTCGAAGACGTGGACCTTCCCGTAGTACCTCAGGTGGTCGTTACCATCAGACGGAGCATTAGGGGTGCCACTAAGAACGGCATTGGCCGTGCCGAAGGTTCCCTGGCCAACCGCCCCGTCTGCGTCCAGACCGAGGTCACGCTGCCAGGCCTTGGTCGCATTGAGGGTTCCGTCTCCGAAGATCCCGTCGATGTCCTTGGTGCTGGAGAGGTAACCGTCTGCCCAAAGGATCTTCTGCCACAGGCACGTGGCATTGGACCGGGCATGGCCGTTGTACGGGTTGACCGAAAGGATGCCTTCGTCCTTCCAGTCGTCCGAGATATCGCCACTACCGCTGATGTAGGGAAGGTTACTGTAGGTTCCAACCGCAGCCGCCGAAGTTGCGTTCGCAGCGATGAGAACAGCGGCGCTAGCGGCCACCATTCCACCGCGAACCACCGACTTCACGTTCAGTTTCATTTTCTTCTCTCAATGCGCCTGATGGAAATTCGCGCCGCAACTGAGTCGTCGGCGCACCGCAACCGTACACAGCCAAAGGAAGGTTGATGACAAATCGGAGCTGTTTCCAGGGGTCGGCGAGGGTGTCTCACGTCGATGACCTGGGTTTGGGACGGCGATAGATGTGAAAGTGGAGATGTCTCAGACTGAGATCTCAGCCGGACCAGTGCCTGGCCATGCCAGGTCCGGTCAAGGAACTCAGTTGCGCTGTGGTGAATGACGAGATGGTGTTCGCAGGGGCCGACGCTGGTGGGCGGGGCGAGATCGAAGTCCATGCGGGCCGCAAAGGTCCGTCATGGCTGGTCGCTCCCGCGCGTGGCCCTTCTGCCGTTCGATGTGCTGACTTGGGGTCGCCCGGACGCCGGCGCCCGGGCTGCCCGGGCTGCCCGGGCTGCCCGGGCTGCCCGGATGAGCCTGCCGGGATCAGCTGGCGGCGGCGTGTTCGGCTCGGGCGCGGGTAGCGGCGGAGCGGTAGGAGTCGGTGCCGGTTTCGATGATGGCGGACGATCGCTGGGTGTACTTCACGTCCCTCGGCGGAAACCTGGTGCCTGGCGACACCCACAAGGTGCAGGACGTCTTCCGGTACGACCCGTCGACCGGCCGCACCGAGCGGGTGAGCGTGACGGCAGGCGGTTCGCAGGCCCCCGGGGTGTCCACCAGGTCGTTCGTCGCTATGCCCGGTACCACGGTGGTGTTCACGTCGGAGAACGGCGCCCTCGGCAAGGGCGACACCCACCAGGCGCCCGATGTGTTCGTCCGGCGGCTGCTGCGCTCCTGACCGCAGGACTCATCAACCCAGCACTTTGCCCGGAGCCAGCCGCCTTCAGTGCCATCGCCGCGTCGTACCGGTAGCGCGACTGCCGGGCGATGCGCGGCCGGGCGAGTGTTGTCACCGACGACAGTGCGGTGACAGCCCGTCCGAACGTCTGGCAGGGTTCACAGGAACCTGAGGAGGTCTGCCGTCAGAGTGCGTAGTGGTAGTAGCCGATCAGATTGGATGCCATGCTGACCGGGTCCGAGCGCGTGTAGGCGCCGGTGAAGGGCGCGTTGATCATCATCGGCGCTCCGTTGACGCTCCCGGTGTAGATGCCGACGTGCTCCGGGGAGCTCGCGTTGGCGCCGAAGAACACCAGGTCGCCGGGGACGGCCTGGGACTGGTTGACCACGTGGAACCGGGGGTTGGCGATCTGGTTGTCCGTCGCCAGACCGATGTCGCCGGCGCCGGCCTGCCAGTAGATCCAGCGAGTGAATCCCGAGCAGTCCAGGCCTACGGTGTTGCCGGCCGGGCACGGGTTGATCGCGCCGGTGTAGAGGGCGCAGTTGCCGTAGGTGGGCCCGGGATTCGAGTCCTTGCCGCCGTCCCAGGCGTAGGGGATGTACTGGTGGGTGGCGTCCTGTGCGAGGCTGACGACCGCCGCGTACAGGCCGGTGCCCTGGGAGGGCGGGGTCGCCGGGGCGGGGAGGTTGTACAGCGAGGCCTTGGTCGCGGGGCCGACGTAGCCGTCGGCGGCGAGTCCGGCGGAGGCCTGGTAGTTCTTCACGGCCGTGGTGGTGGCCGGGCCGAAGGACCCGTCGGCGGTCAGGTTCGCACCGTGCGCGTTGAGCAGGTTCTGCAGCTCGGTCACGCAGCCGTCCTGCTGGCCCGCGTGGATCGTCACCGGGCACCGGAGTGAGGTCAGCGTGACCGGCGTCAGCGAGAGCGCGTACAGCGCGCTCTTGGTGGCCGGCCCGACCTGGCCGTCGACGTTCAGCCGGGCGGAGGTCTGGAAGTTCCGCACCGCGGTGGTGGTGGCCGGGCCGAAGGAACCGTCGACGGTCAGGTTCGCACCGCGCAGGTTGAGCTGGTGCTGCAGCTCGGTCACACAGCCGTCGGACTCGCCGGCGGACAGGACCGAGGGGCACGAGGGGTAGTTGAGGTTGAGCGCGGGCGGCGGGGTGGTAGCCGCGGCGGCCCCGGTCACCGAGCCGAAGCCGAGGGCGGCCGAGACGAGGAGCAGCGCGACCGCGCGACGGGCCCGCGCAGGTATCCGGTGCCGGGTCCGTGAGATGATGAGAGAACGCAAGGTTCCTCCAGGGGGGATCCGCCGGCGGGCGGCGGGTGGACATGGATCAGCCCATCTGAGCAGAACCAACGATGGTGCTGTCACGTTAACGGGTGCTTGATCATCTGATGCTGTATCGGGGTGTGGTGGGGCCGGTCTCGGGGCTTGGGTCAGGCTGCGGCGGGCAGGCCGGTGTTCCCGGTGACGTGGTCCCAGATGGTGAAGCGGATGGTCATCTCAAGCCGGTGTTCGGCGGCGGTGCGCAGATGTCGTCGGGTGCGGAAGTGGGGTGAGATGCCGCTGAACGCGGACAGGAACCGCTGTGCCGCACCCACGGAGCGGAAGCCTTTCATCGCGCGCTCGCGCTGCCTTGTCGGCTGGTGGGAGTTCTCGGCCCGGTTGTTCAGCCCCTTGTGCGAGCGGCGCTCGACCGAGGGCATGAGCTCGCGGTGGGCGACACCGTAGGAGCGGAGCTTGTCGGTGACCAGCGCCCGCGGGACCCGGTGCTGCTTCTTCATCAGCTTGGCCATGAAGCGCTTGGCGGCCTTCGCGTCCCGGCGGGACTGGACCAGGATGTCCAGGACGTTGCCGTACTGGTCGACAGCCCGCCACAGGTACTGCCGTACCCCGTTGATCTTGATGAAGACCTCGTCGAGATGCCATTTGTCGCCCGCCGTGGGCCGTCGGCGGTGCAGCCCCCCGCGTAGGCCTGGCCGAACTTGGCGCACCAGCGGCGCACCGTCTCGTGCGAGACGATCACGCCGCGCTGCAGCATCAGCTCCTCGACCTCCCGGAACGAGAGCGGGAAGCGGAAGTACAGCCACACGCAGTGGGAGATGACCTCGACCGGGTACCGGTGTCTCTTGTACGCCGGTGACACGACACCCACGACAGGCCCTCCCAGCCACGACCGCCCCGAAGATCATCCCACTTCTCGGTCAACGTGACAGCGCCCGTGGGACTGCTGCCCATGCCAGGGCAGGAGTGGCACCGGGCCGGGCAGCCGATCCAGGACCATCCCTGGAACACGCGGACGCGGTCCGCATCCTACGGCTCAGCCGCCCGCCATCGGCGATGGCGATCGGGTCGGCGGACCGCCGACCCCGCGCGTGGAGGGCGGGGGCGGCCGTGTCAGTGCCGTGCCGGGTGGTTACCAGGTGGTGGGCAGGTACGTGTAGCAGTAGGAGGTGCTAGTGCCGCCGCCCGCGCGGTAGGGCATGTCCGAGCCGGTGTAGGCCGGGTCGCCGTGGGCCATGAGGGCGTTGCCGGTCTGGGGGCCGAGGACGCCGTCCTGCGGGAGGCCCATCTCCTCCTGGAAGTCCTTGATGGCCTGCTTGGTCTCGGGACCGAAGATGCCGTCCTCGGCGGGCAGGCGGTGGTCGGAGCCAGAGGTGTGGAACCAGTAGGAGATGTTGTGCTGGGCGCACCAGACGCCGTGGGAGTTGTTGGTGTAGCCGGCGCCGATGTATCCGGCGCTCGGGCTGGCATTGGCGGCGGTCGTGAAGCCCATGAGGGCGGTGCCTGCCATGGCGACGGCCATGCCGCCCTTGACGATCCTGGACTTGAAGCTCATGTGGCTTTCCCCGTCTGTGTGTTGGTGGTGTGGTCCGGCTGAGGTCCGGTTACCAGGTAGTGGGCAGGTACTGATGGATAGTCAAACGAGTCTTGTCGCACACGAACGGGCATGAAGTCGGAGCAGCCCCGTCTGTGCGCAGCACCGGTCCGGGTTCGATCAGTCGCGCGACCCGACCGGTGCTGAACTCGTCGGATCGTCACAGTTGCTCCCTCTCGGTGTTCGCCGTCAGCTTGTGTGCCGGTTCGTCCCGGCCGCAACGGTGGGCCGGCGATCAGGGATGCTGGGACACCTTTACCCTGTTTGAGCTGGGAAGACGTAACCTTCCTGGGACGCGCCAGCGGGGCGCTGGGAGGGCGCGGCCGGTGCCGCCGGTCCCCTTGAGGGGAACCGTGGGGCAGTCTGCCGCGTGCTTGTCTGCCGGAGGTCACGTCGGCCCGCGTCCCGGTGATCCGGCTGTCGGTGACGGCCGGAGCCGGGGGTGCGATGACGGGGGCACGAGCGGGGGGAGGATCAGTGTCAGAGGGGATCGGGGAGTCGAGGGGGGCGGACGAGGTCGCGCGGCTGCTCCAGGAGCTGAAGAGCCGGTCGGGGCTCAGTTACGGTGCGCTGGCGAAGCGGCTGCACGTGAGCACGTCGGCCCTGCACCGCTACTGCAACGGCGATGTGATGCCGGTGGAGTTCGCCCCACTGGAGCGCCTCGCGCGGCTGTGCCGGGCGACACCGGAGGAACGCACCGAGCTCTACCGGTTGTGGGTCACCGCCCACGCGGCGCGGGGGAACCGGCAGGCGTCCGCCCCCGCCCCCGCGGCACCGGAGCCCTCTGCGGCACCGGAGCCCCTCACGGAACCGGAACCGGAAGTTGAAGCGGTAGCCGAACCGGAAGCGCGGCCGGCCGCGGGAGGCGTCGCGGAGGACGGGACGGCCACCCCCGCGCGTACCTCCGACGCGGCGGCGCGTGCGCCGGGGTGTACTCGCCGCTGTCGCGGCTGCCGCGGTGCTCGCCGCCATCGGGGCTGTGGCCACAGGTGTCAAGACCCATCCGGGCGGTGACCCCGGGTCCGTTCCCGCCCCGGCGGCGGACGCCGGGCCGTCCGCCGGCGCGACCCCGTCGGGGCCAACCGGTGCCGCGGACCAGGGTGCGAGTGCCCCGATCACCGTCGCGGTCCGTTGGCCTGGCCGGGAGGACGGGTGTGAGCAGTACCTGGTCGACCGCCCGCCGTCGCAGGTACCCCGGCCGCCCGCGCTGGTGGACGTCCCCGCCTGGGCCTCCCAGGTCGGCGCGGTCCCCGGCCACTACCAGTCCATCGAGTTCGCCGTGCAGGGCACCGGCAGCGACACCGTGGTGCTGACCGCCCTCGACGTCCGCGTCGTGCGGAGCGCGGCCCCGCTGGCCTGGAACGCCTACTCCATGGGCGGGGGCTGCGGCGGCGGAGTCGACCTCCACTCCTACGACCTCGACCTGGACGCGGCCCGCCCCCGCCTGGTCGTGAGCGAGGGCAGTACCGGCCTGCCGGTCAAGGTGAGCGAGCGGGACCCGGAGGTCATCGAGGTCAGCGCCGAGACCACCTCCCACGACGTCAGCTGGTACCTGGAACTGGAGTGGTCCAGCGGCGACCGCAAGGGCACGCTGACCGTCGGCCCCGGTGCCGGCGCGCCGTTCCGCACCAGCGCGGTCAAGGGCCGGCCGCTGTACACGTTCCCGAACGGCGGGAATGCCTGGGAGCCGAGTCCCTTCCAGGAATGACGACCGCTCGGGGTCCCACCAGCGGGGAATCGGAGCGGCCCGCGGGGAGTGTCCCCGCAGGCCGTTTTGTCCTTGAGTGCCTCCACGGGCAGCAGAGCCCAGCGAGCCCAGCGCCCAGGCAGCCCTCCTCTGGCAGTGCTGAACCACCGTCCCGAGCCGGCCCCGTACGCGGCCCGACGCGAGCACCGCACCGTCCCAGCGCCCGCTGATCAGCCACGGACCACACCTGTCCGGTCCCGCCGGTACGCGAATAGCTCGCGCCAGTGCCAGCGGGCCCGGCCGAACGCCGCCCAGCGACGCCCGGACGTACGGACGGCCAACGGACGACCAGGAGAAGCGACGGCGGCCGAGACGGCCAGCTGGTCACACCCGGCGGTCCTTCGCCGGGTAGAGCTTGGCGTGCAACACCCGGTCCTCCCACCACGGGTCATCCGGGGTGGAGACCAGCGCGACAACCTGCTCGCGCTTGGTCGGGGCCGGCAGCACCAGCGGGCCCAAGTCCTTCTCGGCGCGGTCCCGTTCGCACCGCGGGCACTCCAGCCGGTCGGGGCCGGCCTTCTCGGTCAGCTCCAGCAGCGAGCCCTCCTGGCCGCCGATGGAGCCCCGGCACGTCCAGCACGGGCGCAGCGTGGCGTTGGCCGTGCGGGCCGCCTCCAGCCGGGCCTTGGCCTCTCGCTCCTCTTCCTGCCGTTGCTGGTGCTTCTCGTGGCAGGGCCAGCAGAGGCCGCCCGGGCGGCGGGTCCACTCCATCCGTCCCTTGGGGCCGTACTCGCAGCTGCTGGCCTGCTTCGGCACGTTCCCGCAGTCGGCGCAGGCCAGGGTCCGCATCAGCTCTCGGTGGGCCTGCTCGGCCTTCTTGTCCCGGGCCTTCTGGCGCTCGTCGTACGCCTCGCGGGTGTCCGGGCTCTCCAGCGCGTCCAGCAGGGAGCGCCGGCCTTCACGGCCGTAGCGCCACCAGACGGGCCCGAGGGGGCCGTGCTCGGCCAGGAGCTCCAGGGTGGTGGCGATGACCGGTACAGCGTCGTCGTACTCGCGCCAGCCGTCCCCGTCGTTGTCGTGCCGCGTGACGGTCCACCAGGAGCCGCCCCAGGTATCGCGCGCCAGGTCCGCCACCACCCGCTGCCGGCCCGCCAGCGCCACCGGTCCGGCGCCGGTGACGACCAGGGCGACGGGCGGGTACCCGGGCCGGGTGTGGGGGCCGGGCCAGGCCCTGCACCACCAGTGGACCATCCGGTCGGCCGGCTCCTCGTCGGCCAGCGCCGGGTCGGTGCTCTTCACCTTGGTGCGGAACAGCTCGCGGTAGGCGGTGAACTTCGCGGCCACCCGCTCCGGCGACATCGTCGAGCGATCGACCTCCACCATCAGCACCGGCACCCCGATCTCCGGGGCCTGCCACACGCCGTCCGGGCGCACCTTCCGCCGCCCGCCCGGCAACAGGAACTCGGTCTCAGTCGACCAGGAGCGCACCGTGCCCACCCCGCCCGCGGCCCCAGGCGCGGTGCCGCCGAGGACGAACGCGAGCACGGTCTCGTTGACCGCCATCGCGTGCTGGGCACCGGAGCGTCCGGCGCCCCGAGCCGTGCCTCCCATTTCCGAGCGGACCATCCCGAGCACCGAAGCGGCCGCGTCCAGCCCGGCAGCGCCTTCCAGCCGCCACGTCTTGTGCCGGTCCTTGGTGTTGCCGTCGGAGGCGACCAGGCCGTGCAGCGCGAGATCGCGCAACGCCTGCCGGATCGCGGTGTTCGACGCCGCGCCGGGGCGCAGCAGGCGCTGGAGCTGGTCGGCGGTGGCGACCTTGGACGCCGAGCGCGGCGAGGACGTCGGAGCGCAGGGCGTTGGTCGAGCCGTTGGGGTTGGCGGCGCCGCGCCGGTACGCGGTACGGCCCGGCCGGGACGGCTGCGGCGGTTCGACGACGTAGGCCTGGTCGTCGTTGTCGTCGGGCTGGGCAAGGCGCTGACGGGTGCTCACGGGCGTCTCCCGGTGGTCGTGGTCGGCTGCTGCCTTCGAGGGATATCCGGCGTTCCTGACAGCGGCCAAGCCCGTTTCGGGCCCGCGCGCCGCGCCCCCTCCAACCACCCCTCTCCGGCCCCCACCGCCACCCCCCGACCAGCGAGCGGCCGGCACCAGCCGGACGCGAGAAAAGGAAAAGCCCACCGCAGGTGCAACAACCCGAACCGACCAACCGGCAACGCCACAACCACAAACCAAAACCAAAAGCAGAAAGACGAGAGAAGAGGGTTGTCGGAATGCGTCGGCGGCCCGGATTCGGGCGCTGAGCTGGGCGGATTCGCCCCTCGGGCGCGAGGTGGCCGGTAGGGGCATCGGAGGGGGAAACGGCAGGGGCAACGGAAGCGTTCCGGCAAACTCACCAGGCCCACCAAGGTGCCTTGGTGAGTTTCCTTGATAGGCCATCAAGGAAACTCACCAAGGCACCTTGATGGCCATCCCAGCAGGTCAGAGACGTGCCGACCGGGCCGACGGGGGCTCTGAGGTTGGGACGGGTTGGCGGACGGGATTACGGACCGCATTTCGGACCGATAAGAACGCGAGATACCTTGACAGTGGAAGTTATCAGATCGTTATGAACTACCAACCTTGATGGTGAGAAATCCGGTGAGTTTCGTTGGGTTCCATTCTCCGAGCACGGGATAAGCCCGCGCTTCGGACTGAGGGACATTGCTTCACGCTGGCGACCGCCGAGCAACTCCACCAACTGCATGGCGGCACCGCCCTGATCAAGCAGACCCAGAAGCGGCTGACCCGCCTGCACACCGATGGCCTGACCTATTTCGTGACCCTGCCGCAGGCCGGCCGGGCGAAGGCCTGGCACCTCACCGCGGCCGGCTCCGCCGTCACGGCCACCTTCCCCGAGGCCCTGCGCCCGACCGCCCAGGTGCTGGACGGCGAGCAGCTCGCCGTGCGGCACGGGCGCGAGCACCTGCTCGACGTCGGCCGGATCCACGCCGCCTTCGTCACCGAGGCCCGCGCCCGGGGCGAGGCCTGCGGCCCGCTCGACCTCCTCCCCCACCCGGAGCTGTCGGTCGCCAGCGGCGGGGTGTACCGGCCCGCCGCCGAACTCACCTACACCGCCGGCACCGGCGACGAGCGGCACCGCCTGCGGGCGTTCGTCGAACGGCACCGCCCCAGTGTCGGCGCCGAGGAGACCGCGGCGCAGCTGGCGGCCTGCGCCCAGCTGTGGGAGCAGGCGGGCCCGAACGGCCGGGGCCGGACGTGGGAGCGGCGCTGGCGGGCGTTCCCGCGGCTGCTGGTGGTCCTGGTCGGCACCGGCGCGGCGGGGGTGCGTTCGGCGGTGGCGGATCTGCGGCTGGCCGCCGAGGAGAACCCGGCCACCGCCGACATGCTGGCCGCCCTCCCGGCCGGGGCCGCCCGGATCGAGAACCTGGTGCAGCGCGGCCCCTTCCGCCCCGATCTGGCACCCGCTCCGCGACGGCGGTCGGCGGCCATGCGGTTGGACGGAGCTGTAGACGGTGGCGCTGGGGCCGAGAGCTTGAGGCCGAGAGCGTAGCCGCCGTCGGCGCAGAAGCCCGGCGGGAATTGCCGGGCTCGGCCTATGACGGTCCCTGGGTGAAGAGGAGGTCGTGCCCGAGGCGGGTGAGGCTGTGCCGGACCTGGCGGCCCAGGCGTTCGGTGGTGATGGCGCCGGCGTCCCGCAGGGTGGTGGCGTGGGTCGAGGCGGCCGGTGCGGAGACGCCGAGGCGTTCGGCCAACTGTCCAGTGGTGCAGGGACCCTGGGCGATCGCTCGGAGAGCCCGGGTTCGGGCGGGGCCGAGCAGCCGGGCGAGTCCGTCGACGCTGCGGGCCGGTGCGGCGCCGCTCGGGTACATCAGGACCGGCGGCCGGCGGTCGGTGAGCAGGGCGGTGGGGCTGAGGAGGAAGTGGTTCGGTCGCAGCTCCAGCCCCCGCCCGCCGAGGTCGAACGCGCAATTCCACCCCGGCCCGGCGTACCGCAGGACGCCCTCGTCGTGCCAGGTCAGGTCCGGGTGGAGCCGGTCCAGCAGCGCGCCGATCCCCGCGTCGGCGACGGTGCGTGAGCGGTGTGCGATCTCGGCCTGCAGCGCTCGCCGGATGTCGGGCCAGTCCGGGGCGAGGCAGCTGCGGAAGAGCGCCCACGCGGCGTCGGTGATCCGGCGCAGCCGGCGGGTGCCGCCGTCGCGCAGTTCGTCGACGATACGGGGCAGTCGGGGGCCCGTGCCGTAGAACGCGAGGTCCTGCCGGAGCTCGGCCTCGGGGAGGGCCAGCATGGCGTCGAGCTCGTCCGTGAGGACAGCGAGGGTGGTCGTGGTGTCGCCGGCGAGGAAGTCCGGCACCCCGGCGGCGCTGGCATTGACCAGATCGAGCAGGGGCATGGCGCGCTGCGGGACGCGGCCCTTCACCCGGCGCCACCAGCGGTCCCGGTTGACCGAGCCGCCGACACAGTGGTGCTGCGCCCCTGCCACGCCGCCCAGGACGTGGTCCATGGGGGAGACGGCGAACCGAACGCGTGCCAGGTCCGCGACCCCGAAGCCGATTTCGAGCACAGCTGATCATGCCGCGCTGCCGAGCCGTTCCGGGTGAGTTCTGAACTATTAGGTCCTGCGCTGAATAGTTGGTGGGGCGGCCCGGGCGAATGCGAGCGTGACTGTGCTCAGTCAACCGCTGGAGAGGAAGCACATCCATGCGCAAGCTCAAGTCCCTCGGTCTCGCTGCGGCGGCCCTCGGCCTCGTCGCCGGCTCCACCCTGCTCGGCGCTGGGACCGCCCAGGCGTACACCGGTGACTACGTCTGCCGGTACGCCTCGGTGAACCTCAGCGGCTCCGCCGGCAACTACGACGTCCTGCCGTGCCTCTACCAGGACAGCAGCGGCCGGATGCACGGAAAGGCCACCGCGACCGGCGGCACCACGGACGTCTACCTCTACGTGGAGCTCGGGTACAGCTACAACGGCGGGCCGGTGCAGTGGATGTCCCAGACCACCAACCGCTCGCACATCTACCCCGGCGGCGGCTACGTCTACACCCTTCCGAGCGACGGTGTGACTCCGTGCAGCCCCTGCCGCTACTACTCCAAGACCTGGACCATGAACAACGGCGTCCCGTACGGCGACGTCGAGGCGGGCCCGATCTACAACTGACCCGGGTGTCCCACCTCACCAAGGACAGTCGGCAGGTCGCCGGGCAGGCTCGGGGCCGCGGCGACGAAGCTGTCGGAGGTGGAAGTCCAGCGCGAGCCGGTGCCGTCGGTGACGACGGCGCCGGCCTCGCGGGCGATCAGGGCCGCGCACCCACGCCACGGTCGACGCCCGGCTGACGGGCATGACGGCGGACGCCAACCCGTGGAACGCGGCACGGTCCGGGCCGAGGCCGCCACCGGGGCCCGCATCTACCGCCGCGACCCGGCCGCCGCCGTCGACCAGCTGGTGACCGACCTGATCGAGCAGCTCACCGACTGGGACCGGGCCCTCGCCGATCTCGCCCGCGCCCTCACCACGGCGACCGAAGGCCGACCGCTGCCCGGCTGGGCCGCCGACGCCGGACGCACCGAGGAGTTCCGGCTCCGCCAGGCCCGCCAGGCGCTGCTGGAGGCCATCGCCCGCCACCACCACCGCGGCCCCGCCCCGCTCCCCGCCACCGACCGACCGTGGTGATCACCACCGGCCGGAACCGGGACAGTGATCAGATGACCGGCAGTCAGCACCTCCCCCGCGGCATCGACGCCCTGATCCCACCGCCCGCGCCACCACCACGCCTGGCGAGCGGCGCGGCGGGCGTCGGGTACGCGGTCGGGCTGGGCGCCGTGGCCTGCGGCATCGCCGGCGTCGCTTTCGGGGCGGTGGTCATGATCCGCGGGATCGCGCTGATCTATCGCGCGGCCCGCACGCACAACCAGAAGTAAGTAGACCGGCCGACACCGGTCGGAACCCTCAACGGGCAGACCCCCAAGGTCTGGCCGTTTTCATGTATCCGGCCCACCTCGGTGGGCTCCCACACCCGCGGCGGCCGGGACGGCGGACCCCTGGAGACAGGGGGTCCGCCGTCCGGCCGCCGCAGCCGTTCCCCGGCCCGGCCCGCCCCGCGAACCGCCGGGTCGGTCAGACCTCCAGCTCCAGCCACCCGAGGTCGGTCAGCTCGACGTCGAGGCCGTCCGCGCGGCGGCCACGGTCGCGGAAGTAGTGCTCCTGGAGTCCGGCGGCGAGGATCCGCTGCTGCTCGGCCTCCGAAGCGCCGGCGCCACGGGCGGCGTACAGCTCGCGGGCGACGTCGCCGGGCAGGTTCTGGGTGATCAGGCGTTCGCGGGGGTCGTCGGTGGAGTCGGCCGCAGATGTATAGCCGAAGCGGGCCTGGACATGGAGCACGAAGCCCTGCTGCTCGGCCTGGCGCCGCACCCGCTGTCGGACGCGCGGCTGCCAGGCGGCCCGCACCCGCTCGCTCGATGCCGGCCGCCGCAACCGCCCCCGGGCTGCTGGTCCCCCTTGAGGCAGCGCTGCACAGTCCGCTGCGAGACGCCGAGCTCGGCGGCGAGCAGCCGGATCGCGCCCTTCAGCAACCGCAGCCTGGCGGGCACGGACTGCGGGATCGCAGCTGCACACCGTCTCCGGCACCCCGAGTGTGATCACGCAGGAGGTGCTGCGGCGCACTGTCCTGCGTGTGCGCAGCGTGGTGGGTGGTGCGAGCATCAAGTCGATCTCGTTGATGACCCGGGACGCTCAGCAGGGATCACCCCGCCACCGTTCCCTGATCTTGGTGGCGGGGCGGACTGCTAGGCCTCGCCGGTAGCCGCGCCCAGGATGTCGGGCGGCCGGTTCGGGGCTGGCTACCTGCGCCAGGCAGGCGGGGGCGGGCAGCCTCGCATGTACTCGGTGACGGCCCAGGGGTAGCGGTAGTGGGCGTTGCTGAAGGGCCAGATCGACGGGGACGGGTTTGCCGAGGGCGGCGAGGATGTCGTAGGCGAGGCAGATCGTGGAGTCGGTGCCGACGGTGGGGTGGACGGTGGCCCGGCCTGTGGTGGGGCTGTGGGCGGCCTGGGCGGCGCGGGTGTGGGGCAGGTCGTCGTGGGGATCGAGGACGACGGTGACCGGCGGCGGGTCGGGGCAGGTCAGCATGGTGCGCCTGCCTGTCGTGGCCGAGTTTGCTGTAGGCCCAGCGCACCAGGTCCTCGTCCACCTCGGCGCGCCCGGACTCCTTCATGCCGGCGGCCAGGTGGTGGGTGATCTTCGCCCAGGCCCGGAAGTTGCCGTGGGCGGCCTCGCGGTCGCACGGGGCGATCAGTTCGGGGTCGGCGTCGGCCCAGATCGGGTGGAAGGCCGGGATGGTGTCCAGAACCTCCTCCAGCGTCAGGGGGTCGATCTCCTGCCAGCAGTAGACCCTCGACTCGAGCATCGGCTCGCTCTGCAGCATCTCGAAGCAGCCGTTGCCGCCGGTGAAGACGATCGTCAGGTCGGTACCGGTGTCGTCCCACAGGTAGCGCAGGTACTCGAAGCACAGCTTCGACAGCCACTGCGCCTCGTCGCACACCAGCGCCCGGATCTCCTCGAGCGCCCCGCGCAGCATGCGGTCGAACTCGATCGCGTGGGAGGGCGGACGTCCCGGAAGCCCCAGGGCGTAGAACAATTCGTGGCGCAGGTCCCGGGTCGAGGGGCGGGCGCGGAACTGGATGCGATGGGTGATCTGCGGGGCGAGATCGCGCAGCGAGGCGTTCACCGCGAACGACTTCCCGTGCCCGGCTCTGCCGTAGATGCAGATCATCGCCCTGGCTTCGATCGCGGCGCGGATGTTCTCCCGAACTGCCAGCAGGGCGCGGGTGCCGACCACTTGGGCGCCACGCAGGCGCATGTAGTGGTCTTCGCGTTCGGCCGGCAGCCGGCCCAGTCGGTCCGCGGTCGTCACGGGCGTCCTCCCTCTTCTGCTTCTTCTTCGCCCGCCCCGTCCACGGCGCCACCGCCGCCCGGGGCGTGTGCCGCCCCGGGCGCCGTCGGGCCGGCATCGGTGCCGGTGCCGGGTGTCGCCGGCGGGGGCGGCGGATCGGGCGGGCCCACGACGCGGGTGCCTCGCGCGGCGGGATCAGGTCCGGCAGCGCCCGCTTCGCCAAGTCACTCCCGGCGGACGCGGCGAGTTGCTCCTCGGCCTCGGCTGCGGTCAGCGCCGCCAGCGGCTCGGGCCGCCCCGGGCCGGTGACCGCGCCGTAGCGGCCCAGTCGGCGGCGCTGGCGGTCCGCGGAGGCCAGCGCCCGCACCATCGTGCGCCGCTGGGCGTCCATGGCCCGGCGCAGCGCGGCCCGCTGGGCCGCGGTGGCGGCGTCCGCGAGGTGCGCCGGCCCGAGGTGGGTGCCGGTGGCGGCGTCGAACACCTCGATTTCGTGGTCGTGGTGGGGGACGAACCGCACCCGTACCCGGGTGCCGTCCATGCCGTGCATCCAGGGGCCGACGTAGTAACGCCCCCGCCAGTACACGCCCTTCGTGGACAGGACCCTGGCACCTCCCGCGTCCTCGAGGGTGAAGGAGCGCAGCAGGGCGGGCGGGACGTCCTCGATCGGGGTGGGGTCGTCCTGCCACGCCTGGAGCGGTGTGCGGCCGCCGAGCGGCTGCGGGCGGTGCTCGGTGTTCCACCACCGCACCCATCCCAGAAGCCGTGCGGTGAACTCGGTGAACGACAGCAGCCCGTCCGGATCGCCGCGCCGCGCCCGCGGGCCGGTGGTGGCGGTGGGGGCGTGGAGGTATCCGGGCTGCGCGACCAGGAACATGTCGACGACGCAGCGGTTGAGGTTCTCCACCGTGCCCTTCAACTCCGGCCTGCGCGCCGGTAGATCCTGTACCGGAACCGCGAGCGCGCCCAGCGCCCGGGTCACCGTGGCGCACAGGAACTCCTTGCCGCGGTCGACCCGCACCAGTTCCGGCAGCCCTCCGATCGGCCCGTACGGGCCGCCCGGCTCGTCCCGCGACAAGGCGATCCGCAACGCCGCCAGCACCGCGTCCCGGGACGGCTGGTGCGGGGTGACGGCCGCACTCGTGATCGCGTTCCTCGCGCAGTCGATGAACCACGTCACCCAAGGACGCACCGCCTGCCCGTCCAGCTCGACCTCGACGGGCAGGTGCTTGTGATCGCCCTCCCAGCAGGCGTTGCGCCACTTCACCGGACGGGCCAGATGCACAGCGTGCGCCCGCCGGGCCTTCTCCCCGCCCTTGAGCGCGGCACGCTGCCCCGCGTTCAGATCCCGGCGCACCGCCCGCTGAAACGTCGCCAACGATGGCACACCCACTCCCCCGCCACCCCCGGCGCCTGCGGCTGGCTCCCTACCGGCTTCCCCGTCCACGAAGTCGTCCGCCGACACGCGGGCCTGCGCGAGAAGCTCCCGGTGGACCGCCGCCGCGTTCCCGCACCATAACGCCAACCGCGCGTGGACCTCGTCCGTGACCGTGAACCGCGGCCGGGACCTGCGCGCCGTCCGACCCTCCTCGCGAGCCACCTGTAACCAACGCTGCACCGTCCGCACCGACCGGCCCGCCGAGAAGGCCGCCAACCGCACATGACCGGGAGTCAGAACACCGCGTTCCTCCAGAGCCAGGAGCCGGAACACCACCTGCTCACGCACCACCGGCGCCGAATCGCCGGACCCTACCGCGTCGCTCCCGCCGCCGTCCGCCATCCACGCCCTCCCGGCCCGTCCGACAGCCCCGCCAACGACCGAGCCCGTCTTCTGCCCTTCCAGGAAGACAGCGGCCGCACCACGACGACGCCCGAAACCGCATTCCGATGACACTCGGCAGGACTATCTGGTACAAGCCGGACATGTCATCGGCGCTAAGAAAACTGCACGAACTTGACCAGGGAAGACGTCATCTCGATGACGCCGAAAGCTGCACGAAAC
Organism: Kitasatospora sp. NPDC023118; assembly: GCF_055560875.1. NCBI lineage: Bacteria > Bacillati > Actinomycetota > Actinomycetes > Kitasatosporales > Streptomycetaceae > Kitasatospora > Kitasatospora sp. NPDC023118. Next base: position 41,896 of record NZ_JBVHHW010000042.1, read on the forward strand.
TGACGCGCAACCAGCCACCACCGCTACTGAGCAGCAGAAACACCTCCGTACCCCAAGACAGAAAACCGCCACATCTGACGACAAATAAGTCCACCTTCACATGGTTCGGGTGCGTTCACGCTGCCGGTGCGGTTCCAGGCGCCGGTGGACGAGAACGTGCTAGCGCTGTTCATCGCTTCCCGGGTACTGACGGGTGAGAACCAGTACTGGCGTGAGGGCATCAACCACGCCAGGCGGTGGCATGAGGAGACTGGTGGGCTCGACGTGCCCTATTCCGCGATGGTCGGGGAGGAGGGGAAGTTTCCTCTCGGTAAATGGCTGTCGGACCGGCGTGTCGAGCATTCGAATGGTGAATTGGCGCGCCACCGGGTCGACATGCTCGACCAGCTCGGGATGATCTGGTCCGTCTCCGACGCCCGCTTCGAGGCCGGTCTCGACTGGGCCCGCGTCTGGGCGAAGGAGCACGGTTCGTCTCTGGCGGCGCCGGCCCGGGCCTCGATCGGTTCTTATCCGATTGGCGCGTGGTTGTCGGAGCTGCGGGCCGCGGCCCAGGTGTCGGACGGCCAGCCGGGTGCGCTGGCGCCGGAGCGGCGGGCCGCGCTGGAGGAGATCGACCCGTGGTGGTGCCCCACCTGGCCGATCACCTGGCAGCGGACGTATGCGACGGCGCGGCAGTGGTGGCTGGCGTGTGACGGCCGGGTCGACTGGGCCGCGCTGCCCGCCGACACCGTGTTCGAAGGCGAGCAACTCGGACGCTGGGTGCAGGCGCAGCGGGCCGGCCGGCCGGGCCTGGAGGCGGATCAGCGGGACCTGCTGTCGGCGATCGGGATCGAGGAGGATCAGGACCTGGTGTCGGCGAAGGCCGCGGCCGAGGCGAAGCCGAAGGTGTCCCGCGCGGACCGCTTCCAGCTCCATCTCGCGGCGCTCGCCGCCTTCGTCGAGCGGGAAGGCCACCCGAAGGTGCCGCGTGCCTTCAAGACCGCCGAAGGGCTGTCCCTGGGGGCCTGGCTCAACAACACCAAAGCCCGCCGGGCCAAGCTCAGCGAGGAGGCTCGCGCAGCTCGCCGAGCACGGCGTCGGATGGGCGTAGGAACCCGCGTGAACGGCGACGTGCTCCTGGTCGTGACCGCCGCGGTCGCCTTGGTGGCCGCTTGCGTGCTGGGTCAGGTGGCTGTCCGTCAGTCGGTATCCGTGGCGGCCAGGACGGCGATTCCCTGGCCGTCGGGGCGCAGCGCCGCCACGGCCAGGTCCCGGGCGACGTCGTGGAACCAGGTGGAACCGGGATCGGGGCAGAAGGAGGGAACTGCCTTCGGGTTCTGCTGTTGTCCGCGAGGCCGGGGTCATGGTTCCCGGGATCTTCCGTGTGTCTCCGTTCGCCGGGGAGACGATCTCCTCGTTCCTTGGCCGGGTCGCTGCCCGCCTCAGTGACCCACCCACGGAAGCCGGCACCCTCAGCTGGTCCAGCCTCGCCGTCGCCAGCGGCAGGGACCCCGACAAACTCCAAGAGCTTCTGGAACGCACGCCACCGCCGTCACCGGGCCATCCGACCTGCGAATACTGCGGACGTCCCCCGAAACCGCAGACCTCTCCAGAGCCGGGACCGTGGTGGTGCTCAACCCGCTGCCAGCGGCGCAGCACCTTGCTGGCCACCGCCCCCTCAAGCCACAGCGTCCTTCCTGGCCAGCGAACGATCATCACCTGCCCCGGCTGCGGAACCGCGGTCGTCGTCGCCGCCAGCCGACCACGCGCCACCTGTTCAAGGCGCTGCCACGCCAGGAACATCCGCGCAGCACAGGCCGAACTCGCCCTCTACGAGAACCCCAACGCCATCGAGGACGACGTGCCCTGACCCAGTGGTCAACCCTCGGTGGGGCGGTCAGGCCGGATGCAGCACGGTCATGGCGATCTCACGCACGCGGTCGCGCGTGATCCCGGTGCGCTGTTCCACAGCGAGCGGGTGATCAGTGGGCTCCAACTCGATGAAAGGGCGCTTGCCGACCGGCCGCGTGTGAGCGTTGGTCTTCAGATTGATGGTGCTGGGCGAGTAGAGCGCGAGCTCGGTGCTGAGCCAGCCGAAGTACGGCTTCTCGGTCTCTCGCCCCTCCGTGTTCCACACTTCAAGCGCGCGGGCGAAGTTGTCCCTGCTCAAAGAGACCCAGACACCCCAGGAGAAGACGTCCTCACTGCCGATCACCGGTATCTCGATCAAGCCCCTGACGAAGAAGTGCTGGCCCTTGATGATGCACTGGTCAGACGACAGCATGCTGTCCGCATCAGTCTCGAAGCCGGGGTCCCAGACATCGGGCGCCATGGTTGAGTAGCCCATGGGAATCTCTGCGTGATGTTCGCCGCAGCAAGAGCATGTGAAGCCGAGATCGTCAGACATGGCGCGAGCCTAGCTACCACCTGCAGCAACGCTTTCACCGGGCATCCGGTGATCACCATCGGCGCTACCGAGAGCCCAGCTGTCCCGTCTCATTCATCGCGACATGTAGATGTCTACTTAACCTGCGTATTGTCAGGTCTGATTGGGATTCGAGGCGGGTAGGCCCGACGCCTTGGTGGTGTGCCTGGTCAGGAGGGGATGGCCATCCCGTCGATCACGGTCTGACAAGGGGGCCCTGGCCTGCGACTTGTCATTTTTGCTGGGACGTCGGTGGCGAGAGTCTCATTGAAGATGGCATTTTCCAGGAGCGACGAGCGCGAGCTCCCGTGATCAGAACCTGCGGTGCCACCAGGCCAGTTCGGAAGCTGCCTGTGGTTCGTGATGGGTCCGCCGCAGCAACACCGAGTCCAGACCATCGACCCGTGCTCGTAGTTCGCCTGAGGCTCGGGGCGGAAGCAGGAAGATAGTCTCTTCGAGCTTGTCGCGGGCCCAGCCTTCGCCGCAGCAGGCGCAGGTGAATTCGGCCTCCCATGGCTTCCAACGTCGCTGGGTCCCGTGGACTCGGGCGGACCACACGCTCACGGCCGTGGCGACGATCCCGGGTATCAGTCGATCGCGCTCCAAGCAACGGATGGCTGCGTTTGTGGGTCCTGACACGCGCGGGACATCGCGGTAGCGCACCCATGGGCTACTCCATGATCGTTGGCGCGATCGAAGTGATGCTGGCGTTCTATGCGGCATGGACCCTTCGGGTGCAGTTCCGGTGCTGCCTCAGGATGCGGTCGACTGGCGCTCGCAGGGCTGGTGAGGTCAGTTCCAGGTCACGGTTGTCGCGCCCAGCGAGCATGTGGTCGAGCCAGCGTTCGTACCAGGCCAGGAAGTCAGTGGCCGACGAGACGTTGGGGCCCCAGAAGCCGTCAGCGTTTCCGGTGACGACGCGGCCCGTCAGGGGACCGGTGATACCGAGAAGCACCAGGTCGGTGCACCCCGCCTCGATGATGTGCAGGAACATGTCACCTCGGTGAGGCGGGCAGCTGGCGAACGTGAACCCCCGAGGGCGGCTGGGCTCGCCTTGGGGGTCCATCGTGAACGGTCGGCATGACTGCAACGGCAGCAGGCCGTAGAAAGGCGATGCTCCGCCCCCGCCCAGTGTGGTCAGGAAGCTGCGGTAGGGATCGGGCAGCTCGATATGGTGGTCGGCCTCGAACTCGGCGACCTTCGTGTCCGGCAGCGGGGATTCGAGGCGGAACCGGTGCTTCTCTTCACCGAAGGAGTGGCTTCGCAGCGCGGCGTAGGGCACCTTGGCTAGTTTGCGTCGGATGCGGATGATCCGGGAGTCCATGCGAACTCTTCTCTCTGTCGTCCCGCAAACTACCTGCTCACTAGCCGGGGTGTCACCCGTGTGATCAGCTGCCCGCAAGCCAGTTGTGCCCGGCGTCGCGGGCTGGGATCCTCCCCAGGTGACCAGCATGAGCACGGAACTGCGTTCCGAGGCCGGATGGGACGGCCCTTACTATCGCGTCCGAACCGATGGCTTCGAGGCTTTCTTCCTCCCGAACCCTGGTGAGGTACTCGACCAGGTCTGCAACGTCGATGCTGAGGTTCGCCTCCCAAATGGCTCACGCTGGAGTGCGACGATCTTCACAGTCGCCGAGGTCAGCCGGTTGATGAAGAGGTGGGAGGAGACGGGAGAAGCCGCAGGCGGCCGGTGCTTCTGGTGCTTGGACGGGCTGATCGTTCGGGATCCCGGCATCCGAGGGATGGTGAGCGTGATCGCCGAGCTGCTCGCGTCCGGAGAGTTCGAAGGAGCCTTCCACCATCTGGACGACTCGGTCTGAGCTTGACGCTTCATGACTTTGCACCTTGAAACGCCCGGATCGCCTTGAGCACCCCCCGAGAGAGGTCTGAGACGGCCGCGTCAGGGTTCTCATTGAAGTAACGGTTTCCTGGTCACGTCAGGTGGCAGCTGCCGCGGAGAGATGCCGAGACGCCGTGCCGCTTCTGCGGGCAACTGGGGATGGTCTCGCCAGTGCGGTGAGACGAACAATCCTGTGAGAACAACGGCTTCGGAGCTGTAGCGGGACGGCAGCGGCAGTCCGATGAACCGGGCGAACTCGATGGCCAGCATCTTCGGGGTCGCGGCCGGCGGGACCGTGACGTAGACGACCGGCAGGGCCTTCGGGGGGATCTCTCCCCGACGTCGCCCCAGTTGTTCGTAGTTCTTGCCCAGTTGGGTGATAGCGGTGGTCTTCCCGGTCCCGGCGAGACCGGAGACGATCAGTCCCCGGCGGGCCGAGTGCTGGTGCCGGTTGAGCAGGATGCGCTTGCGGCCGGTCGCTGCGACATGGCGGATCGTCGGAGTCGAGACGATCACCAGCTGGGCGTGGTAGTCCTCGCGGGCCTGGTCGTAGTCCGCCCGTTCGGGCTCGCTCAGCCGCTGTAGAACGGCCGGCGGCAGGGCGACCGGCGGTGCGATGCTCTCCTGGACGAAGGCGGAACAGCCTTCCTTCGTCGTCAGAGGGTGCTCGGTCCTGTCCGGCTCCAGGACGTGCGTCATCAGCGGCTCCCGTCAGTGATGGCGTCGAACACGCCGAAGGGGATGACCTTGCCGATCACCTCGTCCTCGTCCGGTTCGGCCTCTTCGACCTCATCCCGGGGAGGCTCGGCGGCCGGGCGGACGGGGACCGCGGACGCGGCCCGGGTTCGTGCGGCGACCCGCCTGTCGGGTCCGGACCCGGCCCGCGTCAGCAGGTCCTCGACCGCAGCCGGCCAGCCGGTAGGCCCAGCCCAGTTGTGAACACGCGAGGCGCATCGCGGCGAACGATGCGGCGGACCGGGCATCGACACGATCCTTCGGACGGCAGTCCAGCACCAGGCCCGTCCCGTTGTCCGCCCGTGCGAAGTAGTCCGGCACGTGCGAGCGGCCACGGCCCGACGCCTCATCACGCCAGAACAACCAGAACGGCTGTGAAGCGAACCCCACGACCTGCGGATCGAAGTCCAAGAGGATCGCGTGATCGCGCTCCAACCACGACTCGAACCCGACATGCCGCCCGGTCGTTGCCGCCCAGTACAGCCCGGGAAAGTGCCGCTGCCCTCGGTACGACGGGAAGTCCCGAACCGGAGTCGCCTTCTCGAAGGCCACCTCGGCCGCATGGTCCAGAGGCTTCCGTACCTCGACTCCGTGCTCCAGCCAGGCCAGACCGAAATCCGACACCTGCGGCGGAGCGCCGCCCTTCAACGCTCGTGGCCCACCCATGAGCACGACCATCACGGATTCCGTGAGACAAGCCACCCAGAACGGGACGGAAGTCACCCCAGAGAGTGACAGCACTCTCGACGGCAGCCACCAGACCTGAGAACCGAGGCCGCCCAGCCCGGATCAGTGAGACTCATCCAAGCTCAGCGAGACGGGACACTATCCATTGGAATCAGTCATCTAGAGCCGGACGGATCGGCGAATCTGGACAACTTGAGCCGGACAAGGCCAGGTGCACCCGGACGGGACACCAGCTCTACTCATCCCCGGTCAAACTTCGCTGAGACAAACCCACGACAGTCAAACTTCGCTGAGACTCGTCAAACTTCGATGAGACGGGTCATCGGGGCGGCTGCGGTGTTCTGGGGCGGCGATTTGGGGGCCGCAGTGCGGTGACCAGCGGGAATGTCATCGGTATGACGTCCGGGGCGGTGTGGTGATGGGGTGAGTGTCCGGCTGGCGTGCCGTTGTGGCCGGGCTGGTGGCGGGGCTCTGGAAGCACGAGATGGGGCGCGGTGTCGCGGCTGGGGCCGCGCGGTCGGGGTTCCGGGGCGAATCCCGGCCCGGATGGCCAAGGGCGCGCCGGGGCGGTGAGCGACACCACCCCGACGTCAGGCGACGCCTTGACGCACGGCCAGGTGAGGCCGGTAGCGGCGCTGTAGAGCCCCCACCACCACGCGCGACCGGCACCAGCCGGACGCGAGGAAGAGAGGGCGCAGCGCAGCGCCCGGACACCGAACCGCGCCCGACCAGCCACCGCCCACACCCCACCAACCCCGGCAGCAGGGCCCCGGAGAGGTAAGTCCGGGTGGTGAGGTTGGAAACTCACCGGCCCTGAGGTGGGCAGAGGGGCGTCCGGACGGCGGGGCGGCGGTGGCTGTACCGGCCCCTGTACGGAACTGCGTGCCGAACCCCCTGCCGAACCCCGTACGGAACCCCGAGGCGCACCGCCCCGGACCCGCGGCCGGCACCGCCGGCCGGCGGCGTCAGCCGGCCAGCAGCTCGGCAGCGATCCGGGCGCGGTGCGGTGCCAGCTCGGTGGTGATCGAGGCGCTTTCGGCGGCGGTGACGGTGACGGCGGCGTCCCCGTCCCCGGCGCGGGCGGCCAGGGCGATCCGCAGGTGGGTCGGTGGGTGGGAGCCGTCCACGGCGGACCGGTCACGGGCACTGAGCCGCAGCAGGCGCTCCCGCTCGATGGCGGGGACGGAGGCGAGGTGCTCGCGCACCCGCTCCCAGAGCAGGTCCGGCGCGGGCGGTGCGGGCGCGTCCTCGGTCCGGCGGCTCCGGGCGCGGCCGATCCGGGGCCGTCCGCGCTCCTCGGCCCGGATCCGGTGGATCGCGGTGTCCACCGAGCCGGGCAGCAGCAGCGCAGCGAGCATGCCCCGGGCCGCCTCGCCGCCCGCTACCCGGACGGCGAGCACGTCCGAGTGGTACTCGGCCTGCTGGCCGGCCCGGGAAGTGAGCCGGTCGAACAGCACCAGCCCCCGGTACAGCACCCAGGCGACGCCCCGCAGCACCAGCCGGCCGAACACCGCGCCGAGCCGCACCAGCACCGAGACCTCGTCCCGGCCCACGACCGACCCGTCGTGGCCCGGGCGGGCCATGTCATACCAGGCCCAGAGCGCCGAGACGGCGCTGTACAGCCAGAACGAGCGCCGGCGGTCGCCGTTGACCCGGTGGCCGAACTCGTGGCCGAGCAGGGCTGTCCGCTCCCGGTCGTCCAGTACCTCCCAGAGCGGCAGGCCGAGCCGCAGCACCGACCGGCGGCGCAGCCCGACCAGCCTGTACGAGGCGTTGAACTCGTCGGTGACCTGGATGACGTCCACCGGGCGGGCGCCGACCTCGGCGGCCACCCGGTCGGCCAGACCGTACAGGGCCGGCGCCCCGGCACGGTCGAGCACGCCCGCGTCCTTCGGCAGCCGGCCGAGCCGGGGCCGCAGGGTCACCGCGATCACCAGCACCACCGCGCCGACGCAGCGCTGCACGACGGTCCCGGTGATCAGCAGCCAGAGCGCCAGGGCGAAGGTGCCGACGGTGACGAGGTGGATCACCCCGGCCGCGGCGGAGGCCAGCAGCCAGTCCCGGCGGGCGGTGGGGGAGTCGCCCCCGGCGGCCTGCTCCTCGTAGAGCCGGTCGGTGCGGGCGGCCGCGGCCCGCTCGCGCCGGGTGCGGGTGGGCCCGGGGGCGGCGTCCTCGCCGGGCACGAGGTTCCAGTCGCAGGCCGGGCACCAGACGTGGAAGCGTGGGTCGTCGGTCAGGGGGGCGACGCAGCGCGGGCACGGCGAACCGTGGACAGGCCTGTCGGCGGACGCCGCGGCGGGCGGCTCGGGGTAGGTGGACACGGTTGATCATGATGGCGGGCCGGGGCGCCGGTGGACAGGGGGGTTATTCGTATCGTGACCATGCCCGTCGCCAACTGCCCCCCCGGGCTCACCGAGACCTAGACACCCGACGGAAATGGCGGCTGGGACTGGCACCAGGACGTCACCTACGGCTCCATGACGATGAAGAACCCGATCGTCGTCCACAACACGATCAACTTCAACGCCAAGAGCGAGAGGCGCAAGATCGCCGGCGTGAACGACGTCCGGCGCTGCGCCAATGAGAAGTTTTCATCCTGAAGTTGCAGGTCACGGGGCTGGCGTGGGGCGGGGCTGGGGTGCTCGTGCCGGTCGGGGGCGTGATCGTTAGCAGGTGATCATCTGTCTGTCGTGTGGCCGGTTCACGGGAATCGCGGTGGCGGTCGTGCCCGGCTCGTAGGCTCCGTGGGAGGTACCGGGAGGGGTTGCTGGTGGATGTGCTGGTGTGGGTGATGCAGCGGCGGGTGGTGTTGTCCGACCGGGCGGAGCGGCTGCGCAAGGAGCTCGCCGGGATCGACGCCGAAGTCGCCCGGCTGGAGGCCGCGGAGGTGGTGTTCGGGCAGTTCACCGACGCCCGGCGGGCCGGGAAAGCCGACGACCCGGCCATGGCCGAGGAGTTCGAGCGGGTCACGGCCTCGCCGGGGGCGGGCAGGATGCTGCTGGTCCCGCACCGCGAGGACGCCATGGACGCGAGCGTACTGCCCGCGGACTACCAGGCGATCACGAGAATCGTGACCGCGGTGTCGGAGCCGGTTCCGGCCAAGGACGTCAGCGTCGAGCTCGGCAGGGGAACCGGACCTGGGCAGGTCGAGCCGGTCCGCGACAAGCTCCGGCGCCTGGCGGACCGGGGCTGGCTGCACCGCACCCCCGCCGGACGTTTCACCGGCCTTGCCCTTGCCGAGAACCTCATCCAGGCTGATCAGGCTGCATGTCGGTATTCGTGGAGGAGGCCGCCGAGTCGGTCGGTTCGGCGTATGTCGAGGCGAGCGATTCGCTCCGGGTTGTCGATCGGCTCGGGAAGGGCGCAGAGGGGTCGGGCGTTCGCGATGCCCTGGTGCGGCCGGTGCTCGTTGTAGAACTTCTCGAACTCGCGCAGGGCGTGGAGTAGATGCCGCTCGTTCCAGATCAGAGTGCGGTCCAGTAGCTCTCGGCGGCAGGTCTGTATCCATCGCTCCATGAGGGAGTTCAGGTCCTCCGCCAGAGAAGCAGCAGAGCATCGTCGCAGCTTCGAGGTGGACCGGCCAACATGTTTATTCATCCCTGTTGAGCCGAGCACCGCCACGGCGTGAAGCATCACCGTTCGAATCCTCAACGCGCTCTGGTGCCTCCCGAAGTGGTGAACATCTGCTGTCCGTTCTCATGAACAAAGCCACTGAGGCTCAGGTGTTCACGTCGTCGTGGGTGGGTCGGTGGGGCGGGAGCGACGAAGGGTGTGACGGAGGTGGGCCAGGAGGGTGGCGGTGGCGAGGAAGGCGAGGACGACGCCGGCGTTGCGCAGGAGGTCATGGGAGTTTTGCGAGGGCACCAAGTAGTAGGGCGGGGCGAGCATGGCCGTCCAGGGGAGGACTGCCACCGCGATGCCCGCGGCGTGCAGGCGGTCGGGCCGGGGGGCGCCGAGGTGGAGAAGCAGGGCCAGGCTCATCACGGCGACGGGCCAGGCGGCGCATGCATCGAGCAGGTTCTGGACGACGGGCGAGATGCCCGTGGGGCCGAAGAAGATGTCGATCGGGTCGGGCCGGGGCCAGCAGACGGCGAGGGCGCTCATCGGGACCGCAAGGGCGAGAAAGGCGAGCACGAGCCTGCCGCGGCCGCGCGCAGAGAGGTCGATGGCATCGGGCGGGGTGATCAGCAGCAGCGTGCCGGACACGAGCCCAGCCGGCAGCAGCAGGAGGAGAAAGAGGGCAAAGGCCCACCGGGGAGAGTGTGTGGACGCCAGCTCGGAGCCGATCCGCCCGAGGATTCCCAGCAGGACCAGGAGCCGGGCCGGCGTCCACCGACCGAGGGAGGCGCAGAGCAGGGCGAGGACCCAGGGGCAGGCCTGCGCCACCATCAGGGCCCGGAAGGAGACGGGGAGCCCCCAGTCTTCCGACTCGAAGTGGTCGAGCAGGAAGAGTCCCGTCAATAAGCGGACCATGCTCAGGCCCGCCGCGCTGGCGAGGATGAACGGCGCGGCGCCGGCCGCGATCCGGCCGAGGGGGTCGGTGGAGCTGAGCCGGGTGCGCAGCCGCAGGGCGTGTGCGGCGAGCGCGGTCCACTCGCGCAGGGCGGTACCGGGCCCTGTGTCCTGAACGGTTTCGGCGAAGACGGCGGCGATCTCCTCGCCGTGCGCGGCACGGTATTTGGCGGGGTAGAGACCGAGCAGCGGGAGCCTGGCCGCGAGAGGGCGCCGTACGGGCAGCGCAATGTTCGCGGGCTCGGTCGGGGGAGGGGTGGTCATGCCGTTCCTCCGTTCGGCTGGGGCCGGCCGAGCTTGAGCCGACGTTCTGCTTCGGCCAGGCCCGTGCGTAGGCGCTGCGTTTCCGCGGTGAGGACGTCACGGCCGTGGTCGGTGAGGGCGAAGGAGCGGCGCAGCTTTCCGGCGACGATCTCCTCGTGGTCGACCTGGATGAGCCCTTGCTGGAGGAGGCGGTCCAGGGCGGTGTAGAGGGTGCCGGTGAGCAGCTTGGTCCGGCCGCCGGAGATGGCCTGGACTTCCTGGAGGATCGCGTAGCCGTGCCGGGGGGCGTCGGCCAGTGCGGTGAGTACGAGCCGGGTCGGCTCCTGGAGGTGACGGTCTGCCATATGACGATCTTAGATTGATGATTGAGATATGTCGATTGGTTAGCTAGGCTTCTCGCATGGCGGTTCACGCCGGGTAGTCAGCTTTCCGCTGTCATGCACACGTCCGGCTGGGCAGAGGTTGCCCATGGGCTGTCCTGAACAATCCGGGGGGATCCGTGCGCTCGCGCTTTCTGGTGACTGTTTCCATATCCGCGCTGCTGGCCGGGCTCGGCCTGACGGCCTGCAGTTCCAGCTCCACGGCCAGTGCGCCGAAGGACGGTAGGGCCCCACCGGTCGTGAGCCGGACCGCCGGGGCCTCGCCGGCACCCAGGCCGCGGCATCTGCGGTCCCGGGCGGCTCGCCGGCTCGGGACCAGGTCAGCAAGTGCCGTACGCAGGGCCTGAAATGGACACTCACCCGCCGCGTCGACCTGGACGCCAGCACGATGGACCCAGTGACCGCCCAGCTCGTCGCCGTCAACTCCGGCCCCCACATCCGCATGGACAAGGGGTCGCGGGCCCATGGGGCCGGCAAGGGCAGCCCCGCTCCGGTGAAGCTGGACATGGGCAGGAAGGCGGTGATCGCCCTGCGCTACTCCGAGGTGAACGGTCCGGCACCCGCGACGTACTTTGCGGCGGGTGTCTGGACTAGGACTCCGGGACCTATTCGATGGCCAGCACCAGCTGGTCGGCGATCTGGCCCGGGGACACGCAGTCATCGTAGTCAATCGACCACTCTCCCTGAGAGTTGAACAGGAGTGCAGTCATGACCATCGGACGTAAGGCGGCGTCCCTCGCCGCCGTGGCCAGCGCGCTGGCCGGCATGACGCTGTTCGCCGCCCCGGCGCACGCCAGCACCGCGATCACCAAGTCCGTCCAGAACTACGCCGACAACACCAACCTCGACGCCTACTACGGACAGCAGGTGTGGACCCGCGACTCCAGCATGAACTTCCAGGTATGGACCTTCACGCAGGTCGGCACCACCTTCACGGGCACCGGCATCTACACCATCAGCAGCACCACCTACGGCACCTGCCTCCAGGACGCCGGCGTGGGCTCCGCCGTGAAACAGCAGACCTGCGACGGCACCAATCTCGCACAGCGCTGGGTCGTCGATTTCGGCCAGCCGGCGACCACCATCGCCAGTGCGAAGCACCCCGCCGAGGTCCTCCAGGGCAACGGAAGCGACACGGCCGTGACGCTGGTGCCGGCCGCCAGCACGGCGGCCAACCAGGTCTGGACCCTGTACGACAAGTAACCCACCCTCGCCATCCCACCCCGGGCGGCCGACAGCGCCGCCCGGGGTCCTCACACGGGCCTGTCCGGAGCCGGACGAGCCGGAGACGGTCGAGGCGGACGAGGAACTGTGGTGCGGAGGCCGGTGCGGCCCGCGTTCAGCGGTGGGTCCTCGTAACAGGAGGCGAACCCACCACGCCAGTGCCCATACAGCCCGGTCGGCCATCTCGACGCCGGCCGGGTCGCCGTGGTGAGCGTGCTGCAGCTCCACGTCGGCCCGGGCCTTGAGGGGGCCCGGCAGTACTCGCTGCCGGTGCGGGCGTCGACCAACCGCTCGATGTCCGGGACAGCGTCATCCAGCGGGCTGCGATGCGCAGTTCCGAAGGCTCTCGTGATCCGACCGTCCTCTGTTTGAACCCAAGGGCCGCCCGCCCTTCCGGACTGAAGGCCCCACCATCGCTCCCTTCTCGCGCACCGAAGTGAACCTGCTCGACGCAACCGTCGCCTGGCCCGCCGCCGTCATGAGCCTCGCCATGCTCCTCCACCTCGGCGCCCGGCGGCCCGACCGCCTGCGCGCCACTGGCATCGCTCTGGCAGTCCTCCCCTGGACGGCCACGCTCCCCCCAGCCTCGTACCACCTGCTCGCCCCGCCCGGCCTCTGGGTGCAGGTGATCTCCTACTTCCTCCTGCGCAACACTGGCGTCGTCCTCGCCTTCCTCACCACCGCCACCCTTCTCGCAGCTCTCCGTCACGCCCTCCACCGCCTTCTCCCCACCGACCCACCCGAGACAACGTGAACACCCCTGCCCCGGCACGTCGTCGACGGGTACCCGGCGCGAAAGCCGCCACACGGAGGCTCCTGGCCTTTGGGCGAACCGGGCATGAAACCCGGCTATGCCCTCGGACCATGACTCGACCTGCTCAACCGTCAGCTCATCAGCACATTCCCGACCCCTGGTGCCCACCGAGCTGCACCACGTCTTCGACCAGATCGTCGCCGAGCACGAGCTCACCCTGCGCGAGGTGCTCCGGCTCACCGGCGAGAGCGAACTGCTGGAGCACAACCCGGTGCTGAAGCAGACCTTCACCGTCCGCGACGCCTACCTCGACCCGATCTCCTACCTCCAGGCCGCACTGCTGCGCCGCCAGCGCGAGGAGGTCGCGGCCGGCCGCCACGAGAACCCGCTGCGCGCCCGCGCGCTGCTGCTCACCGTCAACGGCATCGCCGCCGGCCTGCGCAACACCGGCTGACCGCCGCCCGGACACGCGTCGGGGCCGGTGCTCCCCCTGACCACCGGCCCCTCGCCGTTTCAGTATCCGACCGAGACCAGGTTCCCGTACTGCCGGACGATCTCCGCCCGGGCGGTCTCCGCCTGCGGGGTGTGGACGATCACCCCCTTGCCGTCCAGAGCGATCTCCACCCAGGCGATGAGCACGTCCTTCGTCGCCGCCCAGTCCCCGGCCTCCGCGCGGATCTCCTTGGCGAGCGTCAGCAGCGCTGGATACGAGGGCGCGGCGACGAACCGCAACTTCACCGCGGGCCACTCGGCCACGACTCGCGACACGGCGGCATCCAGGCCCGTCGGAGCCGGGTTGCGCATCACGACCAGCGTGCCCGCGGCCGTGTCCAGGCAGGTCGCGAAGTAGTGGTCCCCGTACTCCTGCCGCGCCATCCGCTCGACCGCCTGGCCCGCCGTCACCAGATCCGCCCTGCGCTGCTGATCCGACGCCGGTGCAGAGGACGGCCCGCTCTGGCAGCTCAGGACGCTCTTCACCCGCTCATCGGTCTCCGCCCCCCGCGACTGCACTCCCTTCCCGGTCGGCGTCGCGGTCGGCTTCACGACCGGAAGCGCCGCCGGCCCGGTGCCCGGACCCGCGCTCCCCCCGCCGCCCAGCTGCGTCAGCGCCCCCGCGCCGATCGCCAGCACCGCCACCGCCACCACTCCTCGCAGCACCCGCTGCCGCCGGGCCCGCCGGCGCCCCGCCTCGCGCAGCTCGGCCAGCGGCGGGCTCCCACCGATCCCCGCCGCACGCGCCCCGAGCCGGACGGCCAGCTCCCCCTCGAACTCGTCCTCAGCGCTCACGACCCACCAACTCCCTCGCCGGTTCCAGTTCCTGTCGAAGCGCCTTGATGCCCCGCGCCAGGTGGGTCTTCGCCGTGGTCACCGAACACCCCAGCTCCACCGCCACCTGGGCGACGGAGAGGTCCAGGTAGTACCGCAGCACCACCGCCGCCCGCTGCCGCCGCGGCAGCCCGGCCAGTGCCGCTGCCAACTGCCCGTCCCGCTCGGCCTCCTGGGCCGCCGGCCGGTCCGGCAGGGCGGACGTCAGCACCTCGCGTCTGGTCCGGCGCCACCGTGAGACGTGGGTGCGGACCATCGTCCTGCGGACGTACCCCTCGGCCGCCCCGGGCTCCCGGATCGCCGACCGCTTCGGGTACACCCGTGCCAGGGCGTCGTGCAACAGGTCCCGGGCATCGTGAACATCCCCGGTGATCAGGTACGCCCCCCGAAGGAGGGCCTGGTACCGCGCCGCGACGAACTCGTCGAACGGGTCGGATCCGGAACCCCCCGGGCGCATCGATTCGCGCTTCATGCCCTCATGACGCCCCACCGGCCGGAAACGGATGACAGGACGGCCACCTACGTGAGGACGACCAGCAACAGCTCAAGACCCTGCTGGCCCGCTCACCCGAACTCACGGCCGCCGCAACCCACGTCCGCACCTTCGCCAGCATCATGTCCAACCGCGAAGGAGACCAGCTGGGGCACTGGATCGCCGACGTCTGCGCGGACGAACTATGTGGCCTGGCCGGCTTCGCCACTGGACTGCTCTCCGATCTCGACGCCGTCGTCTACGGCATGAGCACCGACTGGTCCTCCGGTCCAGTCGAGGGCCGCGTCAACGACCTCAAGGCGCTCAAGCGCAGCATGTTCGGCCGAGCGAAGCCC
>NZ_JBVHHW010000043.1:0-54082 GCF_055560875.1 Kitasatospora sp. NPDC023118
CTCGCCTACGGCACCGCCGGCGCCCACCGCGTCGCCCTGATCACCGACGCCATGGGCGCCGCCGGCATGGGCGACGGCCTCTACCCCCTCGGCCCCCTCCAGGTCGAGGTCAAGAACGGCGTCGCGATGCTGTCCGACGGCAGTTCCATCGCCGGCTCGACGCTCACGCTCGACCGCGCATTCCAAAGATCTGTTCAAGTCAATAAATTGACACTCGATCAGGCCGCTGAATCGCTCTCCACGGCCCCGGCCCGGCTGCTCGGCCTCGCCGACTCGGTCGGCTCGCTGGAGACCGGCAAGCTCGCCGACCTGGTCGTGCTCGACTCCGACGGCTACGACCTGGTCGCCGTCATGCGCCACGGCCGGTGGGTCCGCGGCGGCGAGACCTTCTCCACCGTCAAGTCCGCCTGAGCCGAGCCCCGAGCAGCACGACGCCGAGGCCCGTCCCACCCGGGAGGGGCCTCGGCGCGTCACCGTCCTCAGGCCGTCGGTGCCTTGAGGACGCGCAGCAGGCGGGTGACCTCCGCCGCCATGGCCGTGCGACCGGAGCCGAGGTAACGGCGGGTGTCGACGAGCTCGGGGTTGTCTTCGAGGGTGCGCCGCACGGCGCCGGTGAAGACCTGGTTGAGGTGGGTGGCGATGTTGACCTTGGTCATGCCGTGCTCGACGGCGCGGGTCAGGTGCTCGTCGGCCACACCGGAGGAGCCGTGCAGGACCAGCGGGACCGGGACGGCTGCGCGCAGTTCGGCGATCAGGTCGAAGTCGAGGACGGCGTCGCGGGTGAGCATGGCGTGGGAGGTCCCGACGGCCACCGCGAGGGCGTCGACGCCGGTCGCGGCGACGAAGGCGGCGGCCTCGGCGGGAACGGTTCGCGCGCCGGGGGCGTGCACGCCGTCTTTGCCGCCGACCTCGCCGAGCTCGGCCTCCACCCACACGCCCGCGTCGTGGCAGCGGGCGACCACCTCGGCGGTGGCGCGGACGTTCTCCTCGTAGGGCAGCACGGAGGCGTCGAACATGACCGAGGAGAAGCCGAGTTCGACGGCCTCGACCACCAGGTCCGCCGAGGTCGCGTGGTCGAGGTGGACCGCGACCGGCACTGAGGCGGTGCGGGCGGTGGCGAGCACGGCGGAGGCTATCGGGGCGAGCGCCCCGTGGTAGCGGACGGCGTTCTCGCTCAGCTGCAGGACCACCGGGGCACCGGCGTCCTCCGCGCCCGCCACGATGGCCTGGGCGTGTTCGAGCTGGATGACGTTGAACGCGCCCACCCCGCGCGCGGCGTCCGCCGCGGGGGTGACGATGGCGCCGGTTCCAGTCAAGGGCATCGGGGGCTCCTCTGAGGGTGCAGGGGGTGGACGTCCACCAGCGGTCGCAGGCGGTGGTGGACATCGGGGTCGAAGTCGCCGGCCAGCGGGGCGCGCACGGCGGCGGCGGACAGGGCCACCGCCTCGGCCAGCCGCTCCGGCCAGGGGGTGACGTCGACCAGGCCGAGCGTCAGGGCGGCCACTGCGGCGTCCCCTGCTCCGGTGGGGTTTCCGGCCAGGTGCTCCGGCGGCCTGGCCCGCCAACTCCCCTGCGGTGTCACGGCGATGAGGCCGTCGGGGCCGAGTGAGGCGACCACCGCCCCGGCTCCGCCGTCGACCAGCGCACCGGCGGCGGCGACCGGGTCCGTCAGGCCGGTGGCGGCGGCGAGTTCGTCGGCGTTCGGCTTGACCAGGTCGGGGCCGGCCGCCAGCGCGGCCCGCAGCGCGGCACCGTCCGCGTCGACCACTGCCGGGACTCGGTGTGCGCGGGCCAGCCGCACCAGTTGGCCGTACGCGTCCTCGGGCGCGCCCGGCGGCAGGCTGCCGGAGAACACCACCGCCGACGCCTGGGGCAGGAGGGCGTCGAGGTGGTCGAGCAGCCGGGCCCAGTCCTCGGTCGAGATCGCCGGGCCCGGTTCGAGCAGGATGGTGGTGTCCCCGGCGCTCTCGTCCACCACCGCCACCGTGCGACGGGTCTCCCCGGCGATCGGCAGCAGGCGTTCGGGCAGGCGGGCGGCGGCGAGCTCGCGCCGCAGCGTCGCGCCCGCGGTTCCTCCGGCGAAGCCGGTGACCACGGTCTCGCGGCCGAGGACGTGCAGCACCCGGGAGACGTTGACGCCCTTGCCGCCGGCCCGTTCGGCCTTCGCCCGCACCCGGTTGCTCCCTTGCGGACGCAGCCGGTCGACCCAGTAGGTGACGTCGAGCGCGGCGTTCAGCGTGACGGTCAGGATCACCGGCCGGCCTTTCGCCGCAGCAGGTCATGGGCCAGCAGGGCGGCGCCCTGGCAGCCGGCCTCGTGGCCGAGTTCGGCGGGGAGGATCCGCGGCAGCGTCTGGAAGGTGAGCCGCTCGGCGACCGCCGCGCGCAGGGGCGTGAAGTACGGGTCGCCGGCCCGGGCGAGGCCGCCGCCGATCACGATGCGCTCGGGGTCGAGCAGCGTGATGGCGGCGGTCAGGGCGTCGGCGAGCGCCTCGACCGCCTCGGTCCAGACCGTGACGGCGGCCTGGTCCCCGGCGGCGGCGCGCTCGCCGACGTCCTTGGCGGTGTTCCCGTTCTCCCCGGTGGCGGCGGCGTAGCGGCGGGCGATGGCGGCCGCCGAGGCGACGGTCTCCAGGCAGCCCCGGCCGCCGCAGGGGCAGGCCTGGCCGTCGGGCCGGACGACCAGGTGTCCGAGCTCCCCGGCCCGTACGTGGCTGCCGGTCACCGCCTGTCCGTCGGACATGACGGCTGCCGCGATGCCGGTGCCGACCGGGACGAAGAGGAAGTCCCGGCTGCCGCGCCCAGCGCCGATGCGCGCTTCGGCCAGGCCGCCGGCCCGAACGTCGTGGCCCAGCGCCACCGGGACGCCCAACTCCTCGGCGAGCCGGTCCCGGAGCGGCAGTTGGTGCCAGCCGAGGTTGGCCGCCAGGACCGAGGTCCCTGACGCCTCGTCGACGATGCCGGGCACCGCGATGCCCGCCGCCGCCGGGCGGTGCCGGTCGGCCAGTTCGCGGGCCGCCGCCAGCACCGTCTCCAGCACCGCGTCCGGGCCGCGCTCGGCGCCGGTGAACCAGCGGTCGGTCTCCCGCAGGATGCCGTCCTCGCCGGCCGCGCCGCCCTTGATGTAGGTGCCGCCGACATCGAGGGCGATCACTCTGGTCACGGCTGGGCCAGCACGATCGAGCGGGTCAGGTTGCGCGGCTGGTCGGGGTCCAGGCCGCCGGCCTTGGCCAGCTCCACGGCCAGGCGCTGGGCGCGCACCAGATCGGCCAGCGGGTCGAGGTCGGTCACGGAGGTGATGGCGCCGATGCCCTGGACCTGCTCCAGCAGCCCGGTCGGCGGCTCCCCGAAGAACCACACCACGCGGCCCGGGGCGGCGATGCTGATCGGGCCGTGCCGGTACTCCATCGCCGGGTACGACTCGGTCCAGGCGCCGGAAGCCTCGCGGAGCTTGAGCGCCGCCTCGTTGGCCAGGCCGACGGTCCAGCCGGTGCCGACGAAGGTGAACTGGCCCGCCGCGGCGGCTCCTTCGGGCAGCGGCTCGGCCAGCGCCCGCTCGGCCTGCTCGGACAGGTCGGTCGGCGCGAGGCCGAGGTGGCCACGCAGCAGCGCCAGCGCCGTGGTGGCGAAGCGGGTCTGCACCACCGACTTCTCGTCCGCGAACTCCAGGTCCACCACGGCGTTCGCGGCCGTGCTGATCGGCGTGTCGAGGTCACCGGTGAGCGCCGTGCTGGGGATGTGCCCGGCGCGAGCGAGGGCGGCGAGCACCTCGGTCGTCGTGCCGGAGCGACTGATGGCGACCAGCCGGTCGTAGCCGCGGGCGGCCGGGAACTCGGAGGCCGCGAACGCGTCGGTCTCCCCGAGTCCCGCGGCCTCGCGCAGCGACGCGTACGCCTGCGCGATGTAGAGCGAGGTGCCGCAGCCGATCACGGCCACCCGCTCACCGCGCTTCGGCAGTCCGGCGGGCTCCAGCTCCAGCGCCCGGCGCCAGCACTCCGGCTGGCTGGCGATCTCCCGCTCGACGTGACTCATGGTGATCCTCTCATGCGCAATGATGATCATTGATGCTCGTGACTGCTTGCTTTATAGTGCATTCAATCACTTTTGATCAATACCGCGCATGCGATCGCAGTAGTGGCCGCGCCGTCTCCTGCGCGAGCAGGGCCGGATCAAGGTCACCGACGCGGCCGGGCCGCTGGGCGTCTCGACGGCCACGATCCGCCCTCCCTCGACCTCCCTGGAGCCAGGTCGTCGATCGACGGCTCGACCACCGGCCCGTCCACCTGGGCGCTGGACCGTCGCAGGCGGCGGGCAGGATGGAGCGTGGCGGCGGGGAAGGCAGCCGCCTCGGCGCGAGGACGGCCGCCGGTCCCGTGGGAACCGGCGGCCGGTCGTCGTTCACGGGGCTCCTCGCCGTCGAGGGCCCCGGTCGTCCGCCGCTACCGCCAGTCGAGGAGCAGCCAGCCGCGGTGCGGCAGGTTTCGGTCGACCTCGACGGTGCGGCCGGTGGTGGTGGCGGCGACGGCCTCGGGATCGGCCAAGGGGCGCAGCAGGGTGCCCTCGGCGCGGACGGCGCCGCCGGGCAGGTGCACCTGCGGATGGGCCGGGTCGGCGCTGCCGTTGGCGACCGCGAGCCGCCAGCCGTCCTCGGTGCGGGTCAGGTGCGGGATCAGGTGGGGGCCGCCGGTGACCAGCGGCAGGGTCGGCGTGTCGCCTTCCAGGTGGCGGACCATGGCGTGCAGAAGGCGCTGGCCGTCGTCGTCGTAGGGCAGCAGCTCGACGGCGGTGGCGGCCAACACTCCGACGCGGCCGCCGAGTCCGTTGGTGAAGACGCACCGGCCGGCACCCCAGACCCGGTGGTCCGGGGTCAGGATCTCGGTCCAGGTCTCGGCTTCCGCCGCGGGCCTGAGCCGGGCCAGGGCCGGCTGGACGTTGACGCTCAGGTACGCGCCGGCGCCGTCCTCCGAGAGCACGCGCTCCAGCGCGTACGGGCCCGGCTCACACGGGCTCTCACGCTCGACGATCTCCTCGACGGTCACGCCCAGCAGGTCCCCGAACCCGCGCGCCCGGAGGATGGACGCGGCGGTGCCGTCCAGCAGCAGGCCGCCGGTGAGCATCCGCCGGATCTCGGTGTCGTCGCAGGCCCAGGCGAGTTGCCCGAACAGCACCCTGACCGGGGCGTCCTCGGCGGTGACCGGCACGCCGTAGCGGAGCAGGAAGTCCGCGGCAGGACCGGGGTCGACGGCCAGTTCGGCGAGGTCGCCGCCCCGCCGGGTGCGGACGTGCCCGGCGGCGTCCTGGCGCACCGGCAGCGCCACGCCGTAGGTGCGCGGCGCGGGCCCGGCGATCAGGTCGAGCGCGGGCCGGGAACGGCGCAGCAGCTCGGCGACGCGCGGGAAACGTCCGGCCGAACCCGACTGCATGGGGTGGACGTTGAGGAACATGGCGTCCGAGCCCGCGAGCTGGGCGGCGACCAGTTCGGACCAGGTCTGGGTGTCGGACTTGGACCAGGCGGTGTGCGGCCAGTTCTCGATCTCGGGTTCGCTGCGCACGTACGGCGGCCGCAGGGCCCGCTGGACCTCCAGCATCCAGACGGAGAAGCTGAGTTCGCGCCCAGGAGCGTCGCTGTACCGGGCGAAGTGCGGGCGGTGCGAGGCCTGCCCGTCGATGGCGAGCGCGTCGAAGAGGGCGGGCCAGTCGCGGCCCTCGACGGAGTGGACGCCGGGCTCGGAGCTCATCAGGCCGAGCTGCGAGCGTCCGCCGGACGCCTTCGCGACCGCTGCCGCCACCTCGCCGGCGACCTCCAACTGCGCGGTACGCCATACCTGTTGCAGCAGGGCGCGCCACGGGTGCGGAGCGCCGGGTGCGGTGACGGCGGCGACGACCTGCTCCCGGGTCACCTCCTCCCCCACCAGCGCGGCGAGGCGCTCCAGCATCAGCGGTTCGAAGCCGCCGCCCCAGGGCAGCGGCGCGTGGTTGTGGTAGCGGAAGTCGTCCTCCAGCCACAGCACGCGGAAGCCGAGGTCGGCGAAGCGGGCGTAGTGGGCGGTGATCCAGGCACGGAAGCGTGGGCAGGCAAGCGACGCCTGGGCAGTGGCCACCGTGCCGTCCGGGCCGACCATGGGGGTGAAGCCGAGGCGGTCGGCCCGGCCGCGGTCGGCGTGGCCGGCGGTGACCCATGGATTGAGACTGACGTCGAGGCCGGCCTCGCGCAGGGCCGTGACGGCCGTCGCCGCGGTGTCGTAGAGGCGGTTCTCGGCCTCGCCCGCGGGGTGGCCGGTGTACAGCTCCTCGGCCCCGAGCAGCAGGACGACCTCGTCGACTCCCGCCTCCCGGCAGAACGAGGCGAGTTCGGCGGCGCGTTCGGCTGCGTCCGGGGTGGGGTGGAGCTGGAACCGCAGGTGGTACCGGGCGGGCACGCCGGGCCTCCTCATTTGACGCTGCCGGCGGTGAGGCCGGCGCGCCAGAAGCGTTGCAGGGACAGGAACAGGACGACCAGGGGTATCGCCGAGACCATGGCGGCGGTGACCACGATGTTGAGCGGCGGCGCACCGGGGCCGATCGCCCGCTGGGCCTGCCAGCCGACGACCCCGACGGTGACCGGCTGGAGGTGGTCGTTGGCCAGCATCAGCACGGGCAACAGGTAGTTGGTCCAGATGGAGACGAACTGGAACAGGAAGATCGTGACCAGCGCCGGGGACATCACCCGCAGCGCGATGGTGGCGAAGATCCGGAACTCCCCGGCGCCGTCGATCCGTCCGGCCTCGATGAGCTCGTCGGGCACGGAGGCGGCGGCGTAGATCCGGGCCAGGTAGACCCCGAACGGGCTGACCATGCTGGGCAGCAGGACCGCCCAGTAGGAGTTCACCAGGTGCAGCTGGGAGAACATCAGGTAGAGCGGCACGGCCAGCAGCGGCTGCGGCACGAGCACGGCGGCGAGGACACCGTTGAACGTCAACTCCCGTCCGCGGAACCGGTACTTGGCGAGCGTGTAGCCCGCCAGCGCGGAGATCAGGGTGCTGACGCCCGCGCCGCCCACCGCGTAGAGGGCGCTGTTGCCCAGCCACTGCCAGTAGATGCCGTCCTGGCGGGTGAACACGTCCCGCAGGTTGTCGAGGAGGGCGAAGTCGCCGAACCAGAAGCCGTTTCCGGAGAACAGGCCGCTGCTGCTCTTGGTCGAGGCGACCAGCAGCCACCACACCGGGGCGAGGAAGTAGACGGAGGCGATCAGCAGCACGCCGAGCGTGAGCCAGCGGGAGGCCGTGTACCGGGCTGCGCGGGTGGTGTTCACAGGGCGTCTCCGCGGCGCTGGACGAGCTTGAGGAAGCCGAAGGACAGCACGAACGCCAGCAGCGCGAGCACGACGGACTCGGTCGCGGCGATGTTGAAGTTGTTGGCGTCCACGGCGTTGTAGGCGGCGTAGATGGGGGTGTAGGCGCTGCTCAGGTTGGGGGCGACGTTGTGCAGGATCGCGGGCTCGTTGTAGAGCTGGGCGGTGCCGATGATGGAGAACACCGTGGTCAGCACCAGGGCCGGGCGGATCATCGGCACCTTGATGCGCCAGGCGATGCCGAAGGCCGAGCAGCCGTCCATCGTGGCCGCCTCGCTGAGTTCTGCCGGGATGGCCTGCAGCGCGGAGTAGATGATCAGCATGTTGTAGCCGGTCCAGCCCCAGGTCAGCATGTTGCCGATGGTCGGGCCGAGCATGCCGTCGGAAGTCAGGTTCAGGTGCAGGCCCAGGTGCTGGGCGGCGGCGGTGATCGGGCTCAGGCCGGGGGCGACCAGGTAGGACCACATGATCGCGCCGACCACGCCGGGCAGGGCGTAGGGCAGGAAGAAGGCCAGCCGGAAGAACCGTCTGAACATGGTCGACTTCGCGTCCAGCAGCAGCGCCAGGACCAACGCCAGCAGCAGCATCAGCGGCACCTGGACCACGCCGATCAGCAGCACCCGCAGCAGCGAGCCGCGGAACTGCGGATCGCCCAGCGCGGTGGCGTAGTTGCCGAGGCCGGCGAAGGCCTGGGTGGGTGCCGAGAGGCCGAGGCCGGAGCGGTGCATCCGGAACAGGCTCTGGTAGACGGTGTAGCCGATCGGCGCCAGGTACAGGGCCGTGAACAGCAGCAGGAACGGAGCCAGGAACAGCGCGACGGTCCGGGCCGGGCCGCGGCGGCGCCGAGCCGGCCGGGCGGCCGGTTCCTGCGGTGCTGTCCGCCCGGCGAGGGCGGTGGTCATGGGTGTCGTCTCTCCTTGATCGGGCCGGGCGCCGGTCCTGACGGCATGCCGCGTCCGGCCGCGCCGCGTCCCGGCGGGCCGACCCCGTCCGGCATGCGGGTCGGCGGCCCGACCGGTCCCGTGCCGCCGAGCGGCGGGCGGTGCGGGGCCGGCCGGTGCTCGGCCCCGCACCGGTTGTGGTCGGGGCGGTGCGGGGCCAGTCGGTGGGTGGCCCCGCGCCCGTGGGGGATGGCGCGGGGCCGGTCGGTGGGGCGTCAGCCGGAGACGGCGAGACCCTGCTGCTTCATCCCGGCCACCGTCTTGCCCTGCACGTCGGCGAGCACGTTCGGCAGGGTGGCGCCGCCGGTGCCGGCCTTGCCGAGCCCGTCGCCGAGGTCGGTGGAGGTCTGTGTCATGGTGGGGCCCCACTGCCAGGTGGTGGTGATGTGGGCGGTCTCGGCCTTGAAGACGTCGTAGATGGTCTGGCCGCCGTAGAACGGGTCGGGCTGGGTGAGCGCGGGGTTGGACAGGCCCGAGGTCGCGGCCGGGTAGATGCCGGTGACCTTGATCAGGTTGCCGACGCTGTCGGCGTCGGTGCTCATCCAGGTGGCGAACTCGGCGGCCTCCTTGGCGTGGGCGCAGCCCTTGAGGACGGCGGTGGCCGATCCGCCGTCGTTGCCGTACGCGGGGTTGGCGGCGTCCCAGACCGGCATCGGGGCGACGGCCCACTGGCCGGCGCCGTCCTTGACGCTGGTGGCGATGATCGGGGCGTCCCAGACCGCGTTGACGTCCGAGAGGATCTTGCCGTTCGCCATGTCGCTGAACTGCGAGGCGTCGTTGCTCGGGTCGGTCTTCAGCAGCTTCTTGTCCAGCAGGTCCTGCCAGTAGGAGGCGACCTTCTTGTTGGCGTCGCTGTTCAGGCTCACCTGCCACTGGTCGTTGCCGGTGCCGAACCACTTGGCACCGGCCTGCCAGGCGAGCCCGGCGTAGTTGTAGGCGTCGTTGCCGAAGTTGCCGAGGTAGACGGTCGGGTCGGCGGCGTGCACCTTGGCGGCGTCGGCCGCGTACTCGTCCCAGGTGGCCGGGGGCTTGTCGATGCCGTACTTGGCGAACAGGTCCTTGCGGTACATCAGGGCCATCGGCGCGGTGTCGACCGGGATGCCGTAGGTGTGGCCGTCGACGGTGACCTGGTTCCAGGCCCAGTCGGCGAACTGGCCCTTGGCGTCGGCGGTGTACTTGCCGATGTCGGTGAGGGCGCCCGCGGCGGCGAAGCTGGGCAGGGTCTCGTAGCCGACCTGGGCCAGGCAGGGGGCGTTGCCGGCCTTGGCGGCGGTGAGCATCTTGGTGTAGCCGCCCTTGGAGCCGGAGGCGGTCTTGTCGAAGGTGACCTGGATGTCCGGGTGGGTCTTGTTGAACTGGGCGATCGACTCGTCGTAGCCCGGGGCCCAGCCCCAGAAGTCGAGCTTGACCGGGCCCGACGCGGCACCCGAGTCGCCGCTTCCGCCGCCGCTGGACGAGCAGCCGGCGACGACGGCCGCCGCCATCACGACCGCGAGCGCGGCGGCCATCGAAACAGGTCTTGCCTTCACGTGTGTCTCCTCGTGCCCGGGTGGAGGGAAGCGGGAACCAGCCAATTCGTTCGGTTATTGTTTGAACCAACCCTGATAAAGTCAAGAGGCAGTGGAAGGAGACCGGCGGCACCCGTGATCACAGGTCGCGCGGCCTGAGCCCGGCCGGCCTCGGGTGGACGCAGGAGAGGAGCCGTTCGTGAAGGCAGCGCTTCAGGGGTCGGGCGTACGGAGTCTGGCCATGGCGGGCCCGGCCGTCGCCCGCGACCGCTCATCGTCCCGCCGGGCCAACCTGGGCATGGTGCTGCGACTGCTGCGCGACGAGGGGCCCCGCTCGCGCGCCCGCATCTCCGAGGACACCGGCCTGCCCAAGGCGACCGTCTCCAACCTGACCGCGGAGCTGCTGGAGGGCCGCCTGATCCGCGAAGGCGAGGCCGAGAGAGACAGAGGCACCGTCGGCCGGCCCGGGCAGGCCGTGGAGATCGACGGCAGCGGAGTGCACGGCATCGGCGCCGAGATCAACGTCGACTACGTCAGCCTCCTCGCCCTCAACCTCAAGGGCGAGATCACCGCGGAGCAGCGGATCCCCTTCGACGTCCGGGCCGCCGGGCCCGACGCCACCCTGGACACCACCGCGCAGCTGGTCGCCCGAGGCATCGAGGCACTGCGCCGCGACGGCGGACGCGTCGCGGGGGTCACCCTGGCCACGCCCGGCGCCACCGACATGGCCACCGGCACCGTCGGCTTCGCGTCCAACATCGGCTGGCGGGACGTACCCGCCATCGCCGGTCTGCGCGAGCGCCTGGGGCCGGGCGCCCCGGAGATGCACCTGGAGAACGACGCGAAGCTCGGCGCCCTGGCCGAGTACGTGACCGCCTCCGCCGCGGGCGTCCGCGACCTCGTCCACGTCACCGGCCAGACCGGGGTCGGGGTGGGCATCATCACCGGCGGGCAGCTGGTGCGCGGCGCCCGCGGCTACGCGGGCGAGGTCGGCCACCTGCAGCTGGTGCCCTCCGAGCAGCTGTGCGCCTGCGGCCGGCGCGGCTGCTGGGAGACCGCCATCGGCCGCGGCGCCCTGCTGCGCTACGCCGCCGACCCCGGCGACCTGGTCTGGGACCCGATGGTGGACCTGGAGCGCCGCCTCGCCGAACTGCGCGACCGCGCCCGCGCCGGGGACGCCCGCACACTGGAGGCGCTGCAGCGAATCGCCGACAACCTCGCCCCCGGGCTCGCCCTGCTGGCCGACATCCTCAATCCCCGACTCATCGTCCTCGGCGGCCACTTCGCCTTCTTCGGCGAGTACCTGCTCGACAGCGTGACCACCCAGGTCCGCGAGCGCGTGATGGCGCCGGACGCCGGCGGCTGCGAGATCGTCCTGTCCACCACCGGACTGACCGGCACCGCGCGCGGCGGCGCCCTGCTCGCCCTCGACGCCGTGTACCAGGACCCGACCAGTGCCATGACGCCCGCTCAGCACTGACCGTGCGTCACCTCCGGGCCGTCGGCCCCGCGGCCGCGGCCCGCGCCCTCGATCACCATCGGATCACCACGCGGTCAGTTCTCGTGCACGGGGGTTGACACCGCAGGGATAAGTTCGGATTCTGGCGGAACTAATCACCAGTCGTGCTGCCTCCCCCACTCCGCAGGCAGCGCGCCTCCGGAAGGATCCCCCCATGAGACGGATGACGTCTCGGCTGTCACGGGCCTCGTTCGTGCCGGTCCTGGCCCTGGCTGCGGCGACCGGCATCCCCCTCGCCTCCGCGCCGAACGCCTCCGCCGCCCCCACGGCCGGAACGGTCACCATCGGCGGCAAATGCCTGGACGACGCGAACGCCGGCACCGCCGACGGCAACCCCGTCCAACTGCTCGGCTGCAACGGCTCGGCCGAGCAGCAGTGGACCTGGAACACCGACGGCAGCGTCACCGCGTTCGGCAGGTGCCTCGACGTCACCAACGGCTCCAACGCCACCGGCGCGCTGCTCCAGCTCTACCGCTGCAACTCCGGCGGGAACCAGAAGTTCGCCTGGTTCCCGGACGGCACCGTCTACGGCGCCAAGTCGGCCAAGTGCGTCGCCGTACAGGGAACGTCGATCGTCGACAACGCCCGCGTCGGCCTCGCCCCGTGCACGCCCTCCGCGACCGAGGTCTGGGGCGGTACCTCGGCCCCGCCCGCTCCGTACACCCTGTCGGCCGGCACGCCCGTCGCGTTCGGCAACGCCGACGACACCCCGGCCGCCGGATACACCGACGCCAACGGGCAGTTCTACTACCAGTCGGCGCACTCGCTGTACGGCACGGCAGACGGCCGCAGCTGGCAGTTCTACAGCGGCTCCAACTTCGACACCGCCACGCTCGCGCCGATCAGTACGGCCGTGAACCCGGCCAACTCCCAGGACGGCAACGGCGACACCACCTGGCGCTGCGACAACAGCCCCACCGGCCTGGCCGCCACCTACGCGCCGGCCGGCTCCGGCTACGCCCAGCGCAACTACTGCGACCTGGCCGGTGTCTGGGTCGACCCCGACACCGGGTGGTGGTACGGCCTCGTCCACAACGAGTTCACCCCACAGCCCTTCGGCGACGGCCTGCACTTCGACGCCATCGACTACACCGTCTCCAAGGACCGGGGCCACACCTGGACCATCGCCGACCACGCCATCACCACCCCGTACAGCACCGTGCGCGGCGACAACACGACATTCCCCAACAGCACCTACTCCTACGGCGACGGCGACCCACGCCTGTTCACCGACTACCGCTCCGGCTACTTCTACGTCTTCTACATGTCCCGGGCCGTCGACAAGAACGGCGGCTGGGGCGGCTTCGAGGAGCACGTCGCCCGCGCGCCGATCTCCCGGAAGATGGCCCCCTCGTCCTGGACCAAGTGGAACAACGGATCCTGGTCCACCCCGGGCATCGGCGGCGCCGAGAGCGACATCGTCCCCGCCCAGGGCATCGGCACCGGCTACCTCGCCCCCGGCGACAGCTACTCCCCGGCCAGGACCGGCAGCATCGGCACCCAGATCGCCGCCGGCACCATGCCGGCCCCCTCGCAGCTGTCCGTGCTGAACATCGCCTGGGACGCCTACCTCGGCAAGTACATCGGCACCCCCGAGAACGAGGCCGGCTCCAACCAACCCCAGCACTACTACGTCACCGACGACCTCGCCACCCAGCAGTGGACCGACATCGGCACCGCCGGCGGCCCGCAGAGCTCCTGGTACCGCTGGTTGGTGGACTCCGGCAGCAAGACCGGCACCACCGTCGTCGGCAGGACCTTCCGCTCCTACTGCTGGTGGAGCTGCTCCACCGGAAGCGGCGAGTACTCCGAGGTCACCGTCGCCCCGACCACCGCCACGGCCCTGCCGGCCGCCCCGGTCAGCAGCGGCACGTCGTACCAGCTCGGGGCGGGCAACGGCCAGTACCTGGCCCAGAGCGGCAGCGCCCTCACCACCTCCACCACCGCCGGCTCCGCCGCCCAGCAGTGGACCTTCGCCCCCACCGGCGACGGCTTCTACACCATCGCCAACGCCGGCTCCGGCCAGCTGCTCGGCGTCGACTCCACCGTCGACGCCGGACGCGCCTGGGGTGCCGCCCCGACCCTCCAGGCACGGGGCGTCAGCCCCACGGTCGGCCAGCAGTGGTCCATCCAGACCCTCGTCCAGACCCCCGCGCGCAGCGGATCGTCCACGTCCACCGGCACCTACCGCCTGGTCAACCGCTACAGCGACCTGGCGCTCAGCCTCACCAGCGGCCCCCAGAACGTGGCCACCTCACCCCAGCGCACCTGGGACAACAGCGGCACTGGCGGCGACACCCGGCCGGTCGCCGCGCAGACCCTCACCTTCACCGCGACCACCGCCGCCCCGAGCCTCGACGGCACCCACGTCGTGTCGATCTCCGGCAAGGCGCTGGACGACCCCAACTGGTCCAAGAACCCGGGCACCCAGCTCGACACCTGGACCGCCAA
Source organism: Kitasatospora sp. NPDC023118 (assembly GCF_055560875.1). Taxonomy (NCBI): domain Bacteria; kingdom Bacillati; phylum Actinomycetota; class Actinomycetes; order Kitasatosporales; family Streptomycetaceae; genus Kitasatospora; species Kitasatospora sp. NPDC023118. The sequence continues at coordinate 13,749 of NZ_JBVHHW010000043.1, forward strand.
CGGCGGCCGGAACCAGGGCTGGACCTTCGCCCGGCAGCCCGACGGCTCCTACACCCTCACCAACGCCTACTCCCAGCTGTGCGCGGACGACCAGGGCGGCGCCACCGCACCCGGCACCGCCGTGATCCAGTGGACCTGCACCGGCAACGACAACCAGCGCTGGAATGCGACCCGGCTCCCGTCCGGCGCGTACACCCTCACCAACGTCCACACCGGACTCCTGCTGACCACGGCCGGCACCTCCGACGGCGCCCTGCTGACCCAGCGGCCGGACATGGACACGCCGTTGCAGCAGTGGACGCTCAACTGACCTTCTGAACAACCCGCTTGTGGCACCGCCGCTGCGGGAGTCCGTGCGCGGACTCCCGCAGCGCGCCGTGTCCCCCACCACCGACCGAACCGATGGCATCCTCACCCAGGACGGCAAGTGCCTCGACGTCACCGGCGGCGCCACTGCCAACGGCGCCCGGTCGGACTGTGGGACTGCGACGGCGGCGCCGACCAGCTCTGGACCCTGCCCTGACGAGGCAGCCCTTTCAGCGTGATCAGGGCCGTCCCACCGGCCGAACCCGTCCAGCACGCCGTTCACCACAGAACAGACCGGAGAAACCACGTGCCTTCCGGAACACCTCAACGCGCGCGGGCGCTCGGCCTGACCGCCGCCCTCACGCTGGCCGCCGCGCTGTCGCTCGCACCACCCGCCCCGCCACACGCCCGTGCCGCGGCCGCGACCGCGACGACGGCCTGGCAGGCCGGCCAGTTAACCGTCGACACGCCGAACCTTGTCCGGCGCTCCGACGTCGTACTCGGGCGCCCCAACGCCGCCCAGTCGCAGTTCATGCCGCTGGGCAACGGCACCCTCGGCGCCGCCGTGTGGGCCGCCGACGGCTTCACGGCGCAGCTGAACCGCTCCGACACCTATCCCGACCGCAAGTCGCCGGGCCAGGTGACCATCCCCGGTCTGGCCAAGCTCACCGGCGCGGCGGACTACCAGGCTCATCTGGACCTCTACGACGGCACGTTCACCGAGTCCGGCGGCGGCATGACCTCCACCACCTACGTGCGGGCCGACAAGGACGAGCTCGTCGTCGACGTCACCGGCGCCGACCCGAACGCGCAGCAGAGCGCCCAGCTCTCGCTCTGGTCGGGCCGCTCCCCGCAAGCCCTCGCGTCCGGACCGCTCGGGACCCTGGCCGAGACCTGGGCCGACACCACCCAGCCCGGAGCGAGCGGTGCGGTCTTCGGCTCCCTCGGCGCCGTCACGGCCGGCGGCCGGGACGTCCACGCGAGCGTCGTCGATCCCGAGACCGTGAAGGTCTCCTTCAGCCCCCGCCCAGACGGTTCCTTCCGCGTGGTCGTCGCCGCCCCGCACTGGACCGGCGGGGACGCGCCGGCCACCGCGGCCAACCTCCTCGGCTCGGACGCGACCGCCGCGACCGGGACGACGGAAGCGGCCCATCTGGCCTGGTGGCACTCCTACTGGGGCCGGATCGGGCTGATCAGGTTCTCCTCCGCGGACGGGAGCGCCGACTACCTGGAGAACCTGCGCACGCTCGACCTGTACGACGCGGCCGCGGAGAGCCGCGACACCTACCCCGGCTCCCAGGCCGGGGTGGCCGACCTGTTCTCGCCCTACCAGGACAACCACAAGTGGGACCCGGGCGCCTACTGGCACTGGAACATGCGCATGCAGGTCCAGGCGAACCTGTCGGCCGGCGCCTTCGACCTCAACACCCCCTACTTCGACCTCTACCGCGACAACCTGGCGAACACCCGGTCCTGGACGCAGTCCCACATGGGACAGCGTCCGGGCACCTGCGTGCCGGAGACGATGCGCTTCAACGGCCAGGGGTACGAATACGAGACCTGGCTCTCCTCCCCCGGCCTCAACTGCGACGCCGCCTCCGGGCCGTACTACAACGCGCGCACCCTCTCCACCGGCGCCGAGGTCGGGCTGTGGGTGTGGCAGCAGTACCTGATGACCGGCCAGAGGTCCTTCCTCGCCGCCAACTACCCGCTGATGGCCCAGGCCAGCCGGTTCCTGCTCGCCTACGCGACCACCGGCCCCGACGGCCGGCTGCACACCTACCCGTCCAACGCCCACGAGACCCAGTGGGACGTCCACGACCCCACCACCGACCTCGCGGCCATGCAGGCCCTCTTCCCCGCCACCGCCCGGGCAGCCCGGCTCCTGGGCCGGGACGCCGACCTGGCCGCCCAGCTCGACGCCGCGGTCCCGAAGCTCCCTCCGTTCGCGCGCACCGACACCGCCACCCGGTCCCGGCTGCTCACCCCTGCCGCCGACGCCTCCGGCACCGACGTGATCGCGCCGTCATACGACCCCTCCGCCGCGACGATGAACTCCGAGAACATCGGCCTGGAACCGGTGTGGCCGTACGGGCTCGTCGGCGACTCCGGGAGCCTGTCGGACCTCGCCAGGCGCACCTACGCCAACCGGCCCAACAAGCAGGCCAACGACTGGAGCAGCGACCCGATCCAGGCCGCCCGGCTGGGCCTGGGCGACGAGCTCGCCGGTACCCTCACCGGCCTGACCGAGAAGTACCAGCACCTGCCGTCCGGCCTGGCGACGTTCGTCGGCGACGAGCCCTACGCCGAACAGCAGGGTGTCGTCGCAGCGGCACTCGACGAAGCCCTGGTCCAGGACTACGACGGGATCATCCGCATCGCCCCCGCCCTGCCGGCGGGCTGGGACGCCGACGGGACGGTGTTCGTCCAGGGCGGCAGCAAGGTCTCGGTCCAGGTGCACGGCGGCACCGTGACCACCGTCGGCATCAACGCGGGCTCCACCGGGGCGGTCGAGCTGCGCAACCCCTGGCCCGGTCAACCGGTCGAGGTCGTCGACGGACGCGACGGGACCACGGTCGTCGTCGCGCCCACCTCTGCCAGGCAGATCTCCATCCCCGTCACGGCCGGGCGCTCCTACCTCGTCCAGCGCCCCTCCGCACCCGTCGGCGCCCTGCCGGTCGCGGCGGTGACCGGCACACCCGCCGCGACCGCGCGCACACTCGGCCCGGCATCGATCGGCCTACCCGCCACGACCACGCCGACCGACCGTCCCCTGGTCAGCGCGGCCTCCCACCGGTGCCTCGACGACCCGGCGGGCAGCACCAGCCCCGGCACCACCGTCGACATCCGGGACTGCGGTGGGGGCGCCAACCAGGACTGGACGCACACCTCCGGCCAGGCCCTCACCACCGAGGGCCTGTGCCTGGACGCCAACGGAGGAGGCACCACCCCCGGAACGGCCGTCATCCTCTGGCCCTGCCAGGGCTCGTCCAACCAGCAGTGGACCTTCGCCCCTGACGGCACCATCCGGGGGGTCCAGTCCGGCCTGTGCCTCGACGTCACCGGCGGCGCCACCGACAACGGCGCCCCGGTCGGACTGTGGAACTGCACCACCGCCGCCAACCAGCAGTGGAGCACGGCGTGAGCACCACCCGTCGTCGCTGCCGGGCGCGCCCGGCAGCGACGCACCGTTCCGGAACACGGCGAAGGCGTCCGCCCCACTCCTCCGCCCCACGACCACGCTGAACCTCCGCGGCGCAGGCCCTCCCACCGGCCTGCGCCGCTTCCACGAGGGCGGGCTCCACCCGCACGGAGTCCGGCTGTCCGTCGTACTGGCGACGGCCGCCCACGCCGAGTCCGGCCGGACCTGACACGCAGCACCCGTTACTCCAGGATGGTCACCATGCCCGAACACTCACTCCCCGGTCAGAGCCCCACGCCCGACTCCCCGCCGGCTCCGGTACCGTCGGATCGCATACCGGCCGCACCGCTCGCCCCCGGCTCGCCGCGCAGGATCGCCGACGACCACGTGGCCGCCGTGGTCGCCCACGACCCTTCCACCGCCGCCTGGCTGGGAGAACCGGTCGGAGCGGACCGGCAGCCCGACTTCACACCCGAGTGGTACGACGAGGCCGCCGAACTGGCCCGGCGGACGCTGGCACAGCTGGCGCACGCGACGGTGCCCGCCGCCGGAGCGGAGGCGGACTGCGCGCGGCTGCTGCGCGAGCGGCTGACGGCCGAACTGGCCGGCCACGAGGCGGGCGACCACCTCTGGTCGCTGCGGCCCCTGCACTCGCCGCTGCACACGCTGCGCCGGACCCTGACCCTGTCGCCGGCCGAGACCGAGACGGACTGGGAGAACCTGGGCGGCCGACTGCGGACGCTGCCGGGAGCCCTGGACGGGTACCGGCGAACGCTGCGGGCCGGGATCGACCGCGGGCTGCTGTCGGCGCCGCGCCAGGTCGAGGCCGTGATCGGGCAGCTGACCGCCTGGCTCGGCGAGGAGAGCGACGGGCCCAGCTGGTTCACCACCTTCGTCGCGCCCGGACCGGAGCGGCAGCGGGCCGCGCTGGACCGGGCCGCGCTCGACGCCACCACCGCGATCGCCGCCTTCCGCGACTGGCTGCGCACCGACTACGCGCCCGCCGCGGCCGGGGTGCCGGACGCGGTCGGCGAGGAGAAGTACCTGCGTGCCGCCCGACAGGCCACCGGCGCAGACCTGAACGTCACGGACGCCTACGACTGGGCCTGGACGGAGTTCCACCGCACCCTCGACGAGATGCGCCGCGCCGCCCGGCAGGTGCTGCCCGGCGCGAACGTTCTGGAGGCGATGGACCACCTGAACGAGCACGGCCACGCGATCGAGGGCGAGGAGGGCATCCGGGCCTGGCTGCAGGAGCTGATCGAGCAGGCGATCGAGGACCTGGACGGCACCCACTTCGACATCGCGGGCCCGCTGCGCCGGGTGGAGACCCACATCGCGCCGCCCGGAACCTCGGTGGCGCCGCACTACTCCGGCCCCAGCCTGGACTTCAGCCGCCCCGGCCGCACCTACCTGCCGGCGCTGGGCCGCACCCGGTTCCCGACCTGGCAGCTGGTCAGCACCTGGTACCACGAGGGCGTCCCGGGCCACCACCTGCAGCTCGCCCAGGCCGTCACCCTGCAGCACCGGCTGACCCGCTACCAGGTCACCCTGGGCAAGATCAGCGCCAACAGCGAGGGCTGGGCGCTGTACGCCGAGCGGCTGATGGACGAGCTGGGCTTCCTCACCGACCCGGCGCACCGGCTCGGCTACCTGGACAAGCAGATGCTGCGGATCATCCGGGTGATCATCGACATCGGCATGCACCTGCGCCTGCGGATCCCCGCCGACTCACCGTTCCACCCCGGCGAGCACTGGACACCGGAGCTCGGCACCGCCTTCATGGCCGCTTACCACGGCAGCCCGGCGGCACGGCGCAACGGCGAGATCGAGCGCTACCTGGGCTGGCCCGGCCAGGCGATCGGCTACAAGCTCGGCGAGCGCGCCTGGCTGGCGGGCCGGGCCGAGGCCAGGCGGCGCCGCGGTGCCGACTTCGACCTCAAGACCTGGCACATGGCCGCACTCTCCCAGGGCTCACTGGGCCTGGACGACCTGGCCGGCAGCCTCGCGGCACTCTGACGGCCCGCCACCCGACACCGGGTCGGACCAATGGCCCGGGGCCCCGGTTCGGCGGCCCCTTCCCCAGAGGGGGCTGCCGGCCGAGCCGCAGTGGCACCTGGTCCCCTGACGGGCCGCCACCTCGGGCCGAAGGCGTCGAGGAAGACCACCGGCTCCCCCGCGAAACGCCCTGCCGCATCCAGCTCCAGCAGCGCCGCGAACGCCTTGGCGGTGTACGTCCGCTCCGGTTCCAGCCCCGCCTCGCCCTCCGCCCGCGTCAGCGCCACCGCACCCTCGACGGTGGGGTGCGCGTAGCCCGCGCCGAGCCAGCTCCGGCCAACGCCGGTGCAGCAGCGGTCGCCTCATACGGCCGACGGTAGGACAACGGCGGCCCGCTGCCCAGGGTTGGGAACGCCCCACCAAGCGCGCGGGCCCGACTCAGGTTGCAGTTGGGCTTGGGCCGCGATGCTGTCGAAGCGGCCGGAGCCGTTGTTCAGCCGACCCCGTCCGGCCCGCGGTTCCGAAGCCCGGCCGTCGAGTCGGCCGGGCTGCCTATCTCGGGGTCGTGGGCTCAGCCGAGCGGGCGGCAGAGCAGGACGTCCGGGACGCCGTAGTGGAGCCAGCGCCAGGTGTAGGCGACGCCCGCGACGTACTCGTTGTAGGCGCACTGGCCCTTGTAGTAGCCCGGAGCCCAGTCGCTCGCCGCGGAGTCGGAGCCGGTGGAGGCCGACGGGCGGTTGTCGGCGTGGTCGAACCAGACGTTGCGGCCGGTCAGCGGCAGCTTCGCGGCGGACGGGGCGCACAGCAGGGCGGACATGGCGTTGCTGTTCACGGCGTATCCGACGGCGATGGTGTTGTCCGGGCACTGCAGCTTGTTGTAGCCGGACGCCCAGTCGCCCTCGGTGACGTACCGCTCGTCGGTGACGGTCACCCAGCCCCCGGCGCCCGTGGCCGGTTCTCCGGCGTCGGTGCACAGGCCCCGGCTGTCGCCGCGGCCGAGGCCGATCAGGCGCTCACCGTCGGGGCAGTTGCCCTTGCGGTTGCCGCCGCTCCAGTCGGGCAGCGCCATCATACGGGCCGACACGTTGTAGTCGCCGTGGTCCAGGTTGAGCTGGTTCCAGTGCGTGGACTTCGCGACCTGCCCGCTGTACGAGGGCGCGTTCACCAGCTTGTTCCAGTCGGCGGCCCGCCAGTCGCCCTGGTCCTCCAAGGAGAGCTGCCCGCCGTTCGCGTCGTACGAGAGCAGCGCCCAACTGTCCTGCGGTACGCCGCCGTTCTGCCAGCCGACCAGCGGCCAGACGGCGAAGTCGGTATCGTTGGCGACCAGGATGTCGGTGAAGTCGCGGAACCAGGCCTGTTCCTTGGCGTCGGTCGAGCCGCGCCCGCCCGCGCCGAACTCGCTCACCCACACCGGCGCCGTGAAGTGCTGGCCGGCCTGCGTGACGAACAGCGCCTCCTGGTTGACCACCGAGGCCAGCTGGTCCGGCGTGAAGTCCTCGTAGCGCGGGTCGCTGGTCGCGCCCGGGCCGCTGCCGGCACCCGTGTTGGCCGGTCCCGTGTAGGCGTAGAAGTGGGCGGCGTAGACCAGCTTGCCGGAGTTGATCAGGGTGTTGGAGAGCGTGGCGACCGGGGTGAGCATCGGGCGGCCGTGGGAGAAGAGGGCGGACGGGATGCCGTACCAGTTGATGCCCTCCATGATGATCAGCAGGTCGGGGTCGGCCTGGAGGATCCTGTTGCCGGCCTCCTCGAAGGCGGCGTTCTCGTCATGGCTGTCGCCCATGCCCCAGTTGGGGTCGTCCCAGGTGTCGCGGCGGACCTCGTTGCGCAGGTCGGCACCGACGACACGCTTGTCGGCCCTGTACCGGTTGGCCATGAACACCCAGTCGTCCTCCCACTGCTGAGTGCTCTGACCGCTGTTCCAGCGCTCGTTGCCGTCCAGGCCGCAGCAGAACCGGTAGCTGGTGGTGTGGTTGTTGAGGATCACCGCGAAGCCGTCGGCGGTGAGCGCCGCCACTACGGCGTCGTAGACCTGCAGCGGGGTCTTGCCCTTGAGCTGCGGATTGGCTGCCACCGCCACGTCCGGCACCGTCGAGGTGTCGTGGATCAGCGCGTTCGCGAACGGCAGTCGGATGCTGTTGATCCCCAACTGGTGGAACCCGTTGAGGATTTCACCCATCGGCGCGCGGTCCAGCCCGAGCGGGAGGTTGTACGAGACCTGGCCGGCCTGGTTGTTCGCGGGGTCGGTGGTCGAGCCGCTGCCCTCCCATGTGCCCTGCGCGCCCGCCCAGTTGCCCGCCTTCAGCTTGAAGCGGTTGCCGGAGGCGTCGACGATGTACCGGCCCCGGGTGCTGAGCGGGCCGTCCCAGGAGGCGGCCAGCTGGGCGCCGGTCAGGACAGTGGGCGCGGCGGCGCTGGCCGTGGTACCGGCCGATGCCGTCGTGGCGCCCCCGATGGTTGTCACGGCGAACGCGAACAGGGCTGTTCCTGCCGCCAGGGCGCGGAGCACAGGTCGTCTCATGGTCATTCCCGGACGTGGTGGTGAGGGTGGGGTGCGCGCACGCGCGGGCCTGTCGCCGGACCGCCGAGGGCGCGGTCCGGCAACAGACCTGAGGTGTGCATGGTAAGGGCGGGGCGTGCGCCCTGTCAGGAGGGCAGGTGCCAGCGCCGGTTGGCGCTCGCGGTGCGGTCCCGGATGACCGGCCGCGGGCTGCTGAGGCTGGCGCCCGAGCCGTACGGTAAAGCTTCTGACGGTCTCAGAGGCGATTCGGGACTGAAGTCATGACGCCGCCATCGAACATTTCCTCCGCTTCAGAGCAGCCCGGGGCTCGGCCGATTCTCCGCGGATTGGTGACGTCCGTGAGCAGCCGCAGGCCCAGGGCATACAGCAGGCCGGTGCCGCCGTCGGTGGAGGCGGAGCCGCCGAGCGCGATCAGCAGCCGGTCGGCTCCCTGGTCGAGGGCACGCAGCCGTCCGCGGCCTCGGCGAGGCTCCAGTTCCTCGTGGTGATCTGGTTCAGCGACAGCCGGTTCGATGCTCGATTCCCGCCATCCCGAGGAGCGTCCGCATCCGGTGGGCGGCCAGCTCCGTAAACCGACCCCTCGGCCCGGCAACACACCCGAGAACTTGATCACCCTTCACCCTGGGGCCGGACAGGGACCACCAGGATGACCCCGACAGGGCCCGCGCCCGCGCGATCCGCGTGACACGGGCCCTCTCGCGGTTACTCCGAGATCCCCGGCTCCACCAGGCCACCGGTGTCACGCCCGACACCATCACCATCCGCGCCGAGCGCGTGACCACCAACGCCGTGACCACCACGGACCACAGGGCGCATGGAAGGTGGAGCCCAGGCGCAGGCCAACGAGCCGCCGATGAGCCCGGGCAGCACGCCCAGGAAGAAGCCGCCGAAGTTGGCGACCGGCACGGAGAGCAGTGAGAGCAGGATCGCGGCGACCCCGGCGAAGATCCGCACCTGCTGCTGGAGCCAGAGCGAGACACCCAGCGTGATCAGCAGACTCCCGATGAGGAGTGAGCCCGCGCCCGCGGTGGTGGAGAGCGCCAGGCCGAGACCGCCCAGGCTGAGGTGGGCGTAGGGGAAGGGGAAGTAGAGGATCGGCAGGCCGCCACCGAACGTCAGCAGTCCGGCCCAGAAGGGGCGGGTGCCGCGCCAGACCCGGAACTCCCACCGGGCCGTGGCGATCGCCTCGCCCGGCCGGGACCACGGGACCGTGGATTTCTTCCACACGTGGCAACTCCCTGTGCTGTCAGTGGGATTGAGGCGGATCACCGGGGTATCGGGTCAGCGGGTCAGAAGCACTCGTCCCGGCCGCGCACCAGCGACACCCCCAGCCCGGGAACATCGAAGCTGCCGGCCGCCACCGCGACCGCGGTCACCCGCACGTCGGTCAGCTTGATCGAACTCGCCTGCTGTGCCGGGCTGTTGGGGTTGAAGAAGCGCGAGTCCCGATCGCCCCGGCTGACTTCGCCCTTGGTGAGCGCTCCGGCGGCAACCCCGATGTCGAGGCGATGGGCGGTCGACTGGTCGGCCGCCAAGTGCTTCGCGTCGATGAAGAACTCCTTCGCGCTGGCCGCTCGCTTGTCGCCGGTGAGCCGCAGCGTGAAGGTGCCGAGCACCGGGATCGGGAAGACGGTGGACTGGCAGAGCCCGCGGATCGTGGCGGACTCGAACCCCGTGACCATGACTGGCACCGGGTCGTGCTCGCGGGTGAGGTCCACCGTGCCGTACAGGCTGAAGCCCTCACCCTGGAGCTCGTCGGCGAAGAGCTTGAACTCCTCCCCGGAGATGAGGAACGACGCGCCGAGCGCGTTCTGCGCCACGCCGACCACGAGGGCCGCGGTGGCCGCGAGACACGGCAGCAGGATGACGGCGAAGCGCTTCCAGCGGGTCCTGCCGAAGCGTTGCGACATGCCGCCCCTCTCTGACGTGGACCACGACTCCCGGGCGCCGGTGCGACCGGCCGGGAGCGGGCGCACGGGACACCGCGCCGCTGCCCGACATCGAAAAAGACCGAACACGGCCGATCATGCGATGCAGGAAACGGCTCCGCAAACCGTTCACGCCCGGATTGGCGACCATGTCGCCGCACATCACTCCAGCGGCCTATCGGCCATGGCCCAGGGGCTCGCCGATCAGCGCCGGTGGGACCAGCGGGATCATCCGGCTGGCGGGGCCGGCCGGCCACCCGGATTCGACCGGCGCGTCCACCGGCTCCGCAACGTCGCCGAACGCCGCTTCAACAGGCTCAAGCAATGGTGCGGCCCGGCCACCCGCCACGACAAGACCGCGAGTCCCGCGGCCCAGCCGACAGTGGCGGAACGCCTCGGGATCACCGGTGCCGGCAGCCCGGAGAGCGCCCGTCATCGCAGGCCACAACGCACGTCTTCGTCTTCGAGGCACCCGTCGGCAGTCACCGTTCGGTGGATCCGGCTTCAAATGTCGAGCACGCGTTTCACACATCCCACACTTTGGGCGGCCCCGATGCTCTACATTGATTTTCGCTTCGCACAGTTGGCGGCGAGGCGACAGATGATGATCTACAGGTCCGGCGCTGCGGACAGCCGGTAGTCGCGCCCCCGCGGCAGACGTGGGCGTGATCGAATTCCTGGCGCCCGAGACGGGCCTTGAGTGTGGAGCGCAACCGTCGACGGTTTCCCGCGCACCTCGGGACTCCGACAGGGCATGCGAGTCCGCCGGCGCCTGGGTGGGATGTTCAAGTAGCGCTGCAACAAGCCGGTTTGCCATTCGCAGGGAGGGCTGAACCTCCCGGAGGTAGGAACAGCGCGGCACGGGAGGCGGGGCCTCCCTAGGGGAGGAACAGGTGCGGGAGGCGCGAGCCTCCTGGGGGGAGGAACCGTGTGGAGCGAACACGTCGAACCCGCTGGTGACCTGGAGGGGACTGTCGAGCAGGGGGAAGGAGAATTAGTCAGCCCGTTTCTACCGGCGCGGGGGCGTCCGAGGAACGGGACAATCAGCCGGCCCGAGATCGACTGGGAGCTGCAGTACCGCCGTACTGTGATCATCAGCGATACCGTGGCCACCGCCTTCGTGGTAGCGGCGACAGGCGGCTTCTTCGGGGTTCGGGACGCGGCCAACTGGCACGAGAAATGGGGAATTCTCGCCTTCGGCACCGAGCTGCTGGTGCTGGGAGCGCTTGCGATGACCCGGTCGTGGGCTCCGGCCGTACTCGGCCAGGGCGCCGAGGAATTCCGCCGGCTCGGGCGCGCACTGTTCACGGCGGCCGTCGTACTGGCGCTCGGCGGGATCGCCCTCACCTCGCACAACATCAAGCTCTGGATCTTCGTCGCGATCCCGGCGATCACGGTCGTCACCATGACCGAGCGGTATCTGCTGCGCCTCTGGCTGCACAAACAGCGCAACGTCGGACGGTGCCTGCGCCCGGTGCTCGCTGCCGGGAGCCCGGCCACCGTGCGCGACCTGATCACCCGGACCCGCAAGTTCCCGCACCTCGGCTGGCGGGTGGAGGCGGTGTGCACGCCGTACGATCTCGGGCCGGGCGGTGAGCGACTGGACGGAGTGCCGGTCGTCGGCCGACTGACGGACGTCGCCAACCACGTCCGCCGCGACGGCTACCGCGTCGTCGCGGTCACACCGGACCCGCACTGGACACCGGACCGGCTGCAGCGGCTGGCCTGGAACCTCGAAGGCGGCGACGCCGAGATGGTCGTGGCGCCGGTGCTGATGGAGGTGGCCGGCCCGCGGCTGCACGTCGACGCGGTGCTCGGGATCCCGATGCTGAGGGTCAGCATGCCGACCTTCACCGGGGGCCCCCGGGCGGTCAAGGAGATCGTCGATCGACTGGGCGCCGCGGTCCTGCTGATCCTGTTCGCGCCGCTGATGGTGCTCGTCGGGCTGCTCGTGCGGGTGGACAGTCGGGGCGGGGCGTTCTACCGGCAGCACCGGGTCGGCAAGGACGGCCGCGAGTTCACCCTGGTCAAGTTCCGCACCATGGTCGACGGGGCCGACCGGGCACGCGCCGAGCTGGCCGACCGCAACGAGGGCGCCGGCCTGCTGTTCAAGCTCCGCCGGGATCCGCGGGTGACCCGGGTGGGAGCAGTCCTGCGCCGGTACTCGATCGACGAGCTCCCGCAGCTTCTCAACGTGCTGACCGGCTCGATGTCGCTCGTCGGTCCGCGGCCTCCGCTGCCGGAGGAGTCCGCCGCGTACGGACCGGACATCCGGCGGCGGCTGCTCGTCAAGCCCGGGCTCACCGGCCTGTGGCAGATCAGCGGGCGCAGCGACCTGCCGTGGGAGGAGGCGGTCCGGCTGGACCTGCGGTACGTGGAGGACTGGTCGCTCGCCCTTGACGCGGTGATTCTCTGGAAGACGCTGCGTGCGGTGCTTCAGGGGCAGGGGGCCTACTGATGCGTGGGGGGCGTCGTCCGATCGGCGCGCGGATGGCCGGCCAGAAGGGCCTGCCCGAGGGGAGGAACGGGTCATGAGGGTCAGCGTCTTGGGGCTCGGCTACGTGGGCTGCGTGTCGGCCGCGTGCCTGGCCAGTCTGGGCCACGAGGTCATCGGGGTGGACGTGAACCAGGTGAAGGTCGACCTGGTCAACGACGGCAAGGCCCCGGTGGTCGAGGAGCGGATCGGCGAGCTCATCGCCGAGGTCGTGCGGGCCGGGGCGTTACGCGCCACCGGCGACGTCCGCGAGGCGATCACGGGCAGCGAGGTGTCGCTGGTCTGCGTGGGCACGCCGTCGGAGCCCAACGGCAGCCTGTGCACCACGTACCTGGAGCGGGTCACCGAGCAGATCGGCGCCGCGGTGGCCGAGCGGGGTGGGCGGCAGACCGTCGTGTTCCGCAGCACCATGCTTCCGGGCACCTGCCTGAACCTGCTGGTACCGATCCTGGAGAAGTACACCGGCGGCACGGCCGGGGTGGACTTCGGGGTCGCGGTCAACCCGGAGTTCCTGCGCGAGGGCACGAGCGTGCGGGACTTCTTCGACCCGCCCAAGACCGTCATCGGCGAGCTCGACCCGGCGAGCGGCGACGTGGTCGCGGCGCTGTACGACGGGTTGCCCGGCGAGGTGTTCCGGGTGCCGATCCCGACGGCCGAGGCGATCAAGTACGCGGACAACGCCTTCCACGGTCTCAAGATCGGCTTCGCGAACGAGCTGGGCGCGGTGTGCCACGCGCTCGGGGTGGACTCGCACCAGGTGATGGACGTGTTCCTTGCCGACCACAAGCTGAACATCAGCCCCGCCTACCTGCGGCCCGGCTTCGCCTTCGGCGGCTCCTGCCTGCCCAAGGACCTGCGCAGCCTGGTCCACGCGGCGCGGCGGGCCGACGTCTCGGTGCCCATCCTCTCCCACGTACTGCCCTCCAACTCCGATCATCTGCAGCGCGCGGTGGAGCTGGTCGAGCGCACCGGCAAGCGCCGGGTGGGCCTGTTCGGCCTGTCCTTCAAACCCGGCACCGACGACCTGCGCGAGAGCCCGCTCGTCGAGCTGGCGGAGAGGCTCTTCGGCAAGGGCTACGACCTGCGGATCTACGACCCCAACGTGAGCCTCTCCCGGCTCCTCGGCGCGAACCGCGAGTACATCGAGACCCGGCTGCCGCACCTCGCGCAGCTGCTCGCGGAGTCCGTCGACGAGGTGCTCGACCACGCCGAGGTGTGCGTGGTCGGGACCAGGGAGCCGGACGTCCTGGCCGCGCTGCCGCACGGTGACGGCCCGGCGATCGTCGACCTCATCCGCCTTCCCGACGCCGAGACGCGCCGGACCGAACCGGGGTACACGGGCCTTGCTTGGTGACACGTCGTTCGATGACACGGCCGGCCGCGGCGGGCGGGCCCGTCGCGCGCTGATCCTGGTGGAGAACCTGTCCGTGCCGTTCGACCGGCGGGTGTGGCAGGAGTGCACGACGCTGCGCGACGCGGGCTGGGAGGTCCACGTCATCTGTCCTCAGGGGAGCAAGCGGGACACGGAGCCGGAAGCGCAGATCGACGGGGTGCGGATCCACCGGTACCCGTTGCGCGCGGCCACCGGAGGACCGGCCGGCTACCTGCGGGAGTACGGATCGGCGTTGTGGCACACGGCCCGGCTGGCCCGCAAGGTCGGCCCGGTCGACGTGGTCCACGCCTGCAACCCGCCCGACCTGCTGTTCCTGCCGGCACTGTGGCTGAAGCGGCGCGGCGCGCGGTTCGTGTTCGACCAGCACGACCTGGTACCCGAGCTGTACCTCTCCCGGTTCGACCGCGGTGAAGATCTGCTCTACCGCGCCGTGTGCGCGCTGGAACGGCTGACCTACCGGGCCGCGGACGTCGTGCTCGCCACGAACGAGAGCTACCGGGACGTCGCGCTGCGCCGTGGCGGCCGGCGGCCGGAGGACGTCTTCGTGGTGCGCAGCGCGCCCGACACCGACCGGTTCCAGCCGGTACCGCCCGAGCCGGAGCTCAAGCGCGGCAAGCCCCATCTGCTGTGCTACCTCGGCGTCATGGGCCCGCAGGACGGCGTCGACTACGCCTTGCGGGCCCTCGCGAAGCTGCGCGACGAGCTCGGGCGGACCGACTGGCACGCGGTGTTCGTCGGCGGCGGCGACACCTTCGACGCGATGGTGGAGCTGTCCCGGCGGCTCGGGCTCTCGGAGCAGGTGCAGTTCACCGGGCGCGTTCCGGACGCCGACCTGGTGCGCTACCTGTCCACCGCGGACGTGTGCCTCTCACCCGACCCGCGCAATCCGCTCAACGACGTGTCGACCATGAACAAGGTCCTGGAGTACATGGTGATGGGCCGGCCGATCGTCTCGTTCGACCTCCGGGAGGCGCGGGTCTCCGCCGGTGACGCCGCCCTCTACGCGTCCGCCAACGACGAGGCCGAGTTCGCCGAGCTCATCGCGCTGCTGATGGACGATCCGGAGAAGCGGGCCTGGATGGGCAAGCTCGGCCAGGAGCGGATCAGCGGGCCGCTCTCCTGGCGGAACTCCCAGCGATCGCTGCTCGCCGCCTACGCCGCCGCCTGCCGTGGCCACGCTCCGGTGTCGGCGGGCGCCCCGGACCGGGCGGGGAGAAGGCCGCGCCGTTGAGCGACGACACGATACGCCTGGCCACGATCGGTCGGATCCTCCGTCGGCGCTGGCGGCTTCTCGCCGTCCTCGCCGTGGTGGGTGCGCTCGTCGGTTACGGCACCTCCTTGCTGTTCCCGCCGAGTTACACGACGTCGGCGTCGGTACTGCTGCCGGGGGTGTGGCAGGACCGCGAGTTGCTGACCCAGGCCCAGATCGCGACCAGTTCGGTGGTGGTCGACCGCGCGGCCGTCACGCTCGGCTGGGCCGGGGTCAGCGGCAGCGAGCTGCGGGACCGGGTGAGCGCCACGGCCGCGGACGGGAACATCATCAAGATCTCGGGTACGGCCGACACCCCGGAGCACGCCCAGCAACTCGCCGATCAGGTGGCCCAGCAGTTCGTCACCTTCGCCGCGCGGATCGCGGGCGACAGCACCGACCCCGAAGCGGCGCAGCCCGAGGCACTGCGGCAGCTGGTGGTGCAGGCCAGCCGCCGCATCACCGACCTGGCCGCCGCGGCCGATCCGGGGCAGACCGTGGAGAGCGTGCAGACCCGCACCGAGCTGGAGAAGCTGCGCACCACGCTGCAGGACGCCATCAAGAAGCTGGACCAGGTCGACCCGGCCGCCAACAAGGCCAACATGGTCGTCATGGGGTCGGCGGCCCGACCGACCGGCGAGGCACCGCCGACCAGGACGCAACTCGTCGCCGCCGGGGCGCTGTTGTTCTTCCTGCTCGCGGTCATCGGCCATCTCGCCGCGGCACGGATGAGTCGCCGCCTGCGCACCGAACCGGAGATCGCCGCGGCGCTGGGCTCGGTGCTCCTCGGCACCGTCGACGTACCCGGTGAACGGCCCGCGCACCGGCCGGAGGGCCGTGGCCCACGGGCCCGGGTCCGCCGGCTGCTGGGTATCGACGTCCGGTGGGACCTGCCGACCCCGCACGCCTCCGGCGACGAGGCCAGCAGGCAGCTCCGCTACCGGCGGGTGTGCGCCCGCCTCCGGGACCAACTGCCAGCCCCCCGGCGGCTGTTGGTGATCGTCCCGAACGGCGACGGGCTGGCCCACCGGGCCGCCGGGCAGCTCGTCGCCGAGGCGGGGGGCGATCCGCTGCTGCGGGTGGTGGGGGTTCCGGTGTCCCGGCCGCTGGTGCCGGACCGCGACGAGGAGTCCGGTGCCCTGGTCGTGCTCAGCGCGGGCAGCTGGACCGCGGGGGAGCTCGCCGGCATCGCCGGGGCGTGTGCGGACGCCGAGCACGAGGTCGTCGGCATCGTCGTCGCCGGCACGGTCCGGGACCGTCCGACGCGCTCCGCCGGCCGTCGTCCGGACGGCGCCACGCCGGCGCTCGCGGTCGGCGACGACGCGGGGAGAGGTTCGGGGTGACGACGAGTACGGCGTCGGAGCCGTCGACCGCCTCTCCACTACTGGACCTGCAGGCGCTGGTGGTCGCGGTGCGCAGGCGGCGCCGCCTCTGGTGTGCGATGGCGCTGCTCGGGCTGCTGGTCGGCGCGGCGTTGGCGGTCCTGCGGCCGCCGCCGCCGAGCGCGGTGGCCACGGTGCTGGTCGCCCACCAGGCGGACCAGCCGAACGACCCCGGAACGCTGATCCGCACCGACGCCGCTCTGCTGCGGACCACGGGGATCGCCGGCCAGGCCCTGAAGTCCCTCGGGTCCCCGGAGAAACCGGAGGACTTCATGCGGGACTACGCGGGTACCGGCTTGACCAACAACCTGCTGCAGATCACCGTGACGGGTCACAGCGACGCGGAAGCGGTGGCCCGGGCCAAGGCGCTGGCCGATGGGTTCGTCGCGGACCACGTGCGGCGAATTCAGGAAGCCGCGGACGCCGAGGCAAAGGCCCTGCTCGACCAGCGTGACCGAATGCGGGACGAACTCGCCCAGGTCAACCAGGCGATCGGCGACGCATCGCAGCAGAGCGGGCCGAAGGCGGCGGCGAACCTGGAGGCGCTCTACGCCAGCCGGGCCGAACTCACCTCGCGGATCACCGACTTCGGCCAGCGCGCCGCGGAGGCGCGGGTCGGCACGCCCCGGCTTGTCGCCGGCACACAGATCGTGGACGCCCCGCGCGCGGTGCGGCAGTCCCTGCCGAGGACCGCCGCCACCGACGCCGCGATCGGACTCGTCCTCGGGCTCGCCCTCGGGCTCGCGGTGGCCGCGGTCGGCGCGGTGGTGGCGGACCGCCCCGTGCTGCGCCGGGAGATCGCGGCGGACCTCGGCGCCTCGGTCATCGCGGAGCTGAGCGCCGTGCCCCGCAGGTCGGCCGGCCGGTGGCAGCGCCGACGGGCCCGGGCGGCACGGACGAGACTCACCGCGACCCTGGCCCGCACCGTACGCGGCTCCGCGGAAGCGGTGTCACTGCTGGAACTGGGCTGCGCGCGCAGCACGAGCGTGATCGCCCTGGACCTCGCCGGGGCACTGGCGGCGGAGGAGGGGCCGGTGGTCGTCGTCGACGGTCTGCCCGGCCCGCAGCTCGCCAACCGCCGTCCGAAGCCCGGGGATCCGACCGTGGTCGGCGGCGAGCGCGCCGCGGCCGTGGCACCTCAGCAGCGCCGGCTCGGCGTCGGTTCGGTGGCGCCCGGCACGGCGTGGACCGACCTCCGGTACCTCGGCACCCGGACCGTGCTCGTCGTGCGTGCCGGGCACGGCAGCGCCGCGTGGCTGCACACCGTGGCGCGGCAGCTCGCCGACCAGCGCATTGCGGTGATCGGTGTGGTGCTGATCGACCCCGATCCGCGCGACCGGACCGACGGCACGCTGTGGGACGGGCCGCACACCGCGCCGCGCGGCCGGGACGGGCGGCCGGCCCGGCCGAACCGGACGGGTCGGCGGCGGACGGAACGACTACCGATGTGGACCGCACGGGTCCCGGACAGCGATCAGGAGGCGAGGTAGGACATGTGTGGCATCGCAGGCACGTACCGATGGCCGGACGGGAAGGTCGTGACCGACCTGCTCACCGATACCCTCGCCCACCGCGGTCCGGACGGGGCGGGCCGGTACAGCCACCCCGTCGGTGACGGCGAAGTGCACCTGGGGCACCGCCGGCTGGCCATCATCGACCTGTCCGGGACCGGCGCCCAGCCGATGGTCTCGGACGGCCTCGTCCTGACGTACAACGGCGAGCTGTACAACGCGCCCGAGCTGCGTGCCGAACTGGCGGCCGCCGGGGTGCGCTTCCGTGGCACCTCCGACACCGAGGTGCTGCTGGAGGCCTGGCGGCGCTGGGGCACGGACTGCCTGCCCCGGCTGCGCGGCATGTTCGCGTTCGGGATCTTCGACGAGCGAACCGGTGACCTGGTGCTCGCCCGCGACCAACTCGGCATCAAGCCGCTCTTCCTGGTCCGGCGCGGTGAGGGCCTGGTGTTCGCCTCCGAGCTCAAGGCGCTGGCCGCCGCCACCGGCGGGTCGCTGGAGGTGGACCACGCGGCGCTGGTGGCCTCGCTGCTGTACTACTGGGTGCCGGACTCCCGGTGCGCGTTCCGCGAGGCGGAGAAGCTGCCGCCGGGGAGCTGGCTCCGGTGCCAACCCGACGGCCGGGTGGAGCGCGGCCGGTTCTGGCACCTGCGGGACGTCGCCGCCGAGGGCCGGGAGCGGGCCCGGGCCGGTGAGCGGCCGGATCTCGCCGCCATCGTCGAGGAGTCGACCCGACGCCACCTGCTCTCCGACGTACCCGTGGCAACCTTCCTCTCCGGCGGCCTGGACTCCAGCTACCTGACCGCGCTGGCGGCCCGCGACCACCCCGGGATCTCCGCCTACACGATCGGGTTCCGCGCCGAGGACGCCAGGTTCGAGGCGATGCCGGACGACCTCCGCTACGCCCGGCGGGTGGCCGAGCGGTTCGGCGTCGACCTGCATGAGATCGAGATCGCCCCGGACGTGCTCGACCTGCTGCCGCGGATGACGTACCACCTGGACGAGCCGATCGGCGACCCCGCCGCGATCAACACCTTCCTGATCTGCTCGGCGGCCCGGGAGGCCGGGGTCAAGGTGCTGCTCTCGGGGATGGGTGCCGACGAGCTGTTCGCCGGTTACCGCAAGCACCTGGCCAACCAGCTCGCGCTGCGCTACCAGCGCATCCCGCGGCCGCTTCGGCGCGGCCTGTCCGCGACCGTGGACCGGCTGCCGGTCGCCACGGCCCGCCGGGGGTTCCGGTCGGTGCGGTTCGCGAAGCGGTTCCTCTCCTTCGCCGATCTGCCGGAGGAGACGGCGTTCCGGCGCAGTTACACCATGTACGACCAGGCCGAACTGCTCGCCCTGGTCAACCCGGACCTGGCCGGGACGGTCCAGGACGTGCTGACCGAGCACGCGGACGTCTACCAGGACAACGACCTCGACGACTTCGTCAACCGCATGTGCCTGGGCGACGCCCGGATGTTCCTGCCGGGCCTGAACCTCGCGTACACGGACCGCTCCAGCATGGCCGCGTCGACCGAGGTGCGGGTGCCGTACGTGGACGTCGAGGTGGTCAAGGCGGCGTTCGCCGTGCCCGGCGATCGCAAGATCGTCGGACGACAGGGCAAGGCCGTCCTCAAGGAGGCGGCCACCTCGATCCTGCCCCGGGAGATCGTGTACCGGCCCAAGGGCCTGTTCAGCGCCCCGCTGCGCGCCTGGATGAGCCGGGACCTGGCACCGCTGGTGCGCGAGGTGGTGAACGACGGCGTGCTCGTCCAGTCCGGGTTCCTGCGCCGCGACGCGCTGGCGCGGCTCGTCGCCGAGGACGCCGCCGGGCAACGGGACTTCTCCAAGCATCTGTGGCATGTGCTGACCCTCGAGTACTGGTACCGCGACGCGACCTCCGGCCTCAACCACAGCACTCACTTGACGGCTTAGAGCTCACTTGACTCAGGACAAGGGGACTTCCGGTGAAACAGGTTGTGCAGAACTACAAGAGCGGCGAGCTGTCGGTGCTCGACGTGCCGGTGCCGGGATGCAAGCCGGGCGGTGTGCTGGTCCGCAGCGCCTTCTCGCTGATCTCCACCGGGACCGAGCTCATGAAGGTGTCCGAGGCCGGGATGTCGATGCTGGGCAAGGCCCGCTCCCGTCCGGACCAGGTGGCCAAGGTCATGCAGAGCGTGGCCACCAACGGGCTGCCCGCCACCTACCGCAAGGTGATGGGCAAGCTGGACTCCTACACGCCGCTGGGCTACTCGCTGTGCGGGGTGGTCGAGCAGGTCGGCGCCGGGATCGACGATGTGAAGGTCGGCGACCTCGTGGCCTGCGCCGGCAACGAGCACGCGTTGCACGCCGAGCTGAACTGGGTGCCGAAGAACCTCTACGCCCCGGTGCCGGACGGCCTCGCGCCGCGGCACGCGGCCTTCGGCACCGTCGGGTCGATCGCCTTGCAGGGCGTGCGCCAGGGCGAGCCCCAGCTCGGGGAGGTGGCGCTGGTCATCGGCCTCGGGCTGATCGGGCAGCTCGTGGTGCAGCTCCTCGCCGCCTCGGGGGTGCGCGTCGTCGGAGCCGACCCCGACCCGGCGCGCTGCGAGCTCGCCGAGCGTCTGGGCGCCGTGGCCTGCGGCGATCCCGGATCCGCGGCCGTGGAGACCGCCGTAGCCGAGCTGACCGACGGTCACGGCGTGGACCAGGTGTACCTGGCCGCCGGCGGCGGCAGCAACCAACCCGTCGAGCTGGCCGCCCACTTGGCCCGGGACCGGGGCCGGGTCGTCGACATCGGCAAGTGCCGCCTGGACCTCCCGTGGAACGCGTACTACGAGAAGGAGCTCGACGTCCGGTTCTCCCGCTCGTACGGCCCCGGGCGCTACGACCCGTCGTACGAGCTGGAGGGGCGGGACTACCCGATCGGCTACGTGCGCTGGACCGAGCGCCGCAACCTGGCGTGCTTCCTCGACCTCCTCGCCCGCGGCCGCGTCGACGTGGAACCCTTGATCTCGCACATCGCCGACTTCGAGGACGCCGTCGAGACGTACCAGCGCCTGAAGGACGGCGAGTTGAAGGCCGTGGCCGTGCTGTTCCGGTACCCCGAACCCGCGGCGGAAGGGAAGGCGCAGGCCCCGGCGGTGGCGGTGCCCGCAGTGCGACGCGGCGGCACGGCGTCCACCCCGGCCCGGTCCGCGCCCGGCCGATCCGCAGGGGCACCGGTGCGGCTGGCGTTCGTCGGCGCCGGCAACTACGCGACGTCGATGCTGCTGCCGCACCTGGCACAGCGCGACGGCGTCACGTTGTCCACGGTCGTCACCACGACGGCGCTGTCCGCGGCCAACGCGCGGCGGAAGTTCGGCTTCGCCCAGGCGACCACCGACCTCGACGCCGTGCTCGGCGACCCGGCCGTCGACGCGGTGTTCGTGGTCACCCGGCACAGCTCGCACGCCGAACTGACCCGCAAGTCGCTGCTGGCCGGCAAGGCGGTGTTCGTGGAGAAGCCCCTGGCCCTCACCGAGGACGAACTGGCCGGCGTGCTCGCGGCGGTGGAGGAGTCCGGCAACGACCGGTTGCAGGTGGGCTTCAACCGCAGGTTCGCACCCCTGCTGCGGGAGGCCAGGA
This sequence comes from Kitasatospora sp. NPDC023118, assembly GCF_055560875.1. NCBI lineage: Bacteria > Bacillati > Actinomycetota > Actinomycetes > Kitasatosporales > Streptomycetaceae > Kitasatospora > Kitasatospora sp. NPDC023118. The sequence goes on from NZ_JBVHHW010000043.1 coordinate 35,258, forward strand.
ACCGGTTCGGCGCCCGGACCGGTCCGGCGAGCCTGCGCTACCTGGTCAACGCGGGCCGGCTGCAGCACGGCAGCTGGTACCTCCAACAGGGCACGGAGGGCTCACGGTTCGCCGGCGAGGGCGGACACTTCATCGACACGGCGAGCTGGCTGCTGGAGGCCGACCCGGTCTCGGTGTACGCCGTCGCCCCGTCCGGCAACGAGGACCTCCAGATCGTGCTGCGCTACCCGGACGGCTCCACCGCCACCCTCAGCTACGTCACCACCGGCGCGCCCGGCTTCCCCAAGGAGACACTGGACCTCGTCGCGGACGGCAGGGTGCTCAAGCTCGACGACTTCGTGCGCGCCTCGGTGTATTTCGACAGCACAGCCGGCCGCAAGCGGTGGGTCAGCTCGCGGCTGCCCCAGGCCCGGGACAAGGGCCAGTCGGCCGAACTGGCCTCGTTCATCAAGGCCGTGCGCACCGGCGGGCCGATGCCGGTGCCGCTGGAGTCGCTGGTCGCCACCACGGCGGCCACCCTCGCCGTGCGGGCGAGCCTGGCCGGCGGCGCGCCGGTGACCCTGGCGAGGTCGCTGTGAGCATGAGCGCAGGCTGGTACCTGCGGCGCCTGTCCCGGATGGGGCCGCAGGAGGTCGGCGGCCGGGTGGGCGACGCGGTGCGCAGGCGGCGGTGGCGGTCGGTGTCGCCGCCGGACTGCCCGGGAGTGACCGGCGCCCGGTTCACCGCCGTCCTGCCCGCCGGGGCGATCGCCGCGGTGCCGGCGGACGCCGCGAAGCGTCTCGTCGCCGAGGCGGACCGGCTGATGGACGGGCACGCCGAGTTCTTCGGGGTGGAGCGCGACGACCTGGCCGACCCGGACTGGTGGCTGGACCCGAAGACCGGGCGCCGGGCGCCGTCCGGTTACGCCTTCGACGTGCCGTACCGGGACGAGGACGCGGTCGGGGACATCAAGCAGATCTGGGAGCCGTCCCGCCACCAGTACCTGACCGTGCTCGCCGCCGCCTACGCGATCACCGGGAACGAGCGGTACGCCGGGCGCGTGGCCGAGCACCTGCGGTCGTGGTGGGCGGCCAACCCACCGCTGCGCGGCGTGCACTGGATCAGCGGCATCGAGCTGGGCATCCGGCTGTTGTCCTGGGTGTGGGTCCGCCGGCTGCTCGACGGCTGGCCGGGCGCGGCCGCGCTGTTCGAGGGCAACCCGGTGGCGCTGAACCAGATCTGGCACCACCAGCGCTGGCTGGCCGCCTTCCCCAGCCGGGGGTCTTCGGCGAACAACCACGTCATCGCCGAGGCGGCCGGGCAGTTCGCCGCGGCCTGCGCGTTCGGGTGGTTCCCCTCCTCCGAGCGCTGGCGCTCGGACGCGCTGCGGTCGCTGGAGCGGCACCTGCGCGCCAACACCTTCGTCTCCGGCCTCAACCGCGAGCTGGCCACCGAGTACCACGGGCTCGTCCTGGAGCTCGGCCTGGCCGCGGTGGCCGAGGCGGACGCGGCCTACGTGCCCGTCCCCGCGACCGTCCGGTCGGTGCTGCTGCGGATGACCGACGCGCTCGCGGCCGTCGTGGACAATCGGTTGCGGCCGCCGCGCCAGGGGGACGCGGACGACGGGCACGGTCTGATCGTGGACGGCGCGGGCACCGACCGCTGGGCCTCGCTGCTGGCCACCGGCGGCGCCGTGTTCGGTCGGCTTCCCTGGTGGCCGGAGGTGACCGGCGCCGATGCGCGCACCCCGCTGCTGGCCGCGCTCATCCGGCCGTACGGGAAGGACGCCACCGCGAAGAACGGCGGCGTGACCCGCCCGGCGAGCCGGCCGGTCCACTTCCCCGACGCGGGGATGACCATCCTGCGCGGCGGGGAGGAGATCTGGTGCCGCTGCGACGGCGGCCCGCACGGGTTCCTGTCCATCGCCGCGCACGGCCACGCGGACGCGCTGTCCGTGGAGGTCCGCCACGACGGGGTCGACGTGCTCGCGGACCCGGGGACGTACTGCTACCACGGGCAGCCCGAGTGGCGGCGCTACTTCCGCTCCACCCTGGGCCACAACACCCTGGAGCTGGACGGCGAGGACCAGTCCGCCTCGGGCGGCCCGTTCCTGTGGACCCGTCACGCCCGCACCCGTGTCCTGGTCGCGGACACCTCCGACGAGACCGTGGCCCGCTGGTGTGCCGAGCACGACGGCTACCAGCCCTCGGTGCACCGCCGCCGGGTGGAGCTGACCGCCGCGAGCCGGGAGCTGCGGGTGGTCGACGAGGTGCGCGGCCCGCGCCGGGCCGTGCGCCTGGCGTTCCACCTCGGCCCGGCGATCGCCGCGGACCTGACGGGGAACCGGGCCGTGCTGACCTGGACCCGGGACGGCGAGGACCGCTCTGCGGTGCTCGACCTGCCCGGGCAGCTGACCTGGCGGGCGCACCGTGGCGAGAGCAACCCGCCGCTGGGCTGGTACTCCGCCGGCTTCGGACGCAAGGAACCCGCCATCACGCTGGTCGGCACCGGCTTCGCCGACGGCGCTGAGGGGTTCACCACCGTGCTCGGGTTCCGGGACTAGGGGGGCGGGTGGGGATCAAGAGGCGGCACCGGGGGGCGTGGGCGGCGGCGCCGCTGACGCTGGCCCTGCTGCTGGCGACCGGCTGCACGAGCGGTTCGGACGCCCGGCCGGAGCCGACCGCCACGCCATCCGGGGCCGTGGCCGCGGCCCAGGTGTGCGCCAGCCCCGAGGCCGGGCCGGCGAACGCGCCGGCGGGCGCGGTGACGGTCGACCCGGCGGTGGTCGGTGACCTGGCGGCGAAGACCAGGAGCAGCCCCGCGAACACCACCTTCTGGCTCCGACCGGGGACGCACACGCTCGACTCGGACCGGTACGCCCAGGTCGTCCCCAAGGAGGGGGACAGCTACCTCGGCGCGCCGGGCGCGGTGCTCGACGGCCGGAAGACCAACGAGTACGCGTTCAGCGGCAGCGCCGCCGACGTCACCATCCGCTACCTGACCGTGCAGGGTTTCGTCGCGCCGCAGAACGAGGGGGTGGTCAACCACGACTCGGCCGACGGGTGGGTGATCGAGCACGCGACGATCCAGAACAACTCCGGCGCCGGGCTGATGGCCGGTGCCCGTCAGCGGGTCCGCGCCGACTGCCTGCGCGGCAACGGGCAGTACGGCATGAACGCGTACAAGGCCGGTGCCCCCGTCAGCGATCTGGTGGTCGAGGGCAACGAGATCACGGCCAACGACACCGACCAGTGGGAGCGGCGGCAACCGGGCTGCGGCTGCACCGGGGGCGTCAAGTTCTGGGCCGTCAACGGCGCCGACGTGCGCGGCAACTGGGTGCACGACAACCGCGGACCCGGGTTGTGGGCGGACACCAACAACAACGACTTCCGCATCGAGGACAACGTGCTGGAGGCCAACGACGGTGCCGCGCTGATCTACGAGACCAGCTACAACGCGGTCATCCGGAACAACACGATCCGGCGGAACGACTGGGTCGAGGGCCGCAATGCCGCCGACCGCGGCGACAACTTCCCGTACGCGACCGTCTACCTGTCCGAGTCCGGCGGCGAACCACGGATCCCGGCCCGCACGGACAGGATCGAGATCTACCGGAACGTGCTGGCGGACAACTGGTCCGGGATCACCCTGTGGGAGAACGCCGACCGGTTCTGCAACAGCCCGGCCAACACCTCGTCCGGTGACTGCACGCTGCTGGTGAAGAAGACCGACCGCTGCGCCCAGCCGACGATCGCCGCCCCACCGCTCTACGCCGACTGCCGGTGGAAGACCCAGCGGGTGGACATCCACGACAACCGCTTCACGCTGGACCCGTCCGTCGTCGGGTGCACGGTCAAGTGCGGCCGCATGGCGGTGCTGGCCAACTACGGCACCTATCCGGACTGGTCGCCGTACAAGGGCGAACCGGTGGCCGAGGCGATCACCGGCAAGCAGCAGAACCGCTGGCACGACAACGCCTACCTCGGACCATGGAGCTTCGTCGCCCACGACCCGAGCCGGACGCTCGACTTCGGGCAGTGGCAGGGCACGCCGTACCAGCAGGACGCGGGCAGCACCTTCCGGCCACAGGCCGGTGGTTGAGATGGGCCGGGACCTGACGCACGACGGGCTGCCGGGCGGACCGGACACCGCGGAAACGCGGCCCGGCGCCCGACCGCGCCCCGCCGGCCCGCCGAGGACCGTCGAGCTGGTCTGGGGGCTGCTGATCCTCAACACGCTCGGCTCCGCCGGGGCGCGGACCATCATCCCGCTGCCCCGCTCCCTCATCCAGATGGCCACCATGGGTGCGCTGGTCTCCGCGTTCGCGCTGGCGCTCGTGCTCAATCTCCGGCTGCGCGTCCGGGCCAGCGCCTTCCTGTTCCTGCTCACCCTGATGCTGGTGCTGAGCGTGATCTCCAGCGCGAACCTGGAGTCCGGGTTCGGCGCGCTGTTCCGCTGCTTCCGGCTGGCGCTCTTCGTCGGCACGCTGTGGCTGCTCAGCCGCTGGTGGGACGGCAGCCAGACGTTCGTCCGGTACCACATCCGGATGTACTTCGCGGTGCTCGCGACGGTGGCCGCCGGCCTGGTCGTCTCACCGGGCGCGGCTATGCCCGAGCTCTACGGCGGTCGGCTGGTCGGCGCGTTGTGGCCGCTCACCCCGCCGCAGATCGGACAGTACGCCGCGGTGATCATCGGGCTCACCGTGCTGCTCCTCCTGGACCGCCGGACCACCAGGGCCAGTGCGGCGGCGGTCATCGTGCCGTCACTCGTCCTGCTCGCGTTGACCCACACCCGGACGGCCACGCTCGGCCTGATCATCGGCCTGGCGTTGGCGATCGGCTCGCTCATCCTGACCAGCGCCGCCGCCCGGCGGTTCTTCGCCTGGGCGGTGCTGTGCGCCACCGTGGCCGCGGTGGGCCTGAGTTCGCTGCTCCAGGCGTGGTTCCTGCGCGGACAGAGCCAGGAGAACTTCTCCAACCTCACCGGTCGGGCCAAGGTCTGGGACGCCCTGCTGGCAGCACCCCGGACGACCACGGAGCAGCTATTCGGCATGGGCCTGGGCGACAAGTCGTTCGGCGGGCTGCCGATCGACAACAGCTGGCTGGCCGTCTACAACGAACAGGGCCTGGCCGGCGTCACCGTCGTGGCGGCGGTCTTCATCGTGCTGGGCGGCGTCGCCTTGCTGCGGCCACCGTCGCTGTCGAGGGCCTGCGCGATCTTCCTGATCAGCTACTGCGCGATCGCCTCGTACACCGAGGCCGGGCTGGGCGACGCCTCGCCGTACCTGCTCCATCTGACCGTGGCCGCCTCGCTGCTGGCGGCACCCGCCGCGGCCGCTCCCCCCGCAACGCCCGAAATCCCCCGACGACGCATACCGCAACGGGCCCGGAGAACGGAGGGAACGTGAGCATGCACATCCTCGTGGTGCACAACCGCTACAACTCGGCGCAGCCGAGCGGGGAGAACGAGGTCGTCGACCAGGAGGTGGGGCTGCTGCGCGAGGCCGGCCACCGGGTCGAGGTGTTCGAGCGGCGCAGCGACGACATCGCCGCCCGGTCCCTGCTGGGCAAGGCCGCGGTGCCGCTGCTGGTGCCGTGGAACCCGGCGGTCCGAGCGGAGCTCGCCGCCCGGCTGCGCGCCGAACGGCCGGACGTGGTGCACGTCCACAACGTCTTCCCGCTCCTGTCGCCCGCGGTGCTGGCCGCCTGCGCCGACGCCGACGTGCCCGCCGTCGCCACGCTGCACAACTACACCCAGGTCTGCCCGCCGGGCACGCTGCAGCGCGGCGGCCGGCCGTGCACCGAGTGCGTCGGGGGGTCACCGCTGCCCGCCGTCCGGCACGGCTGCTACCGCGACTCCCGGCTGGCGACGGTGCCGCTCGCGGTCAGCCTGGCGGTCAACCGGCGGCGGTGGTGGTCCGGCGTGGAGCGGTTCTTCTGCATCTCCGCAGCGCAGCGCGACGTCCTGGCGCGGGCCGGCCTGCCGGCCGAGCGGCTGGCGGTGAAGCACAACTTCGTGCCCGACCCGGGCGCCTGCCGGACGGGCGCCGGCGAGCACCTGCTCTATCTCGGCCGACTCGCGGAGGCCAAGGGTGTGCGGCTACTCATGGCCGCGTGGGACGAGATCGCCGCGGACGGCGGTGTGGGCGTGCCGCTCGTGGTCGCCGGCGCGGGGCCGCTGGAGCGGGAGGTGACCGCCTGGGCGGCGGGCCGGGACGACGTGCGGTGCGTCGGCCTGTACGACCGGGCCCAGTGCCGGCAGGCCGTCGCGCGGTCGGTCGCCGTGGTGGCTCCCTCGACGTGGCTGGAGGCGTTCGGCCTGGTGGTCGTGGAGGCGATGGCGGCCGGGGTCCCGGCCGTCGCCGCCGGTCACGGCGCCTTCGTCGAACTCGTCGAGGACGGGGTGACCGGGCTGCTGCACCAGCCGGGCGAGGCGGCCTCGCTCGCGTCCTGCATACGCCGGATCACGGCCGAGCCGGACCGCAACCGGGAGATGGGCCGGGCGGCCCGGCGCCGTTACGAGCAGGGGTTCAGCCCGGCCGTCGGGCTGGAGCGCCTGGTGGAGGGGTACCGCACCGCGATCGCGGTGCGGTCCGGCGGCGCGGACGGCGCACCGCCGGTAGGGAACGGAAACGCTGGCTCGCGGCGGGGCACCCGCGCGGGCAGGAATGGGGGCAGGAAATGACACGATGCCGACTCTGCGGCTCGACGGCGATGGGGAGCGTCGTCGATCTGGGGGCGACCCCGCCGTGTGAGAGCTTTCTCGCCGCTGACCAACTGGACCGGCCGGAGCCGGCGTACCCGCTGCACCTGCGGGTCTGCACCGACTGCTGGCTCGCGCAGATCCCCCCGCTGATCACGCCGGAGGAGACGTTCACGCAGTACGCGTACTTCTCCTCCTACTCGACCTCCTGGGTGGAGCACGCACGCACGTTCGTCGCCGATGCCGTCCAGCGGCTGGGTCTCGGCCCCGGCGCCTTCGTGGTCGAGGTCGCGAGCAACGACGGGTACCTGCTCAGGCACGTGGTGGACCGGGGGATCCGCTGCCTCGGCATCGAACCGTCGGTGAACGTCGGCGCCGCGGCGCGGGAGGCGGGTGTGCCCACGCTCACGGAGTTCCTGGACCCGGCCACCGGCTCGGCCGTCCGCGCCGAGCACGGGCCGGCGGACCTGGTCGTGGCCAACAACGTGTACGCGCACATCCCCGACGTGGTCGGGTTCACCCGGGGGCTGCGCGCCCTGGTGTCCGACGACGGCTGGGTCTCCATCGAGGTGCAGCACCTGCTGACCCTGATCGAGGAGAACCAGTACGACACGATCTACCACGAGCACTTCCAGTACTACACGGTCGCGTCCGCGACCCGGGCGCTGGCGAGCGGCGGACTCACGCTCGTGGACGTCGAGCTGCTGCCCACCCACGGCGGCTCCATCCGGCTGTGGGCCCGGCCGGCCGAGGTGGCCGGCGAGCCGAGCCGGCGGGTGGCCGACGTGCTGGACCGGGAGAAGGCCGCCGGGCTCCAGGAGCTGTCCGGGTACACCGAGTTCTCCGCCCGGGTGGCCAAGGTGCGCCGGGACCTCCTGCGGTTCCTCATCGACGCGGCCGAGCGCGGCGAGACGGTCGTCGGCTACGGCGCCCCGGGCAAGGGCAACACCCTGCTCAACCACTGCGGCATCCGGCCCGACCTGCTCCCGTACACGGTCGACCGGAACCCCTACAAGCACGGCCGGTTCACCCCGGGCACCCGCATCCCGATCCTGGCCCCCGAGCGGATCAGCACCGACCGGCCGGACTACGTCCTCGTCCTCCCGTGGAACCTGCGGGCCGAGCTGGTCGAGCAGTTGTCCTTCGTGCACGAGTGGGGCGGCCGGCTGGTCTTCCCCATCCCGGAACTGAGCATTGTCGAGGTCAAGCCATGAAGGTCGTCCTGTTCTGCGGCGGTTACGGGCTGCGCATGCGCAGCGGAGCCTCCGACGACGTGCCCAAGCCGATGGCGATGGTCGGCCCGCGGCCGCTGATCTGGCACGTCATGCGCTACTACGCGTACTTCGGGCACACGGAGTTCATCCTGTGCCTCGGGTACGGGGCCCACCACATCAAGGACTTCTTCCTCAACTACGAGGAGACGACGTCCAACGACTTCGTGCTGCGGGGCGGGCGGACCGAACTGCTGTCCACCGACATCGCCTCCTGGACGATCACGTTCGCGCAGACCGGCATCGAGTCGCCGATCGGAGAGCGGCTGCGCCGGGTGCGCCACCACCTGGACGGCGACGAGATGTTCCTCGCCAACTACGCCGACGTGCTCACCGACGCCCCGCTGCCGGAGATGATCGACCGGTTCTCCCGGCGCGACGCCGGTGCGTCGATGATGGTGGTGCCCCCGCAGTCCTCGTTCCACTGCGTGGACCTGGGCGAGGACGGCCTGGTGGGGGGCATCACCGCGGTGAGCGAACTGCCGCTGTGGGAGAACGGCGGCTACTTCGTACTCCGCCAGGAGGTCTTCGACCACATCCCGGAGAACGGGGACCTGGTCGCCGACGGCTGCACCCAACTGGCCAAGCGCGGACGGCTGGTGGCACACCAGCACCGCGGCTTCTGGAAGCCGACCGACACCGTGAAGGAGCGGGCCGCGCTCGACGCCGCCTACGCCCGGGGCGACCGCCCGTGGGCCGTGTGGGAACGGGACGGCGCCGGGGCCGGCGCGACCGGCGGCGGGGTGAGGAGCGCGTGATCCGGCTAGGGTCAGGCGGCCTGGACCGGATCGTCGCGGTGGGGGCGCACTGCGACGACATCGCCGTCGGCGCCGGCGGCACCCTGCTGACGATGTGCCGGGCGCGGCCGGGTCTGCGCGTCGACGCGCTGGTGCTCTCCGGCGGCGGCAGCGAACGGGAGCAGGAGGAGCGGGCCGCGCTCGCCGCCTTCTGCCCGGGCGCCGACCTGCGCCTGACCGTGCTCAAGCTGCCGGACGGCCGGCTGCCCGCGCACTGGGACGAGGCCAAGGCCGCGGTCGAGGAACTGCGCGGGCAGACCGAACCGGGCCTGCTCCTCGCACCGCGCACCGACGACGCGCACCAGGACCACCGCGGCCTGGCGCAGCTGGTGACCACCGCGTTCCGCGACCACCTCGTGCTCGGCTACGAGATCGTCAAGTGGGACGCCGACCTGGGCCGCCCGGTGGCGTACCAGCCGCTGTCCCCGGAGACCGCCGAACAGAAGGTGCGGCTGCTGCAGGGGCACTACCCCTCACAACGGCACCGGCCCTGGTACGACCGGGAGGCCTTCCTCGGGCTGGCGCGGATCCGCGGCATCGAATGCCACGCGCGCTACGCCGAGGCGTTCGCCGTCACCAAACTCACTCTCAATCTGGGCACTCTCGATCTGGGGGACTGAACCTTGCGCGTACTGCTGACCGGACACCAGGGCTACCTGGGCACCGTGATGGCACCGGTCCTCGCGGCCGCCGGGCACGAAGTCGTCGGCCTTGACGCCGGCCTGTTCGCGGACTGCGTCCTCGGCCCGACGCCCGCGGACCCGCCGGGGCACCGGGTGGACCTGCGCGACGTCACGGCCGAGCACGTGGCCGGGGTGGACGCCGTGATCCACCTGGCCGCGCTGTCCAACGACCCGCTGGGCTCGCTGGCGCCGGACCTCACCTACGACATCAACCACCACGCCTCCGTACGGCTGGCGAAGCTGGCCCGCGACGCCGGGGTGCGGCGCTTCCTGTACGCCTCCACCTGCTCGGTCTACGGCGCCGCCGGCGGCGACGACCTGGTGGGCGAGGACGCCCCGCTGCGCCCGGTGACGCCCTACGCGGAGTCCAAGGTGCGGGTGGAGGACGACCTGCACGAGCTGGCCGACGACGACTTCACCCCGGTGTCCATGCGCAACGCCACCGCCTTCGGCTACTCGCCCCGGCTGCGCGCCGACATCGTGCTGAACAACCTGGTGGGCCACGCGCTGCTGTCCGGCGAGGTGCTGGTGCTCTCCGACGGCACCCCCTGGCGCCCGCTGGTGCACGCCGCCGACATCGCCCGGGCCTTCGCGGCCGCGCTGACCGCCCCGCGGCAGGCGGTGCACGACCGGGCCTTCAACATCGGCAGCGAGACCAACAACGTCACGGTCGCCGAGATCGCCGAGCAGGTCGCCGAGGCGGTGGACGGCTCGCAGGTGCGGATCACCGGGGAGGCCGGCGCCGATCCCCGCTCGTACCGGGTGGACTTCTCCCGGTTCCGCGCCGCGCTGCCCGGCTTCGACTGCGAGTGGACGGTGAAGCAGGGCGCGCTCGAACTCGCCGACGCCTACCGGAAGTTCGGGATGACCCGGGAGAGCTTCGAACGCGGCTTCACCCGGCTGGCCGTGCTGCGCCGGGCCTCCGAGGCCGGCACCGTCGACGACACCCTGCGGTGGCGCCGGTGACCACGGTCGGCGAGGAGATGCACGCACTGGTGGAGCGGCTGTACCCGCTGTGCCGGAGCATCACCGGCGACGGTGTGCGCGCCACCCTGGACATCGTCGGCGAGTACCTCCCGCTGCAGGTGCACGAGGTGCCGACCGGCACGCAGGTGCTCGACTGGACGGTGCCGCAGGAGTGGAACATCCGGGACGCGTACATCGCCGACGCCGCCGGCAACCGGGTCGTCGACTTCGCCGCGTCCTCCCTGCACGTGCTCGGCTACAGCGTGCCGGTGGCGGCGACCATGCCGCTGACCGAGCTGCGCGGACACCTACACACCCTGCCGGAGCACCCGACCTGGGTGCCGTACCGCACCAGCTACTACACGCCCGAATGGGGGTTCTGCCTGGCCCAGGAGACCCTGGACGCCCTGCCGGACGGCGAGTACGAGGTGCGCATCGACTCCACGCTCGCCGACGGCCACCTCACCTACGCCGAGCACGTCGTCCCCGGGCAGGTCGCCGACGAGGTGATCGTCTCCTGCCACGTCTGCCACCCGTCGCTGGCCAACGACAACCTGGCGGGCATCGCGGTGGCGGCCTTCCTGGCGCGGGAGTTGGCGCAGCAGACTCCCTGGTACACCTACCGGTTCATCTTCGCACCCGGCACCATCGGGGCGATCACCTGGCTGGCCCGCAACGCGGAGCGGGTGGAGCGGGTCAAGCACGGGCTGGTGCTGGCATGCGCCGGCGACCCGGGCCAACTGACGTACAAGCAGAGCCGGCGCGGCGACGCGGAGATCGACCGGGTGCTGCGCCACGTCCTGGCCGCCTCCGAACGCCCGCACCGCGTCGCCGAGTTCACCCCGTACGGCTACGACGAGCGGCAGTACTGCTCGCCCGGGTTCGACCTCGGCGTCGGCTCGCTCAGCCGGACCCCGTACGCCGGGTACCCCGAGTACCACACCTCGGCGGACAACCCGGACTTCGTCAAGCCGGAGGCGATGGCGGACACCCTCGCCGTCTGCCGCGAGGCCTTCGCCGTGCTCGACCGCAACCGGCGCTACCTCAACCTCAGCCCGTACGGCGAACCGCAGCTGGGCCGGCGCGGGTTGTACGACTCGCTCGGCGGCCGCAGCAACGCGAAGCAGGCGCAGATGGCCATGCTCTGGGTGCTCAGCATGTCCGACGGGGAGCACAGCCTGCTGGACGTCGCCGAGCGCTCCGGGCTGCCCTTCGACACCGTCGCCGTCGCGGCCGGCGCCCTCCAGGGCGCCGGGCTGATCAAGGCGTGACGCCGATGACCACCGAGGGGTTGACGTCGACGACACCGGCGGCCACGGCGGGAGCGGCCCGGCCGACCGGCAAACGGGCCGTCGTCGGTCGGCTGTCCTGGGGACTGGCCGACCAGGCGGCCTCCAGCATGACCAACTTCGCGGTGGGCATCTACGTGGCCCGCGAGCTGGGGGTGACGGCGTTCGGCGTGTTCAGCCTGGCCTGGCTGACCTACGGCGTGGTGCTCAACGTCGCCCGCGGGCTGGCCACCGACCCGCTCGTGGTGCGCTTCAGCGGCGTGCCGGACGCGCCCTGGCGCGCGGCGGCGGCCCGGTCGACGGGCGCCGCGCTGGGCGTCGGCGCCAGCCTCGGCGCGGTGTGCCTGCTGGTCGGGCTCGCCCTCGGCGGCAGCGTGGGGCCTGCGTTCGCGTGCCTCGGCGTCGCCCTGCCGGCGCTGCTGCTGCAGGACGCCTGGCGGTTCGCGTTCTTCGCCGCCGGCACCGGGAAGAAGGCCTTCGCCAACGACCTCGTGCAGGGCGTCATGCTCGTCCCGGCCATGGTCGTGGCGGCCCGGGTGGGCACCGTGGCCGCCTTCCTGCTCGCCTGGGGCGCCTCCGCCGCGGTGGCCGCCGGGTACGGCTGCCTCCAGTCCGGCCTCCGGCCCCGGGTCACCCGAGCCCGCGGATGGCTCCGCGAGCAGCGCGACCTCGGCGGCCGGTACCTGGTCGAGAACGTCAGCCTCAGCGGCGCGAGCCAGCTGCGGGCGTACGGGCTCGGCGCGATCGCCGGGGTCGGCGCGGTGGGCGCCGTCCGGGGCGCCGAGCTCCTGCTCGGCCCGTTCCTCGCACTGCTGATGGGGCTGTCGCTGGTCACCGTGGCGGAGGCGGCACGGGTGCTGAGGCAGGCGCCGCAACGGCTCGGAAGGTTCTGCCTCCTGCTGGGCGGCGGGCAGGCCGGCGCCGCGCTGCTGTGGGGCGCGGCGCTGCTGCTGATGCCGGACCGGGTCGGCGAGCTCGTCCTCGGCGACGTCTGGCACTCCGCCTCGCAGCTCATCGTGCCGGCCACGCTCGGCGTCGCGGGCGCCGGCCTCGGCAGCGGCGCGGCGGCCGGGCTGCGCGCGCTCGCCGCGGCCCGGCGCAGCCTGCGCTGCCAGCTGTTCGCCTCCGCCTGCTACCTCGGCGGGGGGCTCGGCGGGGCGGCCCTGGCCGGCACGGTCGGCTCGGCCTGGGGCGTCGCCACCGCGACCGCCTGCGGCTCGGCCCTGTGGTGGCTGCAACTGCGGACCGCCCTGCGCGAGCGCCACCACGCCCCATCCCCCGAAGTAGAGGACGGCATCCCCGAAGTGAGGACACCATGACCGCCCAACCCCGGCTGAGCATCGGCCTGCCCGTCCACAACGGCGAGGAATACCTCGCCGAGTCGCTCGACGCCCTGCTCGGCCAGACCTACGAGGACTTCGAGCTGGTCATCTCCGACAACGCCTCGACCGACGCGACCCAGGACATCTGCCGCGAGTACGCCGCGCGGGACCCGCGCATCCGCTACCTCCGGCTGCCCCGCAACATCGGCGCCGCGCCGAACCACAACCACGTGTTCACCCAGTGCCGCGGCGAGCTGTTCAAGTGGGCCTCGCACGACGACCTGTACGCCCGGGACCTCCTGCTGCGCTGCGTGGAGGCGCTGGACGAGCGACCGGAGATCATCCTCGCCCACTCCGGCCAGGCCGTCATCGACGGCGACGGCCAGGTGAAGGTCCCCTACGAGTACGGGCTCGCCACCGACTCGCCGCACGCGCCGGAGCGCTTCCGCAGCCTGCTGTTCGAGCCCGGCGGCGACGACTTCTACGGGGTGATGCGGGCCGACGTGCTGCGCCGGGTGAAGCCGCACGACAGCTACCACCACGCGGACCGCACCTTCGTCGCCGAGATCACCCTGCACGGGCCCTTCCACCAGGTGCCGGAGCTGCTGTACTTCCGCCGCGACCACCCCACCCGCGCCGAGCGGGCGAACCCCTCCAAGCGCTCCCGGTGCGTCAACCTGGACCCGCGCCGGGCGGGCCCGCTGCACCCGACGCCCCGGCTGCTCGCCGAGTACGTCTGGGGCTTCGCCTCGGCGATCCGGCGGGCTCCGCTGTCCGCGGACGACCGGCGCACGTGCTACGGCCACCTGGCCGCCTGGATGACCAGTCGGCTCCGGCCGGGCGCCGGCGAGCGGGTCGAGGACCGCGCCCCGGTCGAGCCGGCCCTGCTCACGGTCTCCGTCGACGCCCTGGTGGCCGGACGCGAGGGGAGGAGGGCATGAACCGACCCCCGCTGCGGGTCGGGGTGTTCGGCCTGCTCGGCTCCGGCAACCTCGGCAACGACGGGTCGCTGGAGGCCGTCCTCGGCTACCTCCGCACCGAGCACCCGGAGGCCGTCGTGGACGCGTTGTGCGGCGGACCCGAGGTCGTCGCGGCCCGGTACCGGATCCCCGCGACGCGGCTGCACTGGTACCGCGGGGAGTACCGGACCGCTTCGCGGGCGGGCGCCATCGCGGCGAAGGGGCTGGGCAAACTCGTCGACGCAGTCCGCACCGCCGCCTGGGTGCGCCGGCACGACGTGGTGATCGTGCCGGGCATGGGCGTCCTGGAGGCCACGCTGCCGCTGCGGCCGTGGGGCTTCCCGTACGCGCTGTTCCTGCTCTGCGCGTCCGGCCGGCTGTTCGGCACCCGGGTGGCGCTGGTCGGCGTCGGCGCCGCCGCGATCCGCAACCGGCCGACCCGGGCCCTGGTGCGCTGGTCGGCGCGGCTGGCCGCGTACCGGTCGTACCGGGACACCCTGTCCCGCGACGCGATACGGGCGATGGGCGTGGACACCGCGCGGGACGAGGTCCACCCGGACCTCGCCTTCGCCCTGCCGACGCCGCCCGCGAGCGCGCCCTCCGGCACTCCGGGCGTGGTCTGCGTCGGCGTCATGGACTTCCACGGCGGCAACGACGACCGGGCCCGGGCCGAGGAGATCCACCGGCGCTACCTCGACGGGACGACCCGCTTCGTCCGCGCACTGGTCGAGGACGGCAGGCCGGTCCGGCTGCTCACCGGCGACGACGTCGACGCGACGGTGGTCGCCGAGATCCTCGAAGCGGTGGACTCGCCGCTGGTCACCGCTGCCGAAACGGCCTCACTGGCCGACCTGATGGAAGAGACGGCGGCCGCCGACACCGTAGTGGCGACCAGATACCACAACCTGGTCTGCGCGCTGAAGGTCGGCACGCCGACGCTCGCCCTGAGCTACGCGGCGAAGAGTGACGCGCTCATGGACCAGATGGGGCTGGGCACTTACTGCCACCCGGCGCGCGAGGTCGACGCCGACCGGCTGATCGAGCAGTTCCAGGAGCTGGAGAAGCGCTCGCCGGAGCTGCGGCAGACCCTCGCCGAGCGGAACCTGGCCGCCACCCGGCGCCTTGAGGACCAGTTCAGCGCGCTGACCGCGGCCCTCTTCCCGACGACCGACCACACCCACGCTTCGAGGGAGACGCCGTGAAGGCGACCGAAGTCCCGGCGATCGCCGACGCGTTCATGTTCCGACCGACCCCGTACGCGGACGAGCGCGGCTTCTTCTGCCGCACCTTCGACGCCGACGTGCTCCGCTCGGTGGGCCTCGCTCCGGACGCCTTCGTCCAGCACAGCGTGTCCCGCTCGGTGAAGGGCGTGCTGCGCGGCCTGCACCTGCGCTCCGGCGCGGGCGAGGCCAAGGTGGTGCGGTGCTCGTACGGGGAGGTCTTCGACGTCGTCGTGGACCTGCGCCCGGACTCGCCGACCTACCGCAACGTGGCCTTCTTCGAGCTGTCCGGCGAGACGCAGGTCAGCGTGTACGTCCCGGCGGGGTGCGCGCACGGCTTCCAGGCGCTGACGGAGACCACCGACGTCTCGTACCTGATCGACCGCCCGCACGATCCGGCCGAGGACGTGACGATCGCCTTCGACGATCCGGAGCTCGCCATCCCCTGGCCGCTGCCGCCCACGTCGATGTCCAAGCGGGACCGGGAGGCGCCGAGCCTCGCCGAGGTCCTGCGGCAGAAGGAGAGCTGAGGCCCGCGTGGACACCGAATCCACCGAAGAGTTCGCCCTGCCCCGGTCGCGGGCGGCGAACGAGAAACTGCACGCCGTGATCCCCGGGGGCGCGCACACCTACGCCAAGGGCGACGACCAGTACCCCGAGAACCTGGCCCCGGTCATCAGCCACGGCCGCGGTGCCCACGTGTGGGACGTCGACGGCAACCGCTACGTCGAGTACGGCTCCGGCCTGCGGTCGGTCAGCCTCGGCCACGCCCACCCACGCGTGCTGGAGGCGGTGCGGCGGGAGCTCGACCGCGGCAGCAACTTCGTCCGGCCGTCCATCGTGGAGGTCGAGGCCGCGGAACACTTCCTGGCCACGGTTCCGACCGCCGAGATGGTGAAGTTCGCGAAGAACGGCTCCGACGTCACCACCGCCGCGGTGCGACTCGCCCGCGCCGTCACCGGGCGCCCGCGGGTGGCCGTCTGCGGCGACCATCCGTTCTTCTCCGTCGACGACTGGTTCATCGGCACCACGCCGATGTCCGCCGGGATTCCGGCCGCGATCACCGACCTCACCGTGGCGTTCCCCTACCGGGACCTGGCCGCCACGGAGGAGCTGCTCACCCGCTACCGGGACGAGGTCGCCTGCCTGATCCTCGAACCCGCCGGTCACACCGAGCCGCCGCCCGGGTACCTCGCCGGCCTGCGCGAGCTGGCCGACCGGCACGGCTGCGTACTGATCTTCGATGAGATGATCACCGGCTTCCGCTGGTCCGAGGCGGGCGCCCAGGGCCTGTACGGCGTCGTCCCCGACCTCTCCACGTTCGGCAAGGCGCTGGGCAACGGGTTCGCCGTCTCCGCGTTGGCCGGACGCCGCGACCTGATGGAGCGGGGCGGGCTGCGTCACTCCGGCGACCGGGTGTTCCTGCTGTCCACCACGCACGGTGCGGAGACGCACTCGCTGGCCGCCGCGATGGCCGTGCAGACCACCTACGTCGAGGAGGGCGTCACCGCTCGGCTGCACGCCCTCGGCGAGCGGTTGGCCGCCGGTGTCCGCGAGGCCGCCGCCTGCATGGGCGTCGGCGACCACCTCGTCGTCCGGGGCCGGGCCAGCAACCTGGTCTTCGCCACCCTCGACGAGGACCGGCAGCCGTCGCAGCAGTACCGCACCCTGTTCCTGCGCCAGCTCCTCGCGGGCGGAGTGCTGGCCCCGTCGTTCGTGGTGAGCAGCGCGCTCGACGACGCCGACATCGACCACACCGTCGACGTGGTGGCCCAGGCATGTGCCGTGTACCGGAAGGCACTGGACGCCGCTGACCCCGCCCCCTGGCTGGGCGGGCGGCCGGTGAAGCCCGTGTTCCGCCGACTGGCGTGACGCGACGTCAGCGACGCTCCCTCCGACCGGCGTCGGTCATCCGACCGACCAGCCGGTCGACCAGCCACGCGGTCGCCGGTACCACCGCCAGCGCGGTGCACCAGCCGCCGAGGACGTCGGTCGGGTAGTGCGCGCCCAGCGCGACCTGCGCCCAGCCCATGGCGGCGCCGGCGACCAGCGCCGCAGTGAGCACGCGTAAGGCGTCGACCGGCCCGCCGCCGAGCCCGTCCCGGCCCCGGCGGCGGGCCGCGAGCATCGCCACCGTGAGGGCGAGCGCGGCGAGGAAGGCGGTGTGCCCGCTCGGGTAGGACAGGTTCCCGCCGTGGATGGTGCGTCCCACCAGGTGCTTCAGCAACGTGGCCGTCCCCACGGCCATGGCGACGCCGGCGACGACGAACACCGCCGCGCGAGGACGCCGAAGCAGCAGGCAGCCCGCGACAGTGGCCGCGACCAGCGTCGCGGCTCCCACCGGCTCCCCAAGGGAATCCATGGCCAGCGCGACGGACCGCCACGACGGCCCCACACCGTCCACCGCCGCCCCGATCCGCGCGTCCGCCCCGCCGGGCTCGCCCTCGTCGGCATACCGGATCCCGAGCACGACGACCACCAACGCGGCGAAGGCCGCAACCGACCCGAGCCACACACGCAGCGACGGGAGCAGCACCGCGGACTCCGGCCGGCCGGTCACACGCCCACCGCGTCGGGTCGACCTGCGGGCACGACGGCGGGGCGTTGTGTCCGGGCGACTCCGGTGACGGGACACACAGGCCGTGGCGTGCCGACTGGGCCGACTTCCGGGTCCGCTCCGGCCAGGCGATCCCATGCGATCCCCCCATCGTGTCCGACCCACCCTCCAGCGACCACAACGGCCCCGCGGACACCCCGCTCCCGCTGTCAACCTGACCGGCAATCCGGTCGCGGCAAACCACTGACGGACTGTCACCGAGCTTGAACCGCACCCTGCTTCGTAGCACCCCTGGAGCCAGGCCCATGCTACTGGCGTACGGCGACGTACGAGCAGCGCCGGCACCACGCGAATACCCGGGCGAGAAACCCGCGGGGGCTACAGCAGCATCGCCTCGAACCGGTACTCGGGTGCGGTCAGCGGTTGCTCTGACCAGATGACCTTGCCGCGTGCCGTGTACCTGGTTCCCCACCGCTCGGCCAGCTGGGCCACCAGGAACAGGCCCCGGCCGCCCTCGTCCATGATGGCGGCGTAGCGCAGGTGCGGGGCGGTGCTGCTGCCGTCGGAGACCTCGCAGACCAGGCTGGTGTCGCGCAGCATGCGCACGCGGATCGGCTCGGCGCCGTAGCGGAGGGCGTTGGTGATCAGCTCGCTGAGGATCAGCTCGATGGTGAAGGTCAGTTCCTCCAGGCCCCAGGCGGTGAGCTGGTCGGTGCATGCGTTGCGGATGCGGGAGACGGCGGCGAGGTCGTCGGGTACGTCCCAGGTGGCCACCCGGGACGGCTCGAACAGGCGCGTGCGGGCGACGAGGAGCGCGATGTCGTCGCTCGGACGCGACGGGACCAGCGCGTCGAACACGGCCCGGCAGGTCTCCTCCGGGGACCCGCCCGCGTGGGCGCTGGCCAGGGAACCGAGCAGCGCGGCGAGTCCGTTCTCCAGGTCGCGCTCGCGGCCGGTGACGAGTCCGTCGGTGTAGAGGACCAGCGCGGTGCCGGGTGCCAGCTGGAGTTCGGTGGTCTCGAAGGGCAGGCCGCCCACGCCGAGCGGCGGCCCGGCGGGCAGGTCGACGAACTCCACGCT